>NZ_JBQFZU010000010.1:0-145328 GCF_056542405.1 Ruegeria sp. AD11(2025) | reverse complement strand
CTGTAAGCCAGAAAAGATCAGACATGTTCACCGCTCGTTTTCGAACCGTGAATCACGCCGCTATACGGAAATCAATGGGTCCTGAGCCTAGTGAGTTAAGGCTTTCCCCAGTCTTGGAAGCCGCGCCTTTTTCATCAGGGCGCGTAATGTCCATTGGTCTCCGGACAGGCGGTTGGCCTCGGCCAGCACCCGGTTCGCAAGATCGATCATGCCATCAGTGTCGTTTTGCCAGAAGCCGTGTAGCAAACTGTCAGGGTCGCGCCGCTCAAGCCCCTCATCCGACAGAATATTTCTTGGGAAATCCTTGGCGTTGACGGTGACGATGACGTCCGCCGAGGCTGCGATGGCCGTGGCGAGAACGTGAATATCGGCGCTGTCCGGCAACCAGAGGCGCTGTTCGAGGCCCGGTTGCGCCGCGCGCTCCGCGTCTGGCCAATGCGCTTGGGTCAGGGCGATTTCGGCGCGAGCCTGTGCCTCGCCATCAGGGCCGAGTTTGCGGGCGGCGCGGGCCCATTCCTCAAGGATACGGGCCGACCAAAGAGGTTGAAAGTGACCGCGCTTGGCCGCGCCCAGCAGCATCTCTCGCATCACCGTGGGGTAGATGACGCAGGTATCCAGAACCGCCCTCACAGCCGATAGAACACAGCTTTGAGGTAACCGCTTTCTGCCAGTTGCGGCAATTGCGGGTGATCAGGTCCGGCAAAGCCTGTGTGGATCAGCTGTGCCTGCCGCCCTGCCCGGCCTATGCCGCGCGAGGACGCATCGCGGAAAAGGCCAAGATCGGCGGCATGAGAACAGGAACACAGGCCGAGATAACCGCCGGGCTTTACCAAAGGTGCCGCCAGCCGCGCCACGCGTTCATAGGCGCGAAGCCCTGCATCCAGCGCCTGTTTCGAGGGCGCAAAGGCGGGCGGGTCGCAGATGACCACATCAAATTGCGCGTCTTCTTCGCCCAGTTGCGTGAGGACGTCGAAGGCATCGCCCTGCCGGGTTTGGAAACGGTCGGCACAGCCCGAGGCGTTCGCCCCCTTTGTGGCCAGTTCAAGTGCTGCGGCAGAACCGTCAACGGACAGAGCCTGAGCCGCCCCTCCGGCCAGCATGGCCAGACCGAACCCGCCCACATGGCTGAACACGTCGAGCACCTGCGCGCCCGGCTGTACCAGCCGCGCGGCGAAGGCATGGTTGGGACGCTGGTCGTAGAACAGGCCGGTTTTCTGACCGCCGGTCAGGTCGGCCATATAAATAGCCCCGTTCATCGGCACCCGCAGCGGTGCATCGGGCGCGGCGCCGCGCAGAGTTTGGTTCTCGTCGTCCAGCCCCTCCAGCCCGCGGGTGCGGCCCGAGGCGTTTTTCAACACCGTCGTCACGCCGGTGACACGGACCAAAGCATCGGTTAGCTTGTCCAGGTGCGTCTCGGCCCAGGCAGCGTTAGGTTGGATAACGCAGGCGTCCCCGAACCGGTCGATGATCACGCCGGGAAAGCCGTCCGCCTCGGCATGGATCAGGCGGTAATACGGCGCGTCGAACAGGCGCTCGCGCATCTCCAGCGCGCGGCGCAGGCGGGTTTCGAACCATTCGGCGTTCAGCTCGGCATCCAGATCGCGATCCAGAACGCGGCACATGATCTTGGACTCGGGGTTCACCGCAACCAATGCGATGGGCGCGCGTTTCTCGTCCTCGAGCACCGCCAAGGCACCTACCGGGATTTTGCGCGTGCGGCGGTCGGTGACGATGTCATTGGCATAGACCCACGGGAAGCCATGGCGCAAACCACGCGCGTTGGCTTTGGGTTTCAGGCGGATACGGGGGCGGTCGGTGGCTTGGGTCATGACGCCTTCTTAGTGGTGAACGCGTCGGGGGGAAAGCCCTAGCGGGACCGGGATCGCCAGCCGCCGCGCCGTTTCGGTGCCTGCGCCGATTGCAGCCCTTCGGCCAGTACCTGAGTCATCGGGTGATCGGCCTCTTGCGCGGCGTAGGCGGCGTGCAACTCGGTCAGAGCCTGCTTTTGGTCCCGCTCTGCCGGCAGGCTGAGCGCCCAGTCCAGGAAGATGCTGCGGCATTCGGGCAGCGTGATGCCGTCGATGCGATAAGCCTCACGGATCAGGCCCTTGTGATCATTCGGATCGTCACTGCGCGGCATCTTTGCCCTCCTCGATCACGCTGCCGATGATCCCGGCGGCGGTGGTATAACTGTCCTGCAAGGCGGCCTGAAGCTGTTCGACCTGTTCGAACCCGGTCGCGCGGCACAGGAATGCTGCACCACCCTCGCCGATCTTGTCGGCCTCGATCACCTTGCCCGACAGCAGCCGGGCCGCGCATTGCACTGACCAGCATAGTTCGTAGCAATCGTTGAGCGTTTGCGCTTGAGCGACATCCAGCAATCCCGCAGCGACAGCACCGTCCAACCCGGACTGTACATCACGCTGCGCGACGCCCGACAACAGCGCCCCGGTTTCCGCCATCAGCTCAATATCCATCATCCGGCCCGCACCGTTCTTGGCATCCCATATCCCGACCGGAGATTTGGCTGCCGCGAGACGAGCGCGCATCTCGGCCACTTCCCGCAGGACCTTTCCGCGATCTTCGGGCTTTTTCAGGAAATCGGCGCGGAAGGCCTCGATATCCTGCACCAGCCCAGCGTTTCCAGCCACCACGCAGGCGCGGGTCAGGGCCAGATGCTCCCACACCCAGGCTTCGTTCTGTTGATAATTGGTAAAGCTGGCCCAGCTGGTCGCCACCGGCCCCTGATTGCCCGAGGGGCGCAAGCGCATGTCGACCTCGTAAAGCCGCCCCTGAGACATCGGTGCCGACAGCGCGGTGATTAGCGCCTGCGTAAAACGGGCGTAATAGGTGCGCGTGGCCAGTGGGCGCGGGCCGTCGGACATGTCCTGATCCTGCGGGTCATAGATTACGATCATATCCAGATCGGATTGAGAATTGATCCGCCCCGCCCCGATCGATCCCATGCCCAGCACAGCCGCCCCACGTCCCGGCGCAGGTCCGTGTTTCTTGGCAAATTGCTCGGTCACACAGGGCAGGATCGCAGCGATTACCGTGCTGGCCAGTTCGGCATATTGCTGCCCGGCTTGCGCCCCGTCTATCAACCCGCGCAGATGGTGAACCCCGATGCGGAAATGCCATTCCTTGCACCAGCGGCGGGCGTAATCGAGCTGTGTTTCATAGTCCGCCTCATGCGCCAGCGCCTGTGACAGTTCGGCCTGTAACACCGGCTGCCCGGGCCAGTCAGCGAAGAAACTGCCGCCAATCACCGCATCGAACACGGCTGCATTGCGCGATAAATGTTCGGCCAGCGCGTGCGAGGTCCCCACGATATCCACCAGCAGGTCGATCAGTTGTGGGTTGGCTTCGAACAGGGAAAACAGCTGTACCCCGGCGGGCAAGCCTGACAGGAACCCGTCCAACGCCATCAGCGCCTCATCCGGTTTCGCGGTTTTCGACAAACGCGAGAGCAGTTCGGGCTTGAGCCGTTCGAATATCCGTGCGCCCCGCTGTGAGCGCAGCGCCGGATAGGTGGGCCAGCGGGCCAGAACGCTTTGGTCGAACTCGGCTTCTTTGGCCGGTGCTGTGGTTGAAGAGCCGGGGGCAAAAAACCCTTCGGTCAGTTCATGAACCTCGGTCAGGCGGCGCGTCAATTCGGCGGTCAACTCGGCGCTGCCGATCCCCATCAGACAGGCAATGCGTTCGATCCCGTCCTGCGATTGAGGCACCTTGTGGGTCTGCGAGTCATGAACCATCTGGATGCGATGCTCGACCTCGCGATGGGCGCGGTAGTGGTCGGTCAGCTTGTCGGAAACCTCCTGGGGGATCCAACCTTTTTCAGCCAGCGCGGCCAGACCAGGCACGGTGCCCCGCACCCGCAGATTAGGGTCGCGGCCCCCGGCGATCAATTGGCGGGTTTGGGTGAAAAACTCAATCTCGCGGATACCGCCCTGCCCCAGCTTCATGTCATGGCCCGGGATCGTCAGCGCTCCGCCGGTGCCCTTGTTCTCACGAATGCGCAGGCGCATGTCGTGAGCGTCCTGAATGGCGGCAAAATCCAGATGGCGGCGCCAGACAAAGGGTCGCAGCGTATCCAGAAAGCGTTGTCCTGCCGCCAAATCGCCGGCACAGGCGCGCGCCTTGATATACGCAGCGCGTTCCCATGTGCGGCCGAGGCTTTCATAATACCGTTCGGCCGCCTCAGCCGCCATGCAGACCGGGGTCACCGCCGGATCGGGGCGCAAGCGCAGGTCGGTGCGAAATACATAGCCATCGGCGGTCTTGTCGCTAAGCGTGGCGCAGAAATTCCGCGTCGCCCGCACCATGCCGTGCCTAACGTCGTAGAAATCATCCGGGTCAAAGCGGGTTTCATCGAACAGCACGATCAGGTCGATATCCGAACTGTAGTTCAGCTCGTGTGCGCCCATCTTACCCATCGCCAGAATGATCATCCCGGCGGCGGTTTCGACATCATCCGGCCCCATACCGGGCAGCTTGCCGCGCCGGATCAGCGCCGCAATCTCGGCCTTGGCGGCCACATCCGCAGCCAACGCACCGAAATCCGTCAGTGCCGCTGTGACCTTCTCCAACGGCCACGCCCCGGCCAGATCAGCCAGCGCGGTTAACAGCGCCATCTGCCGTTTTGCCTGACGCAATCCCGGCTTTAACTGATCCGGCGGCAAGGCTTTTGCCGCAGCCATGACCTCGGCCAGCGCCTGATCGGGTTGCTGAAGGGCTTGCGGCAACCATCCGCGTTCATGCTCGATCAGGCTCTTCAAGTAGGGGCTGGACCCTGCCGCCCCTGCAATCAACTCGCCCTGTTCGTGAGAAACGTCGGAAACCGCATTCAGCGCCTCTTCACCCAAGGAGGCATCGAAGGCACGCGGAACGCGGTGGATGTTCAGCGGGCCGGTCATTGCGCCTCCACCGGGGTATCCTGGCTGAAACTGTTGACCCAGACGTCCAGGCGCCGCTCCCACAGGGATGAGATCAGCATCGCCTCCCACGTATCTGATCCGGGGCGCTGATAGTCCGCGCGATAGGTCAACAGCACGATGTCACGGGTCAGAACCCGTAGTTTCGTCTCGCTCAACTCATACCGGGCCATGGTCGGCGCATCGGCAAACTGCCCAACATGATCATCCCGATTGGCAAAGCCGGTCGGATACACTCCCAGAAAATCCGCACTCAGCAGCGCCCGGTCGGCCGAGGCATTGCCGTCAACCAGCGCAGCCCAGACCTGCTTTTCCAGAGAAAGAATTTCGTCCAGCGTCGGAGGTGATTTTTGTTCTGTATTCTGCATGCGCAAAACCTGCGCCCGATCCGGGCGAAGGTCAACCGAAGAAGGTCCCGCCGCACCTAATGTGAATCTTTTTCACATCGACCCCTTGCAACGGGCCGCGCGCTCCCCATCTTAACAATGTCAAAACGATTAACATCAACCCCGGAGACCACAAATGACTGCACTATCCGACCCCGCCGTCCCTGAAAACCCGGGATGGCTGCACCGTATCGAAGCCTGGCTTGACGACAAGGGCAAGGGCGCCTGGATCGCCGTCATGGTCCTTGGTTTCATCTTCTTCTGGCCCGTTGGCCTTGCCCTTCTGGCCTACATGATCTGGAGCAAACGCATGTTCAGCAAATCCTGCAGCCGCCGCAAATCCTGGCACAGCCACATGAGCGCGATGAAGCCTTCGGGCAACAGCGCGTTTGACGCCTACAAGGCCGACACTCTGGCACGTCTGGAGCGGGAACAGCAGGACTTCGAGGCTTTCCTGCGCCGTTTGCGCGAAGCCAAGGACAAGGCCGAGTTTGATCAGTTCATGGACGAACGCGTCCGCGAAAGCCGCGACGAGGCCGAAAACGGCGAGCGCGCCTGATCCAACCTTGCCCTGTCCCGTCTTTCGGGACAGGGTGACCCCAATCAACGACGCGGATTACACTGAATGACTCACCTGCCTGATCCAGACAACCAACCCGAATTCTATCAATCGGTTGCAACCAAGCGCTTTGTTGCATGGCTTTTTGACATCGCCTTTATCTCACTGCTGTGCATCGTGCCGGTTTTTCTGACATTCGGCGCGGGGCTGTTCTTTCTGCCGCTGATCTATGGAGTGATCAGTTTCGTCTATCGCGTCGTCACGATTGCCAACGGATCGGCAACGCTGGGGATGCGGTTCATGGGGATCGAACTGCGCGACGCCTTTGGATCTCGCATGGATACGGGTAAGGCCGTGGCCCACACTGCCGGATATTTCATCAGCATGGCGTTTTTCGTGGTTCAGATCATTTCCGTCATAATGATGCTGACCAGCGCGCGCTGTCAGGGCCTGACCGATGCGTTCCTCGGTACGGTAATGATCAACCAGCGGGCATAAAAATCAGCCGATTGAATCACTTGGCGGCTCAAGGAACCGTTGTTATCATCCTATCTCAGGAGACACGGGACCTTCATGCGACACACGCTGCCAATCGCGCCGCAATTCTATGTGACGGCACCCCAGCCCTGCCCTTACCTTGAGGGCAGGATGGAGCGCAAGCTGTTCACCGCCCTGCAGGGCGAAGGGGCCGATCAGCTTAACAACTCACTGTCGCAACAGGGGTTTCGCCGGTCTCAGAACGTACTTTACCGCCCGTCCTGCACCGATTGTGCAGCCTGTCTGTCCGCCCGCATCGACGTCTCGGCCTTTCGCCCCAGCAAAAGCCAGAAACGCACCGCCAAACGCAACGCGCACCTGCGGCGCCGGGCAAATTCGCCTTGGGCAACGGATGAACAGTACGATCTGTTTCGCCGCTATCTCGATAGCCGCCACGCCGATGGCGGCATGGCCGATATGGACGTGTTTGAATTCGCCGCCATGATCGAAGAAACCCCGATCCGCAGCCGCGTGGTGGAATATGCCGACCCCGAAACCGATCAACTGATTGCTGTCAGCCTGACCGACGTTCTGGATGACGGGCTTAGCATGGTCTATTCCTTCTATGACCCGGAACAGCCCCAAAACTCGCTGGGCACCCATATGATCCTCGATCATATCGACATCGCGCGCGAGGCTGGCCTGCCCTATGTCTATCTCGGCTATTGGGTGCCTGGCAGCCCCAAGATGGGATACAAAGCGCGTTTCTCGGGGCTTGAGGCCTATATGCAGGGCAATTGGAACCGCGTCGACAATCCGGCCGCATTGGCCGAGGCCAGCCATCACCCCCTTTCTACGGCCCCGATCGCGGAACAGGTCGCAGGCATTCAGCTGCCCGACCGCCACCCGACCAAAGGGTGATCCTTCATGCATCAGAGCCTACACGCCGTCACCCTTGTGGTGCCGGATTACGATACCGCCATCGCATTCTACACCCGCACACTGAGCTTCACTCTGACGCAGGATATTGATCTGGGCGGCGGTAAACGTTGGGTGCTGGTGACACCTCCGGGTTCAGCCGGTGCCTCCCTATTGCTGGCCCGGGCTGACGGTCTGAACCAGACCGCCGCCATCGGCAATCAGACCGGAGGACGCGTTGGCTTCTTCCTGCAAACGGATGACTTTGACCGCGACCACGCCGCAATGCGCGCCAAGGGTGTCCATTTCGAAGAAAACCCAAGACACGAACCCTATGGCACAGTTGCCGTCTGGCGCGACCCTTTCGGCAATCGTTGGGACCTGATCCAGTTCACCTGATCCACCTTTCCTCCGGCTAAAACACCTCGGGGTTAAATTGGCCGCAGGCCAAGAAGGGGCTGGTCCCTTCCGCAATTCACCAAAGCAAAGGGGGCCATATGGCCCCCTTTTCTATTTAATCACAGCAACATATCAGTTCGGGATCAGATCCGGTACGATGGTCACAATCGACGGGAAGAACCACAGGATCGCAATCCCAACAACCTGAATGATCACGAAAGGCACGATACCGCGATAGATATGACCTGTTGTCACCTCTTTCGGCGCGACCCCCCGCAGGTAGAACAGCGCAAAACCGAACGGAGGCGTCAGGAACGAGGTCTGCAGGTTCACCGCCACCATGATTGTTACCCATTTCGGATCGAACGACCCGCCATAGATCACCGGACCCACAATTGGGATCACGATGTAGATGATTTCGAGGAAGTCCAGCACGAACCCAAGAATGAACAGCACCAGCATCACGATCAGGAAGACCGTGAACTCGTTGTCAAAGCTCTTGAGGAACTGCTGGATATAGTGCTCACCTCCGAACGAGATCACCACAAGGTTCAGCAACTGCGACCCGATCAGGATGGTAAAGACCATCGAGGTCACCTTGGCCGTCTCACGCACCACCGGGGTCAGCACTCCACTGGAGAACAGGACCCAGCAGCCGTAGATCAGGCCAAACAGCGCATACAGGTACGTTGCATAGGCCAGAACGAAGGCAATCCAGGTTTCCACCGTTACGTTGCCTTGGTTGACGCGCAGGTCGAAGTTTACACCCAGAACAAGGCAGATGATGACGGCAAAGGTCGACCAGATGATCACTTTGCCCGAGCGCTCCTGATCCTGCAGCTTGCGATAAGCCGCCAGCATGATCGCCCCGCCTGCCCCCAGCGCAGCCGCCGGTGTCGGGTTGGTGATACCCCCAAGGATTGATCCGAGCACTGCGATGATCAGAACCAGCGGCGGGAAGACCACCCGGATCAGATCGTTGCTCGAACACCGTATCGCCGCCTCCTTAGACCCGTAGATGGCCAGCGCAAACGGTACCGCCAGCAACAGGAACGTGGCCCCGGACGAGGTCGTCGGCGCGATCAAGACCAAATCAACCAGCAGCATCAGCAGCAGGCCAATGGTCCCGACGATCAGCGGCTGCGGCGATTTCGACGGTGCGATACCGCGTCCCATCAGCAGCGTCAGACCCAGCAGCACCACAACCACAGCAACACCATTGCCAATCGGAGCAGCCGCGGCAATCTTGGCTTCCAGAGCCGAGGCCAGTTCTTCCTCGCTCAGGCGTGTGGACGCGGCCGTTCCACCGGCTGCGTCGATAGCTTCTTGCTCGGCCACAGCCTGATCCCATGCAGATTGACCGTGCAGCTCGATCATCGATGCCTGACACTCCGCCGACACGTTGGTGCGCAGCGAGGCACCGGCGCCGATATCCGAAAACGCAGAGACATTGATATTCTGGCTGCCTATAACACCGGCGCTGCCCAGCAGAACCGCGCCCACGATCAGCGCAACCGGCGCCCCCAGAAGCCAGGTCAGCCCTTCGGCACGGGTGATCGGTTCACCGCTTCCGCCCGTCATCTCAACCGCTGGTGCCTTTTCCGGGTTCAGCAGCGCATAACCAAAGGCGTAAAGCGCATAGAGCAAGGCCAGCATGATCCCCGGCAATAGCGCCGCCTGGAACAAAGTACCCACCGAGACAACAGCAGGCTCACCCAGATAGGTCAGCGCATCGGTGCATCCGGCCTCAACAGCGCGGGTTTCCTGCGCGGTGGAATACAGATCTCCGGCCAGCGTGCCTAGCAGAACGATCACGATCGAGGGCGGAATGATCTGTCCCAGCGTTCCCGATGCCGCAATCACACCGGTCGCCAGTTCTGGCGAATAGTTGTTCCGCAGCATGGTCGGCAGCGCCAGCAGGCCCATGGTCACTACGGTCGCGCCCACGATCCCGGTCGAAGCCGCCAGAAACGCGCCCACAACTACGATCGACACGGCCAGACCACCCGGCAGGGGGCCAAAGACACGCGCCATCGTGGTCAGCAGGTCGTTGGCAATCTTCGAGCGTTCCAGCGTGATACCCATCAGCACGAACATCAGCACAGCCAGCAGGGTCTCGATGGATTGACCTGCCAGAACACGCTCGTTGATACGGTTCACGATGAACGAGACGTTGCGGTCCAACGCGGTTTCCCAACCCTGCACAAAAACCGGCTCGGCGATCCTCGGTAAGTCCGGGTATCGGAACACGGACACGGTATCGGGCTTAACCCCTGAATTGACCAGATCCCGATAGGCTTGTGATCCGGTGTCAATCGCCTGGTGGATCAACAGCCCTGCACTGTCCAGCGCCGCGATGATCCCGAAGGAAATGATCCCTGCCCCACCAATGGCAAAGGCCACCGGAAAACCGGAAAGGATGCCTCCGAAAAGGCAAAAGAATACGATAATGAGGCCTATCTCGACGCCATCAAGTCCGAATAGCATTGTCTTGGTCTCCGTCCTTAATGTGCGCCTTCGTAGGCTTCTTCACCCTCGCCAAGGGTGTCCTTGTCGAGGTATTTTCCAACGCTGTCCGGTCCTTCAACGTATTCCAGATACGATCGGTACAGGAAGGCGATCGCGTGCAAGAACACCATGGCCGCGAAGCAGACCAGCAGGATTTTGAACAGGAAATAAGCGTTGAATCCGTTTGGGCTGAACCCGATGGTTTCCACGTTCCACCGCAGCGCGCGGGACTTCGCGATCAACCGATCCAGCGCGTCACTGGCCGATGGTTTCGGTACGATCAGGTGCCGCCACATGAAATACCAGCCATACATCCATGTCAGCACGGCGATGGGCATCATGAAAAACAACGATCCCAGCATATCGATCACGCGCTTGGCCCGGTGGCTGATCCCGGCATAGACAAGATCGACACGTACATGACCGCCCTGAACGAAGGTGTAGGTGCAGCACAGGCAAACGACCATCGCGTTATACAGCTTCAGCTCTTCCGCGTACCAGCTGATATCCTGATTGAACGGTATGCCCAGACCAAAAGACATGTCCGGCCGCGCAAACACCCGTTGCATGAAAACGATAACGATTTGCTGAATCACCATCAGCAGTCCCGCCCAGGCAAAGAAACGCCCCGTCGTGTTGGCGAACCCTTCGAGGACGCGCACCATCCCCCACATGAAGCTCCGGTAGTAAAACCCGATGGCCGTCAAAACCAGAAAGAAGGTGAATACCACAAAGAAGAACTCGACCGATCCGCCGTAATAGACAAAGCGCATGATTGCTTCTTTGTCCGACCAGTTCAGCCAGAGTTGCGGATGCGTGATGGCGTATCCGAAATTATAGAAGGCTTCGGCGATGTTCTGAACGAACCAGATCAGTCCGTTCCACAGGGCGCCAAAGAACGAGATACCGTTATCGTCCTGCATGTTGTCCCCAGGTCGTATCGGTTGCACTGCTATTGTTTGCGGCTTTGTCCGAACCGCGCATGTGCAACAGGAAAGGTTTCCCCACTATTGCGGGGAAACCAGTCTAGCATAGTTTCAAGAATTAACCGCGTACGCGGTCGCGCTGCGTGGTGTAAGCACCCGACGACAGGTTCAACCAAGCCGACGACGCGGCCATCGACGCCATCGCGCTGTCGTGGATTTTCTTGAACAGTTCATCGCCCATGTTTTCATCCAGAACTTCCTGGCTGGCCTGACCGAAGGCATCCCAAACGCTGTCCGGGAATGCCAGAACCTTCACGCCACCCGACTGCAGACGCTGCAGAGCGGCACCATTGTTGGCAAGGAATTGCGCCAGGTTCCACTGGTGCGCTTCGGCGGCGGCAAGCTCGATGATCTTTTGCTGCGCCGGGGTCAGCTCGTCGAAGACATCGCGGTTGGTTGCCAGGGAAAGACCCGCTGCCGGCTCGTGGAAGCCCGCTGTATAGAAAGTCTTGGTGATTTCCTGGAAGCCCATCTTTTCGTCGGCCCATGGACCGATCCATTCGGTGCCGTCGATCGCGCCCGAGGACAGTGCCTGGTAAACTTCGGAACCGGGGATGTTCTGAACGGATGCACCCAGCTTGCCCAATGCCTGCCCGCCAAGACCCGGCATCCGGAACTTCAGGCCCTGGAAATCTTCGGGGCCGTTGATCTCTTTCGAGAACCAGCCGCCCGCCTGCGCGCCGGTGTTCCCGGCGAGGAAGGATTTCAAACCAAAGATTTCACCCAGTTCGTCATGTAGCTCCATGCCGCCGTCATGGTAGTACCAGTTCACCTGTTCCTGCGCGGTCATGCCGAAGGGAACGGCGGTGAAGAAGGCATAGCCAGGGTGCTGACCGACGAAGTAGTAGTCAGCTGCGTGATACATATCGGCCTGACCCGACGATACGGCGTCAAAAACCTCAAACGCGCCAACCAGTTCACCGGCGGCTTTGATGTCAATCGTCAGGCTGCCATCCGACATCGCATTAATGCTGTCTGCACACCGCTGCGCGCTGTCAAACACACCTGCCGCACCACGACCCCACGAGGTCACCATGGTCAGGGTACGATTGCCCTGCGCATAGGCCGGAGCTGCCAGCGTGGTGGCCGCAGCTGCCGAGCCGCCCAGAGCAGATGTTTTCAGAAATGAACGACGATCCATATGAGTGTTCCTCCCCTACATATTCTAAACCCGGACAAAAATCCGGGCGCGGTCGTTGTCAGTGCGCGTCAGACTAAGGGGCAGGTCCTGAATGTGAATACCTATTACTGCGTAGACGGCCGGGTTTTTCGGGCTCCAGCGACTGAAAACGCGCAAGTTGCCAAGAATTTCCAAGATTTCTGGCCAATATAATGCGCGTGTGACCCAAAAATTTTGCATTTTCCAGCGCGCTTGCGTATCGATTCGACCATGAGGGGACTTCGAAACCTGATCTCACTGACCTATGGCCAGAAGCTGTCGCTTGTTGCGGCAATTCCACTGGTCGTGGCCGTGGCAGCAATTGCGTTGCTGGTCGCCCATGAATCCCGCGCAACCGCCGAGCGCGAGATTCAGGCGCTGGAGCGCCGGTTGATCGAAGCCAAGAAAGAAGAGCTGAAGAACTACGTCACGCAGGCCAGGAACGGTTTCGCCTATATCTACGGACGTGCCTCGCCTGATGATCATGTCGCCAAAAATCTGGTAACGCAGATCCTGTCCGCAATGATCTACGGGAAAGACGGATTCTTTTTCGTCTATGACTATGACGGCAACAACCTCGTTAGCCCGCGTCAAACCGAGTTCATCAACCGCAACTGGGAGGGCCTGACAGACAGCGACGGCATCCCGATTGTGGACGAGTTCATCAGCCTCGCCCGGCAAGGGGCTGGTTGGCACAGCTTTATGTGGCAAAAGCCTTCGACCGGGGAAGAGGCGCAGATGATCGCCTACGTCGTCGGCCTGCAGGATTGGCAATGGGCCGTCGGCACCGGCGTCTTCATCGACGATATCGTGGCGACCGTCGCCAACGCCCGGGCAGAAGTCGAAGCCCGCGTACAGCGCACCTTCTTGTATATTGGTGGTATCGTTGTGGCCGCCGTGCTGATTGTCTTTGCCTCAGGCATGTTGCTGAATGTCCGCGAGCGACGGCTGGCAGATGCCAAGCTCAAGGAACTGACCCAGCGGGTTTTTGACGCGCAGGAAGAAGAGCGCGGCCGCGTAGCGCGCGAATTACACGACGGGATCAGCCAAATTCTTGTCGGGGTTCGTTACGCGCTGGACAACACAAGGCGACGGATGGATCGCGGAGACGATGATGGCGCCCGCGCGCCCTTGGACAAGGGCATCGACCACCTCGGCACCGCCATCACCGAAGTCCGCCGCATCAGCCGCGATCTGCGCCCCGGCGTCTTGGACGATCTGGGCCTCGGCCCCGCCCTGAAAACGCTGACCGACGATTTCCGAGAACGCACCGGGATCGAGACCGAGTTCACGACGGTGGTGTTCCGAAACCGTCTGGATCAGGACAGCAAGATCGCCCTCTACCGCATCGCGCAAGAGGCCCTGACGAATATCGAACGCCATTCTGGCGCAACCCGTGTTAATATCGACCTGCGCGGCCATAAAAAAGGCGCCACGATGCGCATCACCGACAACGGTCGGGGCCTGCCCAACGGACAGGGCCAGGCAAGCACCGGGATCGGGTTGCGCAACATGCAGGAACGTATCGAACAGCTTGACGGCTCCCTGCGCATTCTGTCATCACGCGGCCCGCGTGGCGGCACCGTGATCGAGGCCAGTCTGCCGCTCAGCCACCTGCTCCCGCCGCGGGAAGATGCATCTCCGAACCGAAAGGCCGGTACATGACAATCCGAGTACTCATTGTAGACGATCACCCGATGGTGGCCGAAGGGATCCAGTCGATCCTCGAAAGCTACCCCGAAATCGCGGTAGTCGGCACGCTCGGCACTGGTCAGGAGGCTGTTGACCAGGCTACAGACCTTTCCCCTGATGTCATCCTGATGGATCTTAACATGCCTGGTCTCGGCGGTCTCAGCGCAACCGAGATGATCCTCGAGCGCTTGCCCAACACCCGCATCCTGATCCTGTCGATGCATGACAGCCCGGAATACATCTCGACCGCGCTCAGCCACGGTGCCAAGGGCTATGTGTTGAAAGACGTCCCGACAGACGAGATCAAACAGGCCATCGATGCTGTGATGCGCGGCGAGCAATACCTGTGCACCGGGGCAAGCGGATCACTGGAACCCAAGAAAGACAGCGCACGCGAGGCGCTGACTGGGCGCGAACAGACGATCCTGCTGGAACTGGCACAGGGTAAATCCAACAAAGAGGTCGCCCTGGCACTGGAAATCTCGGTGCGCACGGTGGAAACCCACCGCAAGAACATCAAGCGCAAGCTGGGGATTTCCTCCACCGCCGGCCTGACCCGCTACGCTCTTGAACATGGGGTACTGCAAGGCACCAGCCCAGGCTTCTAGGCGCACCCGCAGCGCGGCACGCGCTGCCCGGCCCAACCGGCGGAGATGTGCCGCAGGCGCGTTGACTGCGGACGGGAGCGCCTAGCTGCTCGGGCGGATGTCCTGACCAAAAAACACCAGAGTGCCATCTTCGTCTATGACATGAAACTCGCGTTGCTGATAGGGCTGATCAAAAGGTGGGCGCACCCGTCCCTTGGGAAGATCTGCCAATCGCGTACTCAGGTTCTCATACAGTTCGTCGATCCCATCCACATCTATGTAAAACGATTGATCATCCCCCAACGGCAGGCCGTCGTCGCGCGGTGGGCATTCCAGCAACCGGATGGCCACAGAGCCCAAAGACAGGAACGCGTAATTGTCCTGCCGGAACCCGCAGGAAAACCCCAAACGGTCGCAATAGAATTCAATCTGCTTCTGCAAGGATGAACACAGAACAAAAGGCGTAAGCTGCAATATCTCTGGCACCAGTACCTCCGGCCGCAGAATGACTCAGCCATAGTCTAGCACATCTTAGTCCAGCAACTGATCCTTTCTCAGCCCCTCTCGTTCATGATGACGCGGCAAAACCCGCCCATAGAGTTGCTGCGTGCGTTCGACGCTGCCGCACATCCCTTCGGCCTCGACAAACGAGAATATCCCGACATAACGGTTGCGCGCGCCCTCTACCGGAGCCACCCGGTGCAACGCATACCGCCCCTTGAAGATCTGCAGATCACCCGGCTGCAATTTCAGTTCACGCACTCTCGACATA
Source organism: Ruegeria sp. AD11(2025) (assembly GCF_056542405.1). NCBI lineage: Bacteria > Pseudomonadati > Pseudomonadota > Alphaproteobacteria > Rhodobacterales > Roseobacteraceae > Ruegeria > Ruegeria sp. AD11(2025). The sequence continues at coordinate 129,951 of NZ_JBQFZU010000010.1, read as the reverse complement.
TCCCCATCCAGAATGGACGCCACTTCTCTGAAATTCTCATCCTCAGCGGTTCTCAGGTTCGGGACATATTCAAATGCTCCCCCGGCCTCACCGTTCTGAATGGCCAAAGTGACAGTGTAGTTGTTGGTGTCGAAATGCCACGGGAACCCCTGCCCCTCTTCCACCACGTTGATGATCACATCGGCCAGTGGATCGTCGTAGCGAAAGAACCGGTCATCAGTTTCATTCAGAGCGTCACGTATAAACGGCATGAATCCCTCGAACTCATATATGCGACGCAATGGGCCGGATTGGGGAAAGTTATCCGCCGGAACAAACGCGTTCGAGCGGTCGAAGAAACGGCGTATCGGGTGGCCGATCCCAAAGCTCGGATCATCCTTGGTGAAATAGGCGTTTGTCCTGTTGAAAGACCGGTGCGCCCGGGACGCGACGGCGTCGGCCTCCTTGACCAGCGCCTCAAGCCCCGCCTCATGGGCAAACCCTGGCAAAACCGCGCACCCGTCCTCATCCAATTCCCGTCGCAGATCCGAAATCAACTGATCATAGGCGCGCGAGCCCGGGCAATCGATGGGATATCGACCAAGATCCACCAAATCCGCCAACATGAACCACCTCCCTGAACGCACTCTTTGGGAATAGCGTGCATCAGGGACAGGAGGGCCTCATGTCAGTTTAAGACATTGCACTGGCGTAATCTGACAAGTGTGAATTCGGAATCTCTCCCTTCCCACAGACCCTAATTGGCGGATATTCCCAACCTGCGTCAATCTGCGCAATAAAATGTCGCAAAATCCACCCATCAGGTTACAAAATTGGTGCAATTGCCTGTTGACGCCCCGTCGCACCGCTCATAATGTCCCAGCACGCAAAAAAGGAGCCTCTGGCGATGAAAGCGCTAGTCGTAATCGTAGGAACAACGCGCATGGGCCGGTAACGGTAAACCATAATCGAACCCATGCGCCTCCGAAAAATCTCGGGGGCTTTTTTTATGCAAAACGCAAGACACATGTCGCGAACGGAGCAAAGCAGATGACACGTGAGATGACCGGCGCAAAAATGGTGGTTCAGGCCCTCAAGGATCAGGGTGTGGACACGGTATTCGGATACCCCGGCGGCGCCGTGCTACCGATCTATGATGAGATATTTCTGCAGAACGACATCCGTCACATCCTGGTGCGGCATGAACAGGGCGCGATCCACGCCGCTGAAGGTTATGCGCGGTCGACAGGCAAACCCGGCGTAGCCCTTGTGACATCCGGTCCCGGCGCGACCAATGCGGTGACGGGTCTGACGGATGCATTGCTGGATTCGATCCCAATCGTCGTTCTGACCGGACAGGTCCCGACCTTCATGATCGGCTCTGACGCCTTTCAGGAAGCCGACACCGTTGGCATCACCCGCCCCTGCACCAAGCATAACTGGCTGGTGAAGGACACGGATTCGCTGGCCGATACCATTCACGAGGCGTTCCACGTTGCCACCTCGGGCCGCCCCGGTCCGGTGCTGATCGACGTTCCCAAGGACGTGCAGTTTGCCTCGGGCGAGTATTCGCCCCCCAAACCCTCGACCTCGCACTATCAGCCGGTTTTGAAAGGCGATTTGGAAGAGATCACCGAACTGGTCGCAGCTATGGAGACAGCAAAGAAGCCCGTCTTCTACACCGGCGGCGGCGTCATCAACTCGGGTCCGGCGGCCAGCCAGTTGCTGCGCGAACTGGTGGACGCAACCGGATTCCCGATCACCTCGACCCTGATGGGTCTGGGTGCCTATCCAGCATCGGGTGAGAACTGGCTGGGCATGCTGGGGATGCACGGGTTGTACGAAGCCAATCTCGCGATGCATGACTGCGACCTGATGATCAATATCGGCGCGCGGTTCGATGACCGTATCACTGGTCGGATCGACGCGTTCTCGCCGAATTCGAAGAAGGCGCATATCGACATCGACCCGTCATCGATCAACAAGGTCATCCGTGTTGATATACCGATTGTCGGCGATGTAGGCCATGTGCTCGAGGATATCCTCAAGGTCTGGAAGGCACGCGGTCGCAAGACCGACGCGGCCGCCGTCAAGCAATGGCAGGCACAGATCAGCGACTGGCGCAAGGTCAACTGCCTCGCCTACACCAACAGCGAAAAGACCATCAAGCCGCAATACGCGCTGCAACGACTTGAAGAGCTGACCAAAAACCACGACCGTTACATCACCACCGAAGTTGGCCAGCACCAGATGTGGGCGGCGCAATACCTCGGGTTTGAAGATCCCAACCGCTGGATGACGTCGGGCGGCCTGGGCACGATGGGCTATGGCTTCCCTGCCTCTGTTGGCGTGCAGATGGCGCATCCGGACGCGCTGGTGATCAATGTGGCCGGTGAAGCCTCGTGGCTGATGAACATGCAGGAAATGGGCACCGCAGTTCAGTACCGCCTGCCGGTGAAACAGTTCATCCTGAACAACGAACGTCTTGGTATGGTCCGCCAGTGGCAGGAGCTGTTGCATGGCGAGCGGTACTCGCAATCGTGGTCCGAAGCCCTGCCCGATTTCGTCAAACTCGCCGATGCGTTTGGCGCCAAAGGCATCCTGTGTTCCGATCCCGCCGATCTGGATGACGCGATCATGGAGATGCTCAACTATGACGGCCCGGTGATCTTTGACTGTCTGGTTGAAAAGCACGAGAACTGCTTTCCCATGATCCCGTCGGGCAAAGCGCATAACGAGATGCTGCTGGGCGAGGCCGAGACGCAGGGCGTGATCGATTCCAAAGGCTCGGTGCTGGTTTAAAATTCGACGAATTTTGTCGGGCGTCCCGCGCGCCAGACACCACATGGATGATGAAAGGGACATAAATGTCTGCCCTACATATCAAAAAAGGCTCCACCCGCCACTCGGCCTATAATCTACGGCCCACCTTCTCGGATGTTCAGGAACGCCATACGATTGCGGTTCTGGTCGAAAACGAACCCGGTGTTCTGGCCCGTGTGATCGGCCTGTTCTCGGGCCGTGGCTATAACATTGAAAGCCTGACCGTGGCCGAAGTGGACCACACCGGTCACCTCAGCCGTATCACCATCGTCACCACCGGCACACCGCAGGTGATCGAACAGATCAAGGCCCAGTTGGGCCGTATCGTGACAGTCCACGACGTGCATGACCTGACCGTTGAAGGAGACTCGGTCGAGCGTGAGCTGGCGATCATCAAAGTTGTCGGCGCCGGCGACAAACGGGTCGAGGCACTGCGACTGGCTGATATCTTCCGCGCCAACGTGGTCGATAGCACACTGAACTCCTTTATCTTTGAAATTACCGGTGCACCGGACAAAATAGACGCATTTGCCGATCTGATGCGCCCGTTGGGCCTGGTCGAAGTTGCCCGCACCGGCGTCGCAGCCCTACTGCGCGGCGAGTGAGTATTGCCCCCACCCTGTCGGCGCGTCCGGCAAGGGTGGGGAATTCGGTTCGTCGACCGAATTTGGCCACCGTGAACGTGCCAGGTGCAATAAAGCCAAAAAGATCACGCAAAATAAAATAAAGCCTATTGCGTTTATAGCATTGAACGTTAGCCTCTGGATAAGACGAGGCGTTGGGATGCGCCCGTTCGTGTCATCTGTACGATTTCTACGTAGTATCGCCCTGTCGGTCGATCACCTTGCGTATATCGAAACAAGTCGCGAGAACCTGGGACGCCTATGACCAATTCCATCCGTAACCCGGACGAGCTGCGCCGTATGTTCGGTGCGAACCTCAGGCTTCTTGCACAACAGTACACGTCGGTATCCGAACTTTGCCGACAACTCGGGATTAACCGCACGCAATTCAACAGGTACCTGGGTGGCGAAAGCTTTCCCCGCCCCGATGTGCTGGACCGTATCTGCCGTTTTTTCGAAGTCGACGCCCGTATTCTGCTGCGGCCACTGGACGAGATTGACCACGCGCCCAAGCACCCGGCAGCCTCGGCCTTGACCGATTTCCTGGGCTCTGGCCCGACGACGCTGACCGAAAGCCTGTTCCCGGCCGGGTTTTATTATGCCACCGAAACCGAGTTGGACGAAACCCAGCCTTCGCGGCACAGGCTGTTTCACGCGCGCCGACTGCCGCAATGTACGCTTGTGCGAGGATACGAGCCACGTCCCGGAATGCCCGGAGCCGCCCCGAACGACCGCGAGGTTCAGGGGATCGCCGCCTGCGCCGGGCGGCAGATCTATATCCTGATGTCCAGCCGAGCGTCGCAGAACAGCCGGATTTATCTGGTGACGCGCGGGTCGGACGGAAACTCGAACCGGTGGCGCGGCGTAGCGATCTGCCTGTCGAAAACCACTGCCAGCGCCACAACGACCCGACGGATTCTTCTGCGCCATCTGGGTGAAAACCCCTCGGCGATACTGGCGGCAGCGCGCACCGCACGCCGCTCGGAAAGGCCTGTTCAGCAGGTCGTCGGATAATTCATCCCGCACCCTGATCGGACGACTGAGTGATTAACCGATACAGGTGCCAGCTTGCGTGACCCAACAGCGGCAACACGATCAACAGCCCCAAAAACCACGGTATCATCGCCACAAACGTCAGGATCGCGATGAACGCAGCCCAGACCAGCATCACACCCAGATGGTCCCGCACATAGGCGAAGCTGGCGATCATGGCGGTCACGAAATCCAGTTCCCGGTCCAACAGCATCGGGATCGAAAGCACCGTGATCATATAAAGGATCGTCGCAAACACCGCGCCCACGGCGGTTCCCACAGCCAGCATCGTCAGCCCGTTGGCGGTGAAGTACACTTCCAATGAAGTCGAGACATTGGTCATCGTCGACAGTCCCATGAACAGGGCAAAGATCATATGGCCCAGAAAGAACCAGAACAGAAACATCACCACGATGATCGCGCAGATCGAGGGCAATTGACGCCGCCCCTGCTGTATGACAACGCCGAAAATGGCGCTGAAATCCAAAGTCTCCCCCTGCTCCAGCCGATGCGACACTTCATACAGCCCGACCGCAGCGAATGGTCCCAGCAGGGGAAACCCGATCGCCGCAAGCACCAGCCAGTACGAGGTTCCCGTCTGCACCGTAACCCAGGCGATCGCCCATCCCGCCAGCACGTAGAAAGCGGCGAACAACAAGCCAAAAAAAGGCGCGCGCCGGAAATCGACCCAAGCCCTGCGCAACGCTTCGCGCAGCATTCCCATGTCCACCGGCCCCATGTCCGGAACGCCGAATGGTTTGTCCATTATGTCTCTCCTCCCTTGCCGGCCCTGAAATCAGGCCGGTCGTTTTTGCGGCCACCCGGTTGCGGCGTGATAGGCCGCACCGATTGACAGGATATGTGGGTCCGATCCACGCGGGCCAAAGACCTGCATCCCCATCGGCAGCGCCTCGAACCCGAAGCCAACGGGCACTGACAGGCATGGCAAGCCGATCAGACTGACCGGTACCATGACCTCCATCCATCGATGATAGGTATCCATCTCTGTCCCGGCGATATCCGTCGGGTAAGGCGTTTCAATCTCGAACGGCCAGACCTGCGCTGACGGCAGGACCAGCGCGTCGTAGTTTTGAAACAGTTCAACCGCAATTCGGAACCACTCTGATCGTGTGACGCTGGCCTCGTGCACCTGCATCGCAGTCAGGGCCAGCCCCCGGTCCAGTTCCCACAGCGCGGTGTCTTTCAACGCCGCCCGCTGTTCCGACAACTCTGCAAGGCTGGCGGCCACGCTCCACGCGCGCAACGTGATCCAACTGTCCCAAATCCGGTCGGCCGCAAAAGGCGCAGCAATCGGAACGACCTTGGCCCCAAGTTGCGTAAACACATCCAGCGCGTCCCGGCATAACTCGCGAATGCCGTCCTGAAAAGGATAGACCCCACTCCAATCATCCAGCCAACCGATCCGCAGTCCGTGCATATCGGCAGCCTGAACCGGCGACACTGTTTGGCTTTTGTTCCCATTAGGCTGCCGCGAATCTGGCCCCGAGATCACATCTAGCAACAGGCCCAAATCCTCGGGGCTGCGCGCCATGGGGCCAAGCGTGGACAGTTGATGCAGATACCCGTCGCCCACAGGTTCGGACGGCACCCGCCCCCAGCTTGGCCGAAACCCGTAGACATTGTTCCATGCGGCCGGATTACGCAGACTGCCCATCATATCTGACCCGTCCGCCAAGGCGACCATCCCGGTCGCCAGCGCAACAGCCGCACCGCCTGACGACCCACCACAGGTCCGCGCCGAGTTATAGGGGTTGCGCGTTGCCCCATAGACCGGGTTGAAGGTATGAGACCCCAGCCCGAACTCCGGCACATTGGTCTTGCCAATCAGGATCGCCCCCGCCGCCCGCATCCGAGCGGCAATCAGGTCATCGTTCTGCGGCACATGATCCTTAAAAACGGGCGAACCCTGAGAGGACACGATCCCCGCAACATTGACCAGATCCTTGACCGCAATCGGCAACCCATGCAGCGGCCCCCGGTTTGGCCCGGTATCCAATGCACGTGCCTCGGCCAGCAAATCATCTGGATCGCGCAAGGCCACAATGGCATTTGCCGACCCGTTGACCGCGTCGATCCGCGCCAAAGTCCGCTGCATCACTTCTACTGCTGACAACCGCCCTGCGGCGATCGCGTTCAACAAGTCGATTGCAGTCGTTTGGCTCAGATCCATTCCCGGCTCGTGCCTCCTCGGGGATCAGCCTAGCCGGGGCACTTCTCTATTTAAACCCACTGTTTGAATACATCTTTTGGCAAAGTCGGCTGGTGATCGGCAGGGCTACTGGCCAAATCTCAAGTTGCTGTCGGGCCCAAGGAAATATTTCATGCACAGAACGATCGACAAGAGGCTGAGGATAAGCCACACACCCCCCACAGCATGGTCGTGCCACCGAATTCCTCGGCCAACATATACGCGTCCGAACGTATGCCCGAGCGGCGGATCGTGTCGTCAAAAATATCATAGGGAACATAGATCATGCTGGTCAGTCCGATGATCCGGAGAAACAGGTCACATAGAGGACGACTCAGATACCAGCCCATGGCGCACATCCCAACACCAACAACACCACAGAACAGCATCGCAAATGGCTCGCGGACGTAAAGTAGGGTCACCATCAGCATGACCCCGCCGAAACCGCCCAGCACGGCCCTGTCCCAATGCGTGCGCAGCGCAATGAACAAGAGCCCCATGCCAAGTGCCAATGATCCGAGATAGCCCGCCGACAGGGTCAGAAAGCGATTGCCACCTCGTGCCATCACAAGCCCACCCTGTCGCGGAGAAATGGTGAAGCTTTCCACCGATCCGCCGGTTACGACAACCACGATTGCGTGCGAAAGCTCGTGCAGGAAAACGACAAGAATCTTCAGCGGAAGCACGACCGGAGTATGCCAGAGCGCAAACACCAACGTGACAATCACGATCAGTTGCCAGTGGCATTTGATCATGCTCATCACTTGTATCCCGCAGGTCTGCAGTTAGCCTTCGCCCCGCGCCTCGGACCGGCTTTTGCCTGCCACGTTCAACGCCAGCGTTGCCGCCATAAACCCATCCAGATCACCGTCCAGCACCCCTTTGGTGTCCGAGGTTTCATGGTTGGTGCGCAAGTCCTTGACCATCTGATAGGGCTGTAACACGTAAGACCGGATCTGATTTCCCCAGCCCGCATCGCCCTTGGCCTCATGCGCCGCGTTGATGTCGGCGTTGCGACGGTCCAGCTCCTGCTGATACAAACGCGATTTCAGCGCTTTCATCGCGATATCCCGGTTCTGGTGCTGCGATTTTTCGGACGAGGTAACGACAATCCCGGTCGGGATGTGGGTGATCCGTACCGCCGAATCCGTGGTATTCACGTGTTGACCGCCCGCACCGGACGAACGATAGGTATCGATGCGAATATCGGACGGGTTGACCTCGATCTCGATATTGTCGTCGACCACAGGATAGACCCAGACCGAACTGAACGAGGTGTGCCGCTTAGCCGCCGAGTCATAGGGCGAGATACGCACCAGCCGGTGCACACCGCTTTCGGACTTCAACCAACCATAGGCGTTATGGCCGGAAATCTTGTAGGCCGCGGATTTGATCCCCGCCTCTTCGCCTGCGGTCTCAGATTGCAGCTCGACCGTATAGCCCTTTTTCTCGGCCCAACGCACATACATCCGCGCCAGCATTGAGGCCCAGTCGCAGCTTTCGGTACCGCCTGCGCCCGAGTTGATTTCAAGGAAGGTGTCATTGCCATCTGCCTCGCCATCCAGCAGCGCCTCAAGCTCTTTCTTGGCAGCTTTGGCCTTCAGGCCTTTGATGGCGTTTTCAGCGTCGTCGACAACCTCTTGATCCTCTTCCATCTCACCCAGTTCGATCAGTTCAATATTGTCGCTCAGATCGGTCTTGATCGACTCATAGGTCTCAATCGCATCCACCAGCATCTGACGCTCGCGCATCAGTTTTTGTGCGTTCTCGGGATTGTCCCACAGGTTGGGATCCTCGACACGCGCATTGAATTCCTCAAGGCGATGAGGCGCGGTTTCATAGTCCATACGCTGCGCCAGCAGCTCCAGTGACTTTTCGATTTCCGCCACGGTATTCTGGGTTTCGGCGCGCATGGTCTTGTTCCAACTAGCTCAATCAGGCCTGCGTGATAGCAAGAGGTTCAGGACACCACAAGACAGCGGTGACCCTAAACATTTCTGTTGTCAGTAAAGGCCGCCGGTTGAAAGATCGCCCTGGCTTGCATTGGGCCCAACCGTGACGGTGTTACCGGTCGACGTGGTGACCTGACGGCCCGAACTGGCTTCCTCGAACAGCGGCAGGTCTGATCCCATGGCGAAACCACCGTCATACACTCGGTCGATAAAGCCATCGACGCCATCGCGGAAGTATTCGGCCACGACATAGTCGCCGGTCGCATCCGCAGGTAGGCGTGCGCCGCTGAAGCGGTCGATCTTGATGAAATGGCCACCCTCAGGCACTTCAAACGGGCCGCCCCCGTATTTCTCAACCGCTTTTTCCATAAAGCTCTGGAACACCGGGCCGCACATGGTGCCACCGTAGGCCCCCTGACCCATCGGGCGTGGACGGTCATAACCGATATAGCAGCCCGCCACGATGTTCGAGGTAAACCCGATGAACCACGCATCCTTGGATTCGTTGGTCGTTCCAGTCTTACCCGCGGTCGGCACCGGCAGATTGACGACACGGGATGCCGTACCGCGATCCACCACGCCCTTCATCATCGAGGTCAGCTGATAAGCAGTAATCGCGTCCATGACCTGAGAGCGGTTGGTCTCGATAGTCGGGGATTCATCAGGTTCCAGCCAAGCCGAGTTGCAATCCAGACACTGGCGGTCGTCGTGACGGTAGATCGTCTTGCCGAACCGGTCCTGAATACGGTCAACCAGAGTGGGTTCGACCCGTTCCCCACCATTTGCGAACATCGCATAGGCGGCGACCATTTTGTACAGCGTGGTTTCTTCGGATCCCAGCGAGTTGGCAAGGAAAGCACCCATGCGGTCGTAAACACCGAACCGTTCCGCGTACCCCGCCACAACTGGCATCGTGACCTCTTGCGCCAGACGAATGGTCATCAGGTTCCGCGATTGCTCGATCCCCGTGCGCAACGGCGTCGGACCGTAGAATTTGTTCGACGAGTTCTTGGGGCGCCACAAGCCCTGCGGTGTATTCACCTCGATCGGGGCGTCCACAACGATCGTCGCAGGGCTATAGCCGCTGTCCAGCGCGGCGGCGTAGACGAAAGGCTTAAAGCTCGACCCTGGCTGTCGCTGTGCCTGCGTGGCGCGGTTAAACACCGAATCCTGATAGGAAAATCCACCCTGCATCGCCAGAACACGGCCCGAGTTCACGTCCATCGCGACAAAGCCGCCCTGCACTTCGGGCACCTGACGAGCGGACCACTGCCCCTCTTCCCCGGCCATTACCAGAATGACGTCGCCGCGTTTGAAGTTGGCAGCAAAGTCGCCCTGCATCCATTTGATGTCGGACCGCGGAATGACACCATCCGCCGGGCCGTTCTCAATGCCCACGGTCAGTGACTGTTCGGCCACGTTCAGAACCACTGCCGGGTACCATTGCGCCGGCAACACCACGTCGCGGGGGATTTCCATGATTGCCAGCGCGTCGCGCCATTGGGCTTCGTCGGCCAATTTCGCCTCGGGGATCACTTCACCCGTGCCGCGCCACTTGCCGCGCGACCGGTCGTATTTCTGTAGGGCGGTGCGCAGGGCCTTGGCGGCCTCAACCTGCATTTCCTCATCGACCGAGGCGCGGACGGTGAAGCCGCCGGTAAAGAACTCACCCTCACCGAAATCCTCGCTCAGTTGGCGGCGGATTTCGTCAGTGAAATAGTCGCGCGGCGGCAGCGCGGTGCGGAAGCTTTCGAAGTCGCCGTTCTGGACCGAACGCAGTGGCATCTCAACCTCGGCGTCATAGGTCGCTTGATCGATAAAGCCGTTCTGCCGCATTTCCCGTAAAACATAATTGCGGCGATTCAGCAGGCGTTCTTTTTGCCGCACCGGATGGTAGTCCGAAGGTGCCTTGGGCATCGCGGCCAGGGTCGCGGCCTCATGCGGGGCCAATTCCTGCAGCGTTTTGTTGAAATAGGTCTGGGCAGCGGCGGTCACGCCATAAGAGTTCTGGCCCAGAAAAATCTCGTTCATATAGAGTTCGAGGATCTGTTCCTTGTCCAGCGTATCCTCAAGCCGCGTGGCGAGGATAATCTCTTTGATCTTGCGCTCGGCGCGGCGGTCACCGGACAGCAGGAAGTTCTTCATCACCTGCTGGGTAATCGTGGACGCACCGCGAACGTTTTCCCCCTTGGACTTCACGGCCTCGACCCCTGCGGCGATGATACCGCGCGGGTCATAGCCCTGATGGCTATAGAAGTTCTTGTCCTCGGCCGAGATGAATGCCTGTTTCACCAGATCGGGTATTTCCTCGGACGGCGTGAACAGACGGCGTTCCTGCGCAAACTCGTCGATCAGCTGTCCTTCACCAGAGTAAATCCGGCTGATCGTCGGCGGCTTGTACTGCGCCAGCGATTCATGGCTGGGCAGGTCACGGCCATACATCCAGAACACCGCGCCGATTACCAACGCGGCCATGAAGATACCCAAGGTGACGAGGCTGAAGATCGCCCCGAAAACGGAAAGAATGAAACGGATCACGTTGCTGCCTTTTACTCGCGCTACCGCCTATATAGGGATGCCCCGGCGCAGGGTCAAAACACGATGGCCAATATTAGCCGGTTTGTGCCGCAGGGTCACTGGCCAATCAGGGACCGTTTGACCAGATCATCCTGCCGCCATCGCTCCAACCCGTTCAGGATACCAAGTGCCATACCTTTGCGCCATTCGGGATTTTGGATGTTTTTCAAGTCTCTGGGGCTGGACAGAAATCCAAGCTCGATCAGAACAGACGGAATATCTGCGGCCTTGAGAACCGAAAATGACGCCGAGCGGATCGGGCGGCTGTTCATGGGCCCGCCCTGCTGCGCCATTCCATCTGCCAGCGACAGCGCCAAGGCGTCCGTGCGCGGTTTTGTTTCCTGCCGTGCGATGTCAAGCAGGATGTCCGTCACCTGATCGTCCGCGCCGTTCAAATCAACACCCGAGATCAGATCGCTCCGGTCATGGCGTTCGGCCAGTTTTTGGCTCGCCACGTCCGAGGCTTCCTCGGACAATGTGTACACCGCGGCCCCATGCGCGCGCCCTTCCAAAAGGATATCTGCGTGCAGAGAAATGAACACATCTGCCTGCGCTCGATGCGCCAGTGAGATGCGGCGTTCCAGGCTGACGAAATGGTCATCAACTCGGGTCAATACCACCTGATAACCCCCTGCCCGCAATAACGTTTCTCGCAGTTCGCGTGCGAAAGTCAGCATCAGGGTTTTCTCATTGGTGCCCCCGGCTTCGGCCCCCGGATCAATCCCGCCATGACCGGGGTCCAGCATTACCAGTAAGGGGCCCGTACCGTCGCGACCGGGTCTGGCTGGTGTCACCGCAGGTTCCGGCAGGTCCCAGCCCGATTGACGCGGCGCACCGGCACCGGCGGCGAAACTGTCGAAATCGGTGCCGCGCAGGTTCAACGACAAATGCGCCCTCCCCGTGACCTCATCCACCCTCAGATCTGAGGTATCGACGGCCAACGGCGCACCAAGCTCCAACACCATGCGCGACCAGCCCGGAACATAGGCCCCGAACCGCACGCCGCTTATCCGGTCGGTCCGCAAGAAGGTTTCGGCGTCCAGCCCGGTCCAGTCGACCTCCTGAAAATCCAGCACCATGCGGTAAGGATCGCGCAAGGTGAAGACCCGGTACGGCACCCCCTGGCTGAGCCCAAGCTCAACCCGAACGCCCGCGCGGCCGTCATCAGTGATGCGGCTTTGATCCGGCACGACGCGCGCAAGTGCATTGAAGTCCTGCGCATACGCAGTACTGATCAGCGCCCAGATCAGCGCGATGGCGTAGAAAATCCTGCTCATAGCCTCAAGTTATCCCGAGATCGTTTGACCGCCAGCCTACCTGACCCGTGCGGTTTTGTGAACGCCCTAGGCCTGCTCGGTGATCGCACCACGTTCGGCCATGAAACGACGCAGCCGCAGCAGGCCTTCCTCGATATCTTCCGACGACCGCGCATAGGAAAACCGCAACGTGTGGTGCCCGCGCGCCGGGTCGAAATCCAGACCCGGCGTAACGGCAACCCCGGCCTTGTCCAGAATCTCGGCTGCAAAGGCGCGGCTATCATCGGTCAGCTCGGAAACATCCGCGTAGACATAGAAGGCCCCATCCGGCGGTGCGATGTTCGTGAAACCGGCCTTGGGCAACCCGTCCAGCATCAGCGCGCGATTGCGGCGGTAGACATCCAGATTAGCCTTCAACTCACTTTCGCAATCCATCGCGGCCAGTGCGGCCAACTGACTGGCGTGCGGAGCACAGATGAACATGTTCTGGGCGATGCGCTCGACAACACGCACCTGATCCTCGGGCACGACCATCCAACCCACGCGCCAGCCGGTCATCGAAAAATACTTGGAGAATGAGTTGATCACATAGCAATCATCCGCCAACTCCAGCGCCGTGACGGCTTTAGCCTCATATTCCAGACCGTGGTAGATTTCATCGCTGATGAAAGAGGCTCCCTGCCGCTGCGCCGCTTCGATCAGCGCACCCATCGCCGCATGATCCAACATCGTTCCAGTCGGGTTGGCGGGCGATGCCACCATCAGACCCTGCAGATCGAGCCCGGCGAAATCCGCAGGCACCGGCTGCAGACGGTTTTCCGGCGCGGTCGGCAGATCGACCGGCACCAGACCCAACGCCTTGAGAATCTGCCGGTAAGACGGATAACCCGGCGCACCGATTCCCACACGATCCCCGCTGTCGAACAGCGCCGTAAAGGTCAGCAAGAACCCACCCGACGACCCAGGCGTGATTACCACGCGTTCGGGATTCAGATCGACATTGTACCACTCGCCGTACAACCGTGCGATCCGTTGCCGCAGCGCAGGCAGGCCCAATGCAACAGTATAGCCCAGCGGGGCTTGATCCATGGCCTTGGCAAGGGCTGCGGTTGCCCCTTTGGGTGCACCGGTGCCGGGTTGTCCGACCTCCATATGGATGATGTGGCGCCCGGCCTCTTCGGCTTTGCGTGCGGCCTCCATCACATCCATCACGATGAAGGGATCGACCCCGGATCGGGTTGAGTTTCTCATGCCCATCTCCCATGTTGCAGCCATGGCTTTTGAACGCTTATCCAGGCTGGCGTCAATCCCGGCCCTGTTGCTGGTTGCAGCGACATGGATGGCAAGCGCTGTGCCATCGACCGCGCAAAGTCTGATCCGAGACCCAGATATCGAACACGGGCTACGTGAACTGGCCTTTCCTGTTCTGCGGGCCGCCGGGCTGAACACCAACCGGGTCCGGATACTGGTGGTCAATGACAGCACGTTTAACGCCTTCGTGATCGACTACGGTGCAATCTACGTTAACTACGGATTGATTCTGACTGTCGAAAGCCCCGAGATGCTGCAGGCCGTCATCGCACACGAGGCCGCCCATATCGCGAATGGGCATCTGGCCCGAAGGGTAGAAAACCTGCGCGCGGCTCAGCGAAATGCAGGATTGGGCACCGCGCTTGCGCTGATAGCCGCCGCCGCTGGTGGCGGCGAAGCCGCGGCAGGCATTGCGGCAGGAACCCAAAGCGCCGCGTTGCGCGGCTTTCTGGGGCATACGCGGGCCGAAGAATCCTCGGCGGACCAGAGCGCCGCCAGCTATCTCAGATGGGCCGGTATCTCGCCCAGCGGCATGGTGGCCCTGCACCGCAAGTTCGCTGGTCAGGAATTGCTGAGCACAATCAATCAGGACCCCTATATGCGGTCTCACCCCACCAGCCGGGAACGCCTGCGCGCTGCCGAGGCGTTTATGGAACAATTCGAGGACAGGGCACAGCCAGACCCGAATGCCGATTACTGGTTCGCCCGTGTCAAAGGCAAATTGTCCGCGTTCCTGCGGTCGCCGGGCTGGACCCTGCGACGCGCAAAGGAAGAAAGCGCAGAGGATATCCGCCTGATGCGTGAGGCTGCAGCCCATCACCAAAACCGCGATCTGGCAAAGGCGCGCGCGGCGATAGACGCCGCGCTGGCCGTTCGTCCGAACGATCCGTTCTATTATGAACTCAAAGGCCAGATTCTGCTGGAAAACCGGCAGGTACAAGAGGCGGTTGCTGCCTATGGCGAGGCGGTTGAAATGGCCCCGTACGACGCCTTGATTCTGGCCGGTTACGGCCGGGCCATGTTGGCGCAGGGTCAGACGAAGAGCGCCCTGCAAGTACTTGAAAAAGCAAGGCAGAGAGACTATCGAAATGCCCGTCTGATGCAGGACCTCGGGGTCGCATATGCGAAGGTCGGGAACAATGGCATGGCCTCGGCCGTGACCGCAGAACGATATGCCTTGCAGGGCCGGATGGCCGACGCGGGCATCCATGCAAAACGCGCCGTCAGGCAATTGCCCGAAGGATCACCGGGTTGGCAACGGGCACAGGATGTGCTGATTGCCTCGGAACGCGCAACGAAAGCAAAAAGGAAACGGAAATGATCCTCAGACATGCAGCACCCGCCCTTCTGGGGCTTTCCATGATAACCGGGCCGGCACAGGCGCTGGACCTGAATGCACTCAGCGAGGCTGAAAAGGCCGAGTTCGGCAAACAGGTGCGCGAGTACCTTCTGGAGAATCCCGAAGTGATCATTGAGGCGATCGATATCCTCGAGCAGCGCAATGCAGTTGCCGAGGCCGCAGCAGACAAGGAATTGGTTCAGGCCAATGCTGACGAATTGTTCAATGACGGGTACAGCTGGGTTGGTGGCAATCCGGACGGCGACATCACCCTTGTCGAGTTCATGGATTATCGCTGCGGTTACTGCCGCCGGGCCGTGCCCGAAGTAGCCAGCCTGCTGGCAGAAGACGGCAATATCCGCTTGGTGATCAAAGAGCTTCCGATTCTAGGCGAAGCTTCGGTCATGTCCTCGCGCTTTGCTGTCGCCACGAAACAAGTTGCTGGCGACGATGCTTATAAACAGGTCCACGATGCGCTGCTGGAATTCAGCGGAGAACCGACCGAGGTCACCTTGCGCCGCATTTCAGACGGCCTTGGGCTGGACAGTGACGCGATCATCGCGGCAATGAACAGCGACGAGGTGACCGAGGAAATCGCACAGACCCGCGCTCTGGCGCAGCGGATGAACATCTCTGGCACGCCGTCCTTTGTGCTGGGTACCGAAATGCTGCGCGGCTTTCTTCCCGCCGCACAAATGCAGCAGATCGCCGATGGTGTGCGCGCGGATCAGAGCTGATGGGCTTGGGGCGGTCTGACCGCCCCCTTCCCTTCTTACAGCCCGGACATCTGTTCAGCTCTGAGAACGTATTCGTCGTCGTGACGCCCAAAGCTGTCATCCAGCCACAGTCGAAAACCCATGATCGGCGCCGACAGGTCATAGCTGCGGCTGGAAACCAGTTGCGTTCCCTTTGATGTTTTGTTGAACGTTCTCTCAAGCACCCCGCTCGCGCCATTTGCGCCCGCCTTGGAACTGAGCGACCCGAAACGGCCACGAAAACGCGTGTCAGGTTCGCAGATCTCGATCCTCGTCATTTCCTGTATCCGGCAGTGATCATCGAATTGCTCGGTCTCTAAGAAGCTGACGCCGGGTTCAACCCAGGTCATCGACACCGTGTTTTGCCGGCCGTAAGTGTCTACTGTGTCGGGCGTGACCACCAAAAAAGGCCACAGCTCCTTTGGGCTGAGCCCCGTTTTCACTTTGCTGGAAAACGTCCTTCTTGTTGCAGGCAGATACCGATCAAGCCAACCACCGGCGTAAACGGCGAACACCAGATACAGGAACAGGATCGACAGGACCGTGATCACGTTCTGAACCGCAGCACCTTCGGACCTGATGCCGTACAGCTTCATCCAACACACAAACGTAAGTGAAAAGCAACGGCTTCCGTGGTGTGTCGGAAATTCGGAAACACCAACGCGATAACCATCAACACAGGCGTAAGGATCGCTACAAAAGCCAGACCATATACCAGTTGAAACGGGATGCCGAACAGAATCCGGTCGACATTTATGCCCTGGACAAGCCCAGCGATGAACGACATGAATGCAATGGCAATCAGCCTGCGTCTTTCTCGGTAAAGGCGACGTATCAATGAAATCATAAACGCTCCAATCAACTATAACGTGTTGTGAAAGGCAATTGAGGCACAAGTCTGACCAGCACACTGCCGGCTCGTCCCGAGATTCAGACATTCCCCGCAGGTACAGAATTCAGCAATAATCAGCGCGTTTTCCGACCGCCGCCTCCTGCCTAGGTTCAAGTTCACAACTTTTGTATTGATCGCTTCCTTGGTCTCGGGCATTGAACCAGCGAAGTATTTGATCCAAAGCCAGAGGCACGCATGAGCAATAACAGAAAATCAGGTTTGTCCCGAGCAGCCGCCAAAGTGCGTGAGGCTGGCCGTACTCTTCGCGGAAAAAACCAGACCTCTCGTAAAACCGCGCCCCTGAGCAAAGTACCCCAAGCCGAAACGGCCGCTGAAACGCCGTTTCCCGCCGCGGATCAGGGCATCATCGTCGATATCGGCATGAATGACGGGACGGATACGTTCTACTATCGCAAAAGGGGTTTCCACGTCATTGCCGTTGAAGCCATTCCCGATCTTTGCGCTGCCGTGTCGGAGAAATTTGAAGAGCTTGGCGTCGATGGCGTCGACATCAGAAACTTCGCGGTCACCGACGGCAGCACGGACGAGGTCACGTTCTATGTGAACAAATTCAACACGGCCTGGAGTTCCGTCGACGAAGAGATCGGAAGCCGGGCGGAAGGGTCCGAAAAGATCGTCGTTCCGGCGGTTGACCTTTCGAACGAACTTCGGGACGTTTCGAAACAGATCCGCTACGCCAAGATCGACATCGAAGGCTTTGACAGCGTTGCCCTTTCGCAGCTCATGTCGCTGGAAAACCTGCCGCCTTATATCTCGGTTGAGAACGGAAGCTCGGAGATGCTCCAGACGCTCTACGAGCACGGGTACGACAAGTTCAAGTTTTCCAATCAAAAATATGTGGAGTTTCAATCCATCCCGGCAAACTCGCAGCATGGGCAAGTGTCCGATCACCAGTTCGCATCAGGCGCGTCCGGTCTGTTCGGTGAAGACCTTCCGGGGGATTGGATTTCGTATGAGGATGCAATGAAGGTTCAAAAGGGCCTGAACTTTGCATCGCAGAGTGCACCGGACAACCTGTTTGCGGTTATCATCGGCTGGTTCGACCTGCACGCAAAGCACTCATCCGCCAAATAGCAAGGAATTCAGCCCTGCCCTTTGGGCGGGTGCTGCAGTCCCAGAGGTGTTGCGAAGTCTTTGGCGCCCAAGAAAAGATGCGCGATCCGCGGGTGAAACGGATCCACATCCACTGCAGATTTCGCAGCGAAGATGTTCCCTCAGACGCGCCAAGCACCTATTCGGCCGCTTCCTGCGCTGCGTCCAGTTCTGCCGCTTTTCTCTCGACCTCTTCGACGATGTGATCGATCATCTGGTCGTTGGACAACTTGTGGCTCGCCTTGCCCGCCAGATATACCATTCCCGACCCGGCCCCGCCGCCGGTAAAGCCGACATCGGTCATCAGAGCCTCACCCGGGCCGTTCACCACACAGCCGATGATGGAAAGGCTCATCGGCGTCTTGATGTGCTCAAGCCGTTGTTCAAGCGCCTCGACCGTCTTAATGACGTCGAATCCCTGCCGCGCGCAGGAGGGGCACGAGATGATGTTCACGCCGCGATGGCGCAAGCCCAGGGACTTCAGGATTTCATATCCGACCTTGACCTCTTCGACAGGATCGGCGGACAGGCTGACGCGGATCGTGTCGCCGATCCCCATCCACAGCAGGTTGCCCAAGCCGATGGACGATTTGATCGTACCTGACACCAGCCCTCCGGCCTCGGTGATGCCCAAATGGATGGGCGCGTCTGTGGCCTCGGCAATGCCCTGATAAGCGGCAGCCGACAGGAACACATCGCTGGCCTTCACGCTGATCTTGAAGTTGTGAAAGTCGTTGTCTTCCAGAATACGGATATGCTCCAACCCGCTTTCCACCATCGCTTCGGGGCACGGCTCACCGTATTTCTCAAGCAGGTGCTTTTCCAGAGAGCCCGCGTTCACGCCAATGCGGATCGAGCAGTTGTGGTCGCGTGCGGCCTTGATGACTTCTTTCACCCGCTTTTCATCACCGATATTGCCCGGATTGATCCGCAGACAGGCGGCACCGGCTTCGGCAGCCTCGATCCCTCGTTTGTAGTGAAAATGGATGTCGGCCACGATCGGCACCGGGCTTTCGCGCACGATGTCCTTCAAGGCTTTCGACGATGCCTCATCCGGGACCGAGACTCGCACGATATCTGCACCTGCCTCAGCGGCTGCCTGCACCTGCGCCACGGTCGCCGCCACATCGGTTGTCAGCGTGTTGGTCATCGTCTGGACCGCGATCGGGGCATCGCCCCCAATGGCAACGTCACCGACCATGACCTGACGGGATTTGCGGCGATAAATATTGCGCCACGGGCGAACGTGATTGAGCGACATGGGGACGGGTCCAAGACAGCCTGAGTTGGGTTTTAAATAGTCCGCCTACCGGGGCATCGCAATGGCTAGATCACTCGGCGGTGTCTTCGGTGCCCTGCGCCTGAAACTCGGCTACCAGCTGCGTGATGGTGCTGTTTTGATCGGCCGGAAGATCCGCGACGGCATAGGTCTCGGCCACGGCATCCTTGGAAAGGACCACGCCTTTGGCAACGGTCCCCGGCGCACCGGCCGGACCGAAATGTTCACCATTAATCGAGAAGAACACAGACCCCGACGCGCCCGCGCGCAGCAGCGGCGGCTCTTCGGTCAGAGGCACTTCATACACACTGCCCTGTTCGACTGTGCCAAGGGTGCCTTCGAAAATCACACTGCCATCAGCAGCGGTGACCCGCATCCAGGCAGGATTGACCGCGACGATCTTGAGCGTTGTGTCAATCTGTTCGACCACCTGCGGCAAGGCCGGGCGTTCAACGGTATGAACCTCGGCCACTTCAACCTTGGGCAGTTCCTGCGGCTGGAACGCGCCAACTGTGCGCGGATCAAGCGTGGATATCGGCGCGTCGCGGGCGACCAGAACCGGAACGTCCAAAGCCTGAGGGCGATACAGACGGTCCAGCGCCTCGGCACTGGGGGTATCGGCAACTGCAACCTCGGTATTCACCGTACCAGCGGTATCCAACGGATCGAGATCAGACAGAACCACCGGGGCTTGTTCAACCGGGCTGACCTGTACCTGTTGGATCTTGTTCAAAACCGACCAGCCACCATAGCCAATGCCGCAGATAACGGCGATCAGAACCAGAGAAGAACCAATCGCCCGCGGTTCAATCTGACTGACAAAAGATTCCTTGCCCGGAACGAAAGGCGTGTTGGGTGAGATGAAGGGATCGCGCCCCATCGGCCCCCGCGCGGGCAGGCCACCCGAAGGTTTGCGGACAACAGACGCCTCAGCAGACATGCCATGCGCAACCTCGAACCCGCTCTCCTTGCAGAAGGCGGCGAAAGTTTCATCCGGGTTCATCCCCAAGTAACGGGCATAAGAACGCACATACCCGGCGATGAAGCCGGGTGTGTCAAACGCCTCTGGGTTCGAGTCTTCGATGGCAGCGATGTAGTTGGCTTTGATCCGCAATTCCCGCTGCACATCCAGAAGAGACTTGCCCATGGTGGCGCGTTCGCCGCGCATCATGTCGCCAAGCCGTACCTCGTAATCGTCATAGCCCTTCGGCCTGACGTCGGTATCACCTTCGGAATCGCGCTGAGATCTGCGCCCAATCATCCCTGCTGCCCCATTCTGCCTGCGCGTGTTTCGCGCCAACGGCGAATCATCCCATTAACGATTCGTCCGCTAGTTTTGTTAGCCTAAGCTTAACACGCGGCAAACACGATGCACACTTTAGCGTGAGGTTAACCAGCAAGTTCGGCGCGATTTAGCGCACAATGTGACCAAAGTTCGTCCATAGCCTGCACCAGACGGTTCATTTCGTCAGGCCCATGAACCGGTGACGGGGTAAACCGCAGACGCTCGGTTCCGCGGGGTACGGTTGGGAAATTGATGGGCTGCACGTAAATACCGAAGTCATCTAGCAACCGATCGCTGAGGATTTTGGTGTGCACAGGGTTACCCACGATCACAGGAACAATGTGGCTGCCGTGGTCGATCAGTGGCAGACCCAGTCCCTTGAGCCGCAGCTTGAGGATCTTCGCCTGTGTCTGGTGCTGCTCGCGCAGTTCTGGCGAGACCTTGAGGTGAGCAACCGAGGCCACCGCCCCTGCAGCGACCGCCGGCGGCAGCGAGGTGGTAAAGATGAAGCCCGGCGCATAAGAGCGCACGGCGTCACACATTTTCTCGCTGGCAGCGATATAGCCCCCCATCACGCCAAAGGCTTTGGCCAGGGTGCCGTTGATGATGTCGATACGCTGCGCCAGACCATCACGCTCGGTCACGCCACCACCGCGCGGGCCGTACATGCCAACAGCATGAACCTCATCGATGTAAGTCAGAGCACCGAATTCATCCGCCAGATCGCAAATCGCTTCGATCGGACCGAAATCGCCATCCATCGAGTAAACGGATTCAAACGCGATCAGCTTGGGCGCCTTGGGATCGTCTGCCTCAAGCAGCTCACGCAGATGCTCAACGTCATTGTGACGGAAGATACGCTTGGCACCACCGTTGCGGCGCACACCTTCGATCATCGAGGCATGGTTCAGCGCGTCGGAATAAATGATCAGGCCGGGGAACAGTTTCGGCAGCGTGCTCAGCGTCGCGTCATTGGCGATATAGGCACTGGTGAACAGCAGCGCGGCCTCTTTGCCGTGCAGATCAGCCAGCTCGGCCTCAAGCTGTTTGTGGTAGACCGTAGTGCCCGAGATATTGCGCGTACCGCCCGAACCCGCACCGGCCGCATCAACAGCATCATGCATCGCGTTCAGTACAACCGGGTTTTGCCCCATGCCCAGATAATCATTGCCGCACCATACGGTGATGTTCTGCTGCGACCCGTCCGGGCGCGTCCGCACCGCGTGCGGGAAATGGCCATTCCGGCGTTCGATATCAATGAAAGTCCGGTAACGACCTTCATCATGCAGCCTGGCAATCGCTGTATCGAGCTGAGCAGTATAGTCCACCGGTATCTCCTTACGTGCCCGACCAATGCCTTCACCGGCCGGACGTCCTTTCTGACGCGTTGACCAGACGAATCCGGATTTGCGCCGATGCGTTCCCTTGTGCCCATCACGTATAAACGACATTGGGATCACACATTTGATTTGCATCAAATATCCCCTCACGGTCGTTCCGACAAGTAAAGTTACGGCCATCAGACGCGAGGAAACGACGCAGCCCCACGTAAGTGTTTCCGATATTATACCACATTCCCGACAATGCGCACTGGACGGCGCCGACGGCGCTGATAGGGTTCCGGCAAATCTCAAAAAAGCAGGAGAACCCCATGTCGCTGGACGCCGTTCTGAATCGCATCGACACTGATCTGCAAACCTCGATCGACCGCCTGATGGAACTGCTGCGCATTCCGTCCATTTCCACCGACCCCGCCTATAACGCGCAGGTAGATCAGGCCGCCGACTGGTTGGTTGCCGACTTGCAAAGTATTGGCATCGCAGCCGAAAAGCGCCAGACATCCGGCCACCCGATGGTTGTTGGCCATGTCGGAGAAGACGGCAACACGCCACATGTCCTGTTCTACGGGCATTATGACGTACAGCCGGTCGACCCGCTGGAACTGTGGAATCGCGACCCTTTCGACCCGGCCATCGAAGACACCGACAAAGGCCCCGTCATTCGCGGTCGCGGTTCATCGGATGACAAAGGCCAGTTGATGACTTTTGTCGAAGCCTGCCGGGCGTGGAAAGCGGTGCACGGCACCCTGCCTTGCCGCATCACCTTTTTCTTCGAAGGCGAAGAGGAGTCGGGCTCTCCGTCCCTGGTGCCGTTCCTGCGTGAAAACGCGGCCGAGCTAAAAGCTGACCTGGCTCTGGTCTGCGATACCTCGATGGTGTCGCGTGGCGTGCCGTCGATTGCCTCGCAACTGCGCGGGATGCTCAAGGACGAATTCACTGTAATTGGTCCGCGGATCGACCTGCACTCGGGCCATTATGGCGGCCCCGGCCTGAACCCGCTGCGGGAACTGTCCAAGATTGTCGCCTCGTTCTATGACGACGAAACCGGGCGCGTGGCGGTCGAAGGCTTCTATGAAGGTGTTCACGAAGTGCCCGCCGACCAGCTGCGCCAATGGGAAAGCTGCGGTTTCAACGAGACCGAATACCTGAACTCGGTCGGATACTCCCAGCCACATGGCGAAAGAGGTTATTCGACGCTGGAACAGCAATGGGCCCGCCCGACGCTTGAGGTCAACGGCCTGTGGGGCGGCTATAACGGCGCAGGCTCGAAGACCGTGATCCCGTCGCAGGCGCATTGCAAGATAACCTGCCGTCTGGTCGGTGACATGGACCCGGACGCCCTGCGCGACAAGGTCCGCAAACATGTTGAGGACCGCCTGTCGCCCGACGCAAAAGTCGAATGGGACAATGACTTGGAAGGGTCCCCTGCCTCGGTCATGAACCTCGATCGCCCCGAGTTCGAAGCCGCCCGTGGCGCGCTGTCCGACGAATGGGGTCGTGAGGCCGTGTTCACCGGTATGGGCGGCTCGATCCCTGTCGTGGGCTATTTCAACACAGAACTCGGACTGGATTCGATGCTGGTCGGCTTTGCCAATGACGACGACGCCATCCACTCGCCAAACGAGAAATACGACGTGAAGAGCTTTCACAAAGGCATCCGGTCCTGGGCCCGCATTCTGGAAGCTCTGACCCGCTAAAGAAAAAAGGCACCGCCGAAATGGCGGTGCCTTTTACTCGGGCAGTTGCCCCTGATCACATATGGATAACCTTCCCATATGCGTCCAGAACGCTTTCATGCATCATTTCCGATAGTGTCGGGTGCGGGAAGACCGTATTCATCAGGTCTTCTTCCGTGGTCTCCAACTGTCGGCCAACGATATAACCCTGAATCAGTTCGGTCACTTCCGCGCCAATCATATGCGCACCCAGCAGTTCGCCCGTTTTGGCATCAAAGACCGTCTTGATCAGCCCTTCGGGCTCACCCAGCGCGATGGCCTTGCCGTTTCCGATGAACGGAAAACGGCCCACTTTGATGTCAAAACCCAGTTCTTTGGCTTTCGCTTCGGTGTACCCAACCGACGCGACCTGCGGCTGGCAATAAGTGCAGCCTGCGATGCTTTCCGGTTTCACCGGATGCGCATGTTTGCCTGCGATCAATTCCGCCACCATGACACCTTCATGGCTTGCTTTGTGTGCCAGCCACGGCGCACCAGCGATGTCGCCGATGGCATACAGACCTTCAACGCCGGTACGGCAGAATTCATCTGTGACCACATGGGTGCGGTCGATTTTGACACCCAGAGCCTCAAGCCCCAGGTTTTCGACGTTGCCCACAATCCCGACGGCCGAGATCACGGTGTCAAAGTCGTGTTTCTCGACCTTCCCTTTTACCTCTATATGCGCGGTGACCCTGCCTTTGGCGCGGTCCAGTTGCTTGACCATCGCCTTTTCCATGATGGTCATGCCCTGCTTGGTAAACGCCTTCTTGGCCAAACCGCTGATCTCGGCGTCTTCGACCGGCAGCACGCGGTCCATGACCTCGACCACGGTCGTATCGGCGCCCAGCGTGTTGTAGAAGCTGGCGAATTCGATGCCGATCGCGCCCGAGCCGATGACCAGCAGTTTCTTGGGCATCCGCGGCGGTTGCAGCGCGTGCTTGTAGGTCCAGACCAGATCGCCATCCGCCTCTAGTCCCGGCAACTCGCGCGCCCGGGCACCAGTAGCCAGAACGATGTTCTTAGCGGTCAGCTCTTCGGTCCCCTTGTCGGTTTTGACCGAAACCTTTCCCTTGGCGGGGATTGTCGCCTCACCCATCACCACAGTGACTTTGTTTTTCTTCAGCAGATGACCGATACCACCTGAAAGCTGTGCCGCCACACCGCGCGAGCGCTTGACGACCGCGTCCAGATCGTAACCGATCTTGTCCGCCTTCAGGCCGAAATCCTTGGCGCGTTCCATCAGGTGGAATACTTCGGATGACCGCAGCAGCGCCTTGGTCGGGATGCAGCCCCAGTTCAGACAGATACCACCCAGATGCTCACGCTCAACCACGGCTGTTTTCAGGCCCAGCTGTGCAGCCCTGATTGCCGCGACATAGCCGCCCGGACCGGCGCCGATTACGATCAGATCAAAAGATTGTGCAGCCATGGTTTCCTCTCGGCACAGGTCGAATGAAATTTAGTTTACCATTAAACTAAATTTCACAACGCATCAACACACCATCCCCGCGACAAAAGCGACGCAGGGTCAACGGCATCTGTTTCTGCAGCTTTCAGCCTATACCGAGCACTTCTCAATGGCTAGAACATAGGTATCGGGCCCGCCCGCTCATTCCTTAACACAAGTCATTCGAAAGGCTTACCATGGCCAAAACACTCAAGGATCTGCTGCTTGCTCTGCTCAACGCCACCCTCATTCTGGTGGCGCTCTGCCTATTTCTGGGGTGGAAACTGGCATCGACCGTGGAAGGTATCACCACGGTCTTTGAAGAAAAAATAGAGATCGTCGCGCCTCTCAAGGATGAAATCCGCGGTGTTCGGGGTGAACTTGCCGCCCTGCGCAGCGATCTTACCAATCTTCAAACAGGCGGCAATGTGACAGACATCGCCGAGAAAGTGCGGATTTCCACGGCATTGGTAACGCTGGAAAATCTGGAAGCCAGAATGCAGGAATCGCAATCCCGCATCGCGGAAATCACCGAGTCTCCGGATGCACTGATCAACACTGCCATAGAAAAATCGGCCGACGTGATTGCCAACCGAATTATTGCTGTTCGGGGATGCGTGCCGTCGTCCTAGCCAGCGGACTGCAGTTCCCGCACGGTGGCACCGTACCCGCCCATATCGACATAGGCCGCTTCGTGCGCGGTCATCGGGCGTTCAAGCGCTTCGTTGCGATAAGGGAACCGCCCGAACTTGCGGATCACCTCGCGATGGGCCCGTGCGTGTAACAGGTTGCTTGGATCGCTGTCCTTCATATTCTGGCACATCAGACGGACACAACGTTCCTGATCGCACAGGTTTTCCGAGTGCATCATCGGCAGATAGAAGAACTGCCGCGCTGGTTCGTCAATCTTGAGGTCCCACCCCTTGTCCACCGCGCATTTGGCCGACGACAAGGCCGCGCGGTCCGTCGAGAATGCCTTGGCGCTGCCGCGGAACATGTTTCGCGGGAACTGATCCATCAGAATGATGTAAGCCAGTGACCCGCTGGGATATGTTAGCCAAAGAGAAAACTTGCCTTCACTCGCGGCTTCCCAGGTGGTCAAAAACCGTTCGCGAATGTCTGCATCCAAGGCGTCGTCTTGTAGATACCACCCCTCGGGGCCAACCTCATCTAACCAAAAACTCAATACGTCTTCAGGCCCTACCATTGCCCTAACTCCGTCGTGTTGCCCTCCCCAGGGACGTAAGGTTATTTAATGACGTTTTACAGATTTGTAACAGTAAAAAATTGCAACACTTGCGTCATAATCTTGTGTCCTAGGCAACATCTTGCGTTTCCTGCTCGGCTTCGGCCGCCTCGATGGCTACTTCTTGGGCTACTTCAAGAGCGACCGGAGAGGCCGTCGGATAGAACGTCGACATCGTTCCGGTCTCATAAACGGGGATCGCGGCACGCTGCGTCGTACGATAAAGCGCGTAGGCCGCCATCGTGACCAACAGGGTTGCGATGAACAGGAAAAAGCCCGAAGGGCCAAAGACCGCGTCCCCCATGAGCCAGCCAGTGATAAGCGGACCGGCGATGGCCCCAAGTCCGTTGATGAACAGCAGACCACCTGAGGCCGCGGCCATGTCTTCGTGGCTCAGAAAGTCATTCACGTGGGCGATCAGCAGCGAGTAGAGCGGGTTCGACATGCCGCCAATCACAAAGGCCGCACCCAGCAGGATCGGGAAAGTGACGCCGAACAGCATACCCGCTGCAGCAGCGCAGGCCCCTACCCCTGCAGCCAGCATGATCAGAAAACGACGATCCATTCGGTCTGACATCCAGCCCAGCGGGTACTGCAGCACCAATGCACCGACGTAGAAAGCAGCAATAAACGTGGAAATCTCAACAAGCGTCAGACCTGCGCGAGCGCCGTATACCGACGCCATACCGAACTGCGCCGAGAACACACCACCCAGAAGGAACATGCCCACGCAGCCCAGCGGCGAACTATTGAACAGTTCGCGCAGTGTCATCGGCTTGGTCGTGTCGAAGGCCGGCGTTGGTGAGATCGATAGCAGAATGGGCGCAAAGGACACTGAAACCAAAATGGACGCGACGACGAATGTGTCAAATCCAGCCGGGTCGCCCAACACGACCAACCCCTGTGCAGTGATGATGCCAATCATCTGAAAAATCATGTACAGCGACAGGGCCTGACCTCGGTTTTCGTTGCTGGCAGCGTTGTTCAACCAGCTTTCCGCGGTGACATACACACCAGAAAAACAGAACCCGATTACAAAGCGTCCAAAAATCCAAACAAGTGGATTGGTCATCAACGGATACAGGATCATGACAGCAGAAATGAACGAGGCCAGTGCCGCAAACACCCGTACATGCCCCACTCTTCGGATCATCTCGGGCGCAAAGCGTGAACCGCCTAGAAAACCCAAAAAATAGGCCGACATCACGAATGACATCTCAAGGGTTGAAAACCCCTCGATCTCGCCCCGAACACCCAGGATTGTACCCTGCAGGCCGTTGCCGACCATCAGAAGCCCCATACCAAGAAGAAGCGCCCACGCGCTGGAAAGGACCTGAAGCATTGGGGTCTCCGTATTATTTGCCGACCGGCATTAAGGATTCGTTTTGATATGAAAAACGGCTCAGAACCCGCTTGTCTACGACATTGCGGACGCGCGATCCCGCCATCGCGCCGTTTAGGGGATTAAAAGCGACGCATCCCCGTAGGAGAAGAACCGATATTTCCGTTCTATCGCATGGATATAGACATCGCGCATACGATCCCGCCCCATCAAGGCCGAAACCAGCATCAATAATGTGGATTTCGGCAGGTGGAAATTGGTCATCAGCGCATCCGCGACATGAAACTGGAAGCCGGGATAGATGAAAATGTCCGTTTCGCCTTCCCACGGCTCGATCTGACCCGAACGCGCTGCGCTTTCGATCAGCCGCAACGCCGTGGTGCCAATCGGAATGACCCGCCTGCCAGCTGCCTTGGTGGCGCGTATTTCTTCGGCTGCGGTGGCGCTGACCCGGCCCCATTCGGCGTGCATCTTATGCTTGGTTACGTCCTCGACCTTGACCGGCAGGAAGGTACCAGCGCCCACATGCAAGGTCACATGACTGAACGTGACGCCGCGCGCGTGAAGCGCTTGCATCAGCGCCTGATCGAAATGCAACGAGGCTGTGGGGGCCGCAACCGCGCCCGAGTTGCGCGCCCAGATCGTCTGGTAATCAGTTTTGTCCTGCTCATCCGCCGGGCGTTTGGCGGCGATATAGGGCGGCAGTGGCATAGCACCCGCCTGCTCCAGGGCGGTGTCGAAATCATCACCCGTCAGGTTAAACCGTAGAATAGCCTGCCCGTCCTCGACACGATCCAGCATGGCGCTAAGGTCGTCGGAAAATTGTATCTCTTCGCCCAGCTTGACCTTTTTCAGCGGTTTGATCAACGCTGCCCATGTGCCGTCGGCCTGCGGGTCCAGCAAGGTGGACTCAATTGCAGCAGACACCGGCCCTTGCGCGCTGTCGCGGTGACGGCGGCCATTCAGGCGAGCAGGGATGACGCGGGTGTCGTTCAACACCAGCCGGTCGCCGGGTTGTAGCCAGTCTGGCAGATCGAAGACACGCGCGTCCGACACCGCATCACCGTTGGCCACCAACATACGCGCCGAAGACCGTGGGTTGGCGGGCCGCGTGGCAATCAGGTCTTCGGGCAGGTGGAAATCAAAATCGCTGAGTTTCATGGCCGCGCCATACAGCGCCCGACTTCCCAGTTCAACGGTCTGATGCGGGTGCTCCGAAAGTTCGTTTCGGTTCATCCGGTTTGATCGGCAGCGCGTTTGGTCCGTCAGTGACTTTGGGTGCTGGTGGCCTCAGCAGGTTGCGCAGGAACAGCGGCGCCAATCCGGATAGCGGGTTGACCGACACTTTCGGCTGCCGCAGCGGCCCGGTCAGGGTATAGTTAAAGCCAATGATGCCCTCGCCCTTCTTGGTAAAGACGCTACCAATCGCATTGACCAGATAGATTGGAGAGATCGCACCGCGCAGGTTCAGCAATCCGTTAACCGTGTCGATGGTGCCGTCAAAGGACAAGCCCATCGACGGCCCGACCGCACTGCCGCTGAGAACCTTGACCTGCGTTGGCGTGATACGCATCCGGCTTTCGATGGTTCCGAAAAAGATTCCCTGCCCGGCCATTTCATCCAACAGACCAACAAGGCTGATGGCATTCAGCAGCGCGGCCATCGCAGGGGCGTCCTTGATACGCGTGTCGGAGATTTTCAGGTTTACATCGTAGTTGCCGGGGCCCGCGACCGGTTCCAGTTGCAGGTTCATCGATCCGCCGCGGGCCTGCGTGATCATACCGGCAGATCGCAAAACCGAACCCGCATCACCCGAAGTCAGCGTTACCGCACTGCGGCCTGCACGCGGCGAGACCTGTCCACGCACCGCAGCCCCGCCGTTGACATTGGCGGTGAAGGCACCGTTAACGCCCCCGGTGGTCTGAAACGCGCCTTTGAACCCGGTCAGGGCTATGGTCTCGGTGACCTGAAGTCGGTCCAGCGTCACATCCAGACGGGGGCCGGGTCCGGAGGCTCCGCCACTGCCGCCACCGCCAAATGTCGCGCGTCCAAGATTCATCACCCCGCCCAGCACACGGATATCCGGCACCACACCGCCGCTATTGACCAGTTCGGCCGGAACCGCCAGCCAATCGCCCAAGTCGAAGGAGCTGAACTGCACACGGTCGAAATCCCCGTCCCGGAACGAGATCGACGCGGTGGTGCGCAACCCGGCGGCGTCCAGCTTGAGTTCATCCACGCGCAGGTTGCTGCCCAGCGTCGCCGCAACGGTCATCGAACCGGTTGATCCCGCCCCCTTGCGCCAGCCCAGCTCTGGAACGGCCAGCACGACACCTGCCAGATTGGACGACGCCGTCAGTTTCGGCGGTGTTCCCGCGCCAATACCCAGCGCGATTTCTGCGGTACCCTGCCCGGTCAGCATCCCCTTCGGAAGACCGGCCTTCAACTCGGTCATCAGGCGGGGGGACAGTTCGATCTGCCCCGTCAACTCGCTGCGTTGCGGTTCGGTGCCACCGATGGGTTGCCGCCATGTGGCCCGAAGCGGAACATCGCCAAACAGCCCCTCGCCCGAAACCACGACCGCCGTCTGATCACCCTGAAGATCAAGCCGATCCGCACTGACCGAAAACCCCGGAACAAGCTTGTCGCTTTGCACGTCATCAATCTCGCCCAGGAAATGGAATTCGGTGTCTTCGAATTTCAAGCCCTTCTTCATCGGTAGAG
The DNA here is from genome assembly GCF_056542405.1 of Ruegeria sp. AD11(2025). Lineage (NCBI taxonomy): Bacteria > Pseudomonadati > Pseudomonadota > Alphaproteobacteria > Rhodobacterales > Roseobacteraceae > Ruegeria > Ruegeria sp. AD11(2025). Next base: position 99,709 of record NZ_JBQFZU010000010.1, on the reverse strand, counting down.
AAAGCGTTCCGGTCAGGCTCACCTTGCCGTCCGTCAAATCAACCGGCAGGTTAGCCTTGGTGAGCAACTCCAACGGCGGCCGGTCAAGAAGTGACAGCGCCGCCGTGGCACTGCCTTTGGCGGCGATCCGCGTGATCGACGGCGATATCCCCTTGATGCCGGTATCAGGGATGATGAAAGACGTGCCGGTGGCATCAATCGCGCCGCCCTGATCGGCGATGACGTGACCTGATTCCGCCGTGGCAGTGAACCTGCGATTGATAAGGCTGGCCTGCCCCTGGGCGTCAACAAGTGGCGGCAAGGTTTTGGCAAATCTAATTTTTGCCTGATCGAACCCGAAATCCAGATAGATTTCCGGCTTGTTCTCGGGCTGCAGACGCAAGGCAAAATCAACGTCCGAGAACTGACCCTCATAGAGGTTCTCCGCAACCCATGTCCGCGGCTTCGGCGCCAGACGGTCTGGCCAGTAGTTCAACAGCTGATCCGCGTTCATGTGGTCCAGATGCGCATCCACTTGTACCGCCCAGCCTTCCGGCTCTCCGGTCAGCTTGCCCGAGCCCAACAGCCGGTAGTTGGCATCTTGGACCATGATCTGTCCCAGGCGCAGATCGAAAGGCGCTAGTTTCATCTGCATATCCAGTTCGGCCCGTGCCAGCTTCAGCGACTCGGGGAACAGATTGGCTGGGTTGATATTGATGCTGCTGAAACTCAGCTGCGAGGTCAGGCTTTCCAGCGCACCGTTTTCTATCCCGTTCAAAAAGGCCTTGCCCTCGCCCTGAAACGCCCCCCAGGCGGAAACCACCGACACCTCGTTGAAATCCAGTTCCTGACGGCTGGGGGTGTAGGTGAAATAAGTGCTGGCGGACTCGAACGGGATCGGGCGCGTTTCCTGTGTCGGCTGCACCGCACCTGCCCCCAGATTCAAAGTCGCGAATACTGGCCCCAGCGCCGAGTTACTATCGACGCTGCCGCGCAGCGCGCCTGAGATCGGAGCTTTGAGAACCTGCAGCCAGGACAACGCGAGTGTCTGGCCAGCAAGGTCTTCGGCGGGCAAATCAGTGATCGCAACGCCAAACCGTGCCTCTGGCGTGCCCAGGACGCTGGTGTAGTTCGCCTCGATCGAGCTGGCATAGTCCCTCCCGGTCAGGACTGAGAACCCGGTAGCCAAGTGCATTTCATCACCGTTGCGGGTGGCCGTAATGTGGCCGCCGTCAAACACCCAGGCGCGGCCCAATCGCAGGTCTTTGTAATCAAGCGTCAGGGATTCCAAATCGACCGAACGCAGCCCCGACAACAATGGCGAAAGAAACACATCGTCCGATTGCTCGATCAGTTGCGCCAGATCTGGTGCCTTCTGCACTGGGGCGCTTCCCGACCCGACGGTCAGCGATAGGGCGCCGTCCAGACCCCTGGTCAGGTCGAATTGCGCGCCCCGCACAGTAATGCGGCGCGGACGAATCTGCCCCCGCAGCAAACCGCGCATCGACAGCCGGGTCCGCAAATCCGAAACCCGCGCGATCTGCTGCCCGGCGGCGTCGCTGATCGTCACATCCGTCAGTTTCAGACGGGGGCGCCATTCTTCGTTGACGATGAAGCTGGCATCGCCAAAGCGGAACTTCAGACCGCCCAAGCTCTGTTCCAGCCGCTGCTCGACCTTTTTTCGCACCCATTCCGGCGCGTGCAGGTTCTGACCGAACAAAAAGAACCAGCCCGCGAACACCAGCAAACCCAGCGACAGACATGTCCAGATGGAAAAATGTGCAGCGATACGGCGGCGCGACCGGCGGCGCGGGGGTTTTCCGGGCTGCGTCGCACTATTGTCTTCGTGCTGCACCAATTTTCTATCCACGCCTTCCAACCCGCTTGCGTCGCCCTATGATCTCGGGCAGCCCTTAAAAAACTTTAGCGGAGTTTCCAATGCCCGACGTTTCAGACATCGCCCCTGATTTCACTTTGCCCCGCGACGGAGGCGGCGAGGTCACCTTGTCGGCCCTGCGCGGCGGCACCGTGGTTCTGTTCTTCTATCCCCGTGATGATACGCCGGGCTGCACCAAGGAATCCATCGGTTTCTCGGAACAACTTCAAGCCTTTGCCGATGCCGGTGCTCACGTTTTCGGCATCTCGCGCGACAGCGTCGCCAAGCACGACAAATTCGTCGCCAAGCACAACCTGACCACACCGCTTTTGTCGGATGAGGGCTCCTCGACGTGCGAGGATTATGGCGTTTGGGTGGAAAAGAACATGTACGGGCGAAAGTCGATGGGGATCGAGCGTTCGACCTTCATCGTCAACGCCGAGGGCGAAATCGCCCGTGTCTGGCGCAAGGTCAAAGTGCCCGGCCACGTGGACGAGGTGCTGGAGGCCGTGCGCGCCCTGTGACCCCTCTCGACCACGGTCGCCATCCGGTCTAAGACCCGCATACCTGACCAAGCGGAGAGGCCCGGTGTCGAAAACACTGACCCAGATGGCAACCGAAGTTCTGACCACGGCGGACGGGCGGGAAAAAACCGCCCTGTCCAAACGCCATGCGGCGGCGTGGTTCGCCTCGCGTAAGGAGGGCGTGCCCGCGATTGAGATCGGTACCGCGACACCTCCGCTGCAACCAGCGCGACCGGGCAGGCCGGAACTGCTGTCTCCGCGCGAGGTTCCGAAACGCAAGCCCGGAACCGAGGCGGGACGCATCGCCCTGCTGCACGCGGTCGCGCATATCGAACTGAACGCGGTGGACCTGCATTGGGACATCATCGCCCGCTTTGGTCATGTACCAATGCCGATTGGATTCTATGACGACTGGGTCAAATGCGCCGAGGAAGAATCGCGCCATTTCGAGATGATCTGCGATTGTCTGGAAGGCATGAGCAGCCACTATGGCGCCCTGCCCGCCCATACCGGCATGTGGCGCGCAGCCGAGGACACCGCCGAAGACCTGATGGGTCGACTGGCCGTAGTGCCCATGGTGCTTGAGGCGCGCGGGCTGGACGTCACCCCCGGCATGATCGACATCTTCCGCAAGGCAAAGGACAAGAGGGCCATCGCCGCGTTGGAAGTCATCTATGCCGAAGAGGTAGGCCATGTTGCCTATGGCTCGAAATGGTTCCATTTCTTGTGCGGGCGTCAAAATGCCGACCCCAAGGACGTGTTTCACAAATTGGTGCGGTGCTACTTCCACGGGGCGCTGAAACCCCCGTTCAACGAGGAGAAACGCGCCGAGGCCGGGCTGCCGCCCGACTTCTATTGGCCGCTGACTGAAGACCTGCCACCACCCGGTGCCGCGCAATAGGCCTGCTCAAGTTGACGTCATCGGCAATTTCCCGCCGAGAATTGGCGGGAATTACCTGCTTTGTTGTGTGAACTAGTTAACAAACTTGCCCAACGCACAAGTGCCCTCTATGCAGTTCGCCCAAGGGACGGACATCACTCACAACCGGTCCCGATCTTGGGGATGAGAGGTGAAGACGCGTGCGAACTCGTCTGGCAATCAAACTACACTCACTGCTCGAGCGGCAATTCCCGGAACGCCGGGTTTTCCTGAAATCTGACAACGACACGCGGTTCATCCGGCTCAGCTCGGAAACTCAGATCGCAGCCGTCGCCGGTGTGGCGGTGATCGTCGGCTGGACAGCGGTCGCCACGGCGATCCTGCTTATGGACAGCATCGGATCGGGCAACTTCCGCGAACAGGCCAAGCGGGATCAGGCAACTTATCAGGAACGCCTGAACATCCTGTCCGTCGAACGCGACGCGCGCGCTCAAGAAGCACTGGCCGCGCAGGATCGGTTCAACGCTGCGCTGAAACAAATTTCGGCAATGCAGTCTGAGCTGCTGGCCTCGGAAAACCGTCGTCGCGAGCTTGAGACCGGGATCGAAGTGATCCAGACCACTTTACGCGCTACGATGAAACAGCGCGAAGAAGCCCGTACCGAACTGGCCAGCGTCCAGGTCGAGGCAGATGACGGCGACATGTACGTGACCGCCGTGGCCACCCCCGAACAGATGACATTCATGACCACGGCACTGGCCCGCACCGCGCAAGAGCGCGACCAGATCGCGGCCGATGCCAAGGACGCGCTGCACCAGCGCGATGAACTTGAGCTGGAAATCCAGCTGATGCAGGAACGCAGCGACGAGATATTCCGCCAGCTGGAAGAGGCGATGGTGATCTCGGTCGAACCACTGGACAAGATGTTCCGTCAGGCCGGTATGCCTACCGACCGTATCATTGAAGAGGTCCGCCGCGGTTACAGCGGTATGGGCGGACCCCTGACCCCTATCTCTTTCAGCACGCGCGGCGAGGACCTGACCCCCGACGAGATTCGCGCAAATGTTTTGCTGCAACAGATGGATCAGTTGAACCTGTACCGCCTTGCCGCCGAGAAAGCGCCGTTCGCCAATCCGGTGAAGTCCGTGGTGCGGTTTACCAGCGGATTCGGCAGCCGCCGGGATCCTAAAACCGGCGGGCGGCGCATGCATAATGGTGTCGATTTCGCCGGCGCTCAGGGCACGGATATCTTTGCCACCGCAGATGGTGTCGTCACACATGCTGGCTGGCAATCCGGTTTCGGGCGGCTGGTCAAGATCCGTCACGCCTTCGGGATTGAGACACTTTATGCCCATAACACCAAGATCCGCGTCAAGGTTGGTCAAAGGGTCTCGCGCGGGGATCATATTGCTGATATGGGTAGCACCGGACGGTCTACCGGCACGCATCTGCACTATGAGGTGCGCGTAAACGGAAAACCTGTAAACCCAATGACTTACATCAAGGCTGCGAGAAATGTTTTCTAAGAGCCGTAGTATCTGATTTATAAGGACTTTTCAGGCTGATCTCCTAAGTTATTGGGAGTAAAGCCGAATGTCATTGAAGCACAAGTTCACTGTCTCGTTTGTGAAGACAGCCAAAATCCCCGCCAAAGGCGAGGTAACTTACACAGCGACAGACCAGCCGGGGCTAACTTTGAGGGTGCTCGCCTCCGGTCAGCGCACCTTCTACGCTCGTATCTGGGATAGCCGCACACAACGCACCAAGCGCATCAAGATCGGGGATGCTTCCCTTGTCACTCTGGCCCACGCAAAACGGACTGTGAGCGCCCTGAGGACCGACGTCGAGACCGGACGACACACTGTCACCCAGAGGATATTCCTCCTATCAGACGCCTTCTCTGCGTACTGTGCGACCCTGCGCGCCAAGAACGTGTCGAGGGGCTATGAGTACCAGAATGATCGGGCATGGGCGCAAGTGCCGAAGGAGATGCGAGCTACCCCGCTGGACGAGATCACGCACTCGGAACTCTCTTCGCTGATCCAAACTCTATACCAGAAGCAACCCGGCACCGCTTACAGCCTGAGACGCCTCCTGCGAGGCTGCTGGCGCACTGCCCTGCGCGACCGCATGTGCATCTATGATCCTACCGCCGACTTACCTAAGACCAAGATCGAACCCAGACGAAAAGTGCTGTCCGACGCAGACCTACAAACGATCCTCTCCACCGTCCGCTCTGATGCTGCTGAGTTCCCCGAGCGCTCTGCGTGCTTCCTCCTGCTCGCGGCCACAGGCTAGAGGACGAACGAGGTCCGCACCCTTGAGTGGCGTGACGTGCATCCTGACCGCATTGTATTCCCCGGCCACAGACGCAAGCAGGGAACCGAGCACACAGTCTACCGCAGTCCATTGGCCGATGAGGCGCTATCTTATTTGCCCAGAGGTATCGGGGCAACGAAGCTGTTCCCTGTCGGCGGTCGGGGCTGGATGGCCTCCTATGCTGCTCGGCTCACTGAAAGGACGGGCATACCGTTTCACATGCACTTATTGCGCAAGACGCTCATCAGCCAGATGCTACGGGATGGAGTGCCTGTGCATATCGTGGCGGGCAAGCGCATGGGAACCCGCGCTGCTGCCGGGACCGAGGCATTCACCACAGAGATGAACACTGGCTATCTAGGCAGTCGCATCGGCGGCAAGTTGTATCTGGCGCATCGCGTCATCTGGGCGCTGACCTATGGTGAGTGGCCACAGAACCATATCGACCACATCGACCTCAATCGGCAGAACAACGCGATTGAGAACCTGCGTGACGTAACGCAAGCAGAGAACAACCAGAACAAGTCGATCTACAAGAACGGCAAGCTGGGCATCCCCGGCGTCTGCCAGCGGGACAACGGCACGTTCAAGGCACAGATAAATATCAAGGATAAGCGCGTCTATGTTGGCACGTTCGGAACCTTGGTCGAAGCTATCGCTGCGCGAACTGCCGCTGAGACTGTCAAGGAACTCATGGCTGCTTGACCGGACCACAGACACAGGGCATACACAGGGTTGAGAGATCGGCCCTGAAAGCCCTTACTATTAAGTCAAAAGGCTGCGAGAAATGTTTTCTAAGAGCAAAATCAACGAGCCCGGATCCAATGCACCCGAGGCGGCGAAACCTGCCGCTCCGGCCACACCGGCGACCCCTGCACCGGCAGAAAACAAGGCCAGCACCGCGCCCAAGCCCAAGCCTCCGGCGTCGGTACTGTCCTCGGACCTGCACATCACTGGTAACCTGAAAACCACCGGCGACATTCAGGTCGAAGGCACAGTCGAAGGCGACATCCGCGCGCATCTGCTGACCATCGGTGAAACCGCCACCATCAAGGGCGAAGTCACCGCTGATGATGTCGTGATCAACGGCCGCATCGTGGGCCGGGTGCGTGGTCTGAAAGTCCGCCTGACTTCGACCGCGCGTGTCGAAGGCGACATCATCCACAAGACCATCGCCATCGAAAGCGGCGCCCATTTCGAAGGTTCGGTGCAGCGGCAGGACGACCCGCTGAACCCGGGCCGCAGCGCCAAGGCTGGCGCCAACCCGGCGGCCGAGGTCAAGCAGTAACGCTGATCCGACAACCGAATGATCAAACGCCGCAGGTCATCCTGCGGCGTTTTTCTTTTGCTCTTGCCGCCGGGACCGGTCGGTATAGGGTTCTGACATGCTGATCTTTTTCTCGATCCTTCTGCTGATCGCGGTTTTTTTCCTGTACCGCCACTGGTCCAAGTCGCAGGCGCGACAAGAGTTGCTGGCCACCCCCCTGACCGACCACCAGCGCAGGGTGATCGAACAGCAAGTGCCATTGATCCGCCGCTTGCCCTCTGATTTGCGGACCAAGCTGGACGGCAAGGTGAACCTGTTTCTGGATCAGGTGCAATTTCACGGGTGCGACGGGCTGGAGGTCACCGAAGAGATGGAACTGGCCATCGCCGCGCAGGCCAGCCTGCTGCTGGTGAACAGCGACCTCTGGTATGATCACCTGACGACGATCCTGATCTATCCAAGCGCCTTTAAGTCCCGCCAACGCAGGCAGGACGGCTATGTTGTCAGCGAGAAGGAAATCGTGCGCACCGGCGAAAGCTGGGATCGTGGGCCGGTAATCCTGTCGTGGTCGCACAGCCGGAAAGGCGCCGCAAACGACCATGACGGGCAAAATGTTGTCCTGCACGAGTTTGCGCACCAGATCGACGACCTTTCCGGCGGTACTAACGGCGTTCCGATCCTCAGCAACGGGCAGAGCTTTGCCGAGTGGGAGCGCGTCTTTCTAACCGCATACGACGCCCATGTGCGCGCCGTGGAACACGGCCAGCACACTGTTATTGATCCCTATGGCGCGGTGGGTCACGAAGAGTTTTTTGCAGTCTCGGTCGAGGTGTTCTTCGAACAGCCACGGCAATTGAAAGCCGCCGTACCTGAGGTATACGAACAATTGTCGAAACTGTTCCGGCTGGACCCGTTCAGTTGGGGATAGCCGCCCGGCCAACATCGCCAGTTCATTTCTGAACAGCCGGTTTGAAATTTCCCCGTTCCCTGACGTTTCACAAAATGCGATTTTTAAATTAACCTTAAATCAGTGTTTTCAGGAGGGATTTTCATGTCATCAAAACTCATGGCCGAGTTTTTCGGCACGTTCTGGCTGGTGCTGGGCGGGTGCGGCAGCGCCGTATTGGCGGCAGGAGTCGCGGATGTGGGCATCGGCTGGCTGGGCGTTTCCTTTGCCTTCGGCCTGACGGTTCTGACCATGGCTTATGCGGTCGGGCATATCTCGGGCGGGCATTTCAACCCGGCCGTCAGTCTTGGCCTGATGATGGGCGGTAGGTTTCCTGCCAGGGACTTGATCCCCTATTGGATCGCGCAGGTGATCGGCGCGATTGCCGCCGCGGCTGTCCTGTATCTGATCGTCAGCGGTGCTCCGGGATTCGAGGGTGTCGGCGGATTTGCCTCGAACGGGTATGGCGAAGCATCACCCGAGGGCTATTCATTGATGTCCGCATTGGTGATCGAGATCGTGATGACCGCATTCTTCATCATCGTCATTCTTGGCGCGACATCCAACTTTGCGCCCGACGGCTTCGCCCCGATCGCCATTGGTCTGTGCCTGACGCTGATCCACCTGATCTCGATCCCGGTGACAAACACGTCGGTCAACCCGGCGCGATCCACCGCTGTGGCCCTGTTTGCGGATGCGCCGGCCCTTGGTCAGCTTTGGCTGTTTTGGGTCGCCCCACTGATCGGCGCCGCCATCGGAGCGCTGATCTGGCAGGCGATGGGCGACGACTGATCCTGAAAAAGCCCCGACGCTAAGCGTCGGGGCTTTTTAACTTATTCGGTGACGGTGACTTTTTTCATCATGTCGGGCTGACCGATCACAGCACCGTTGGGGCCATCGCCCCGCTTGATAGCATCGACCACGTCCATGCCCTCGGTCACCTGACCAACAACCGTGTACTGGCCGTTCAGGAATGGGCCCGGTTCGAACATGATGAAGAACTGCGAATTCGCGCTGTCGGGGTCCTGCGCACGGGCCATGCCCACGACACCACGGTCATAGTTGTAATCCGAGAACTCGGCAGGCAGATCAGGGCGATCCGACCCGCCGGTACCGGCACGGCGCATATCGCCGCCAATACGACCGAATTCAACGTCACCGGTCTGAGCCATGAAGCCGTCAATCACGCGGTGAAACACCACGCCATCATATTTGCCTTCAGCGGCCAAAGCACTGATCTGTTCGACATGTTGGGGAGCCAGGTCTTCGAATAGGTCGACGTTGACGATGCCATTGGCGCCCTCACCTTCGATCTCGATCTGAAGCCCGGTGGCCAACACAGGGCTGGCCAAAAGGGTGAAAGCTGCGGCCAGTTTATACATCCGAAGCCACCTTGACGCTGATCATGCGATCCGGGTTCGCAGGCGGCTCACCACGTACGATTGCGTCCACATGCTCCATGCCGTCAATGACGCGGCCGTAAACGGTATACTGACCATTCAGGAAGTGGTTGTCCTTGAAGTTGATGAAGAACTGCGAGTTGGCCGAGTCCGGGTTCTGCGACCGCGCCGCGCCCAGCGTGCCACGGTCATGCGGCAGTTTCGAAAACTCAGCCGGAACGTTCGGCAGCGACGAGCCACCGGTGCCCGCCATACGCAGGTTGAACCCGTCTTCCATATCACCGTGCTGCACGTCGCCGGTCTGCGCCATGAAACCGTCGATCACACGGTGGAAGGCCACGTTGTCATACTCACCACCGCGCGCCAGTTCTTTCATCCGTGCGCTGTGCTGCGGTGCCACGTCCGGCAGCAGCTCGATGACGACATTGCCGCCCTTCAGTTCGATTATGATAGTGTTTTCGGGATCCTTGATCTCGGCCATGAGGCCCTCCTGTCGTTTGGTCTTGCGCAAATACCTATTCGCCACGCGCATGAATGCCAAGTGACGCATTGACCTGAGGGCAAAATGCAGGAAAAGAACCGCCTAAATCTGTTTCACATTTCCGAGGACTGCACGATGGGCTGGAAAACTCTCGACGACATGGACCTGAACGGCAAACGCGTGCTGGTGCGCGTCGATATCAACGTGCCCGTGGTGGACGGGGTCGTGACCGATGCAACCCGTATTCAGCGCATTGTGCCGACCGTCCGCGATATTCTGGCGGCCGGAGGTAAGCCCATCTTGCTGGCACATTTCGGGCGTCCGGGTGGTGAGCGCCGCGAGAACCTGTCGCTGAAGCAACTTATTCCCACGCTTCAGGATGCCTTTGGCACCACGGTTTTGTTCGCGGCCGATTGCGTCGGCACCGAGGCCGAACTGGCCGCTGAAGCACTGCAACCTGGTCAGGTTCTGCTGCTTGAAAACACACGCTTCCACGCAGCCGAAACCAAGAATGACACCGATTTGGCTGCGGGCATGGCCAAGCTGGGAGAGGTCTATTGCAACGATGCCTTCTCGGCCGCCCACCGCGCGCACAGCTCGACCGAGGCCATCGCGCGCCTGCTGCCCTCGTGCGCTGGCCGCCTGATGCAAGCCGAGTTGGAGGCACTGGAAGGTGCTCTGGGCGCGCCCAAGCGTCCTGTAACCGCCGTGGTCGGTGGTGCGAAGGTTTCGACCAAGCTGGAACTGCTGGGCAATCTGATCACCAAGGTGGACTATCTGGTGATCGGCGGTGGCATGGCAAACACGTTCCTTGTCGCTCAGGGCCTGAACGTGGGCAAATCGCTAGCCGAAACAGCGATGAAAGACACCGCGGCCGAAATCCTGGGCAAAGCCGAAAGCGCGGGCTGCACTATCGTTCTGCCCACGGACATCGTTGTTGCGGAAAAGTTCGAGGCCAACGCCCCGCATCAGATCCTGCCCGCCGATCAATGCACCGATGACGGCATGATCCTGGACGCAGGCCCCCAAAGCGTTGCAGCCATCAACGAGATTTTCGCCAAAAGCCAGACCCTGATCTGGAATGGCCCGCTGGGCGCGTTCGAGATCGAGCCCTTCGACGCCGCCACAAATGCCGCCGCTCTGAAGGCCGCCGCACTGACCCGCTCGGGCCAGTTGGTGTCAGTCGCGGGCGGTGGTGACACTGTCGCCGCGCTGAACGCCTCTGGTGCGGCCAAGGACTTTTCGTATATCTCGACCGCCGGTGGCGCCTTCCTTGAATGGATGGAAGGCAAAACCCTGCCCGGCGTCGCAGCTCTGGAAGGTTAAGCCTCGCGCAAATTGGCCGGTTGTCGGAACACGTGGTAATCTCTCCGCTTACCGGTGGAGAGTATTGCCATGAGAGTTTTTGCATGCCTGATCGTTGCCCTGTATCCCCTGCCCGCTGTTGCCCAATCCAGTTGCGGCGGGCGGACCCAGCTGGACGCAAATTTCTGCGCTAAGGAGAAATAGGAAATCGCCGACCGCGAGCTCAACCGGATCTGGAAAGAAGTCAAGCCGAGGGCGGACGCACGCGGAGACGGTCAGGCCCTGTTGAATGAACAGCGCGCTTGGCTGCAAACCCGCGATGCCACCTGCGAGCCCGAGTTGAAAAGCGACGGCAGTGCAGCACCGATGTTCTATTAGGCGTGCATGGAAGAGCAGACCCTGACACGCAATCAAGTCCTTGAGGCATTGCGCTGACAAAGGCTGTCCAACATTTCCAAAAAAAGTAGGAGCCAAGGGATTCACAACCCGAATCACCTGTGACATAGTGCATTCAGATGCTCGCAAAGGGCACATTATTGAGGCAATTCATACGGCGGTAAACAGAGTGTCCCGTTCCCACCGGCCCGGTTTGGGCGCAGTCGTTTTCTTCATGGTGGCATTTATGCTGGGTGTGTATTTCACCTTTGCCGCCGTGCAGGGCGACTATGGCCTGTTCCGACGGGTCGAGATTGCCGCGGAACGGGACGCCCTGTCACGCGACCTGGCCACACTCAAGGCCGAGATCGCCGAAATGGAAAATCTGACCCGTCGACTTTCGGACTCCTATCTGGATCTCGACTTGCTGGATCAGCAGGCACGCTCGGTTCTAGGCATGATCCGCTCGGACGAGATTGTCATTCGCTGATCCGGATCAGGTTTTTCGACAAGAAATCTCGGCCCGGCAGCATCTTACCCAACAAGTATTTGGCCTGTTTCCGCAGGATCGGACGCTGCGTCACATTTACCCTCGCCAGAAAGCCGCAAATGCTTTATGAGATAGTTTAACGCTAAACTATCTGTCCGGAAGGGGGAGATCGCCACGATGGCTGCGCGAAAAACCACAAAGAAACCAAATGTTTCTGCGGAAGAGCTTAAAACCTACTACCGCGAAATGCTTCTGATCCGCCGATTCGAGGAAAAGGCCGGTCAGCTTTATGGCATGGGTCTGATCGGTGGGTTCTGCCACCTTTACATCGGGCAGGAAGCCGTTGTTGTCGGCCTCGAGGCCGCGGCCAAGGAAGGCGACAAGCGTATCACTTCGTATCGCGATCACGGACACATGCTGGCCTGCGGGATGGAGCCGGGCGGCGTGATGGCCGAATTGACCGGACGCATCGGGGGTCTTTCTAAGGGTAAGGGCGGCTCGATGCACATGTTCTCGAAAGAGAAGCATTTCTACGGCGGCCACGGCATCGTTGGCGCGCAGGTTCCGCTGGGCGCCGGTCTGGCTTTTGCCGACAAGTACAAGGAAAACGGCGGTGTGACCTTCACATATTTCGGTGACGGCGCGGCGAACCAGGGTCAGGTCTACGAGACCTTCAACATGGCCGCCCTCTGGGATCTGCCGGTGGTCTTCGTGATCGAGAACAACCAATACGCCATGGGAACCGCTCAGGCGCGTTCGACCTCGACCAAGGACATCTACCATCGCGGCGAGGCCTTCGGCATCCCTGGCGAGATCGTCAACGGCATGGATGTTCTGGCAGTCAAGGAAGCCGGCGAGAAAGCCGTCGCCCACTGCCGCGCGGGCAAAGGCCCTTATATCCTGGAGATCAAGACCTACCGCTACCGCGGCCACTCGATGTCCGACCCGGCCAAGTACCGCACCCGCGAGGAGGTTCAGAAGGTTCGCGAACAAAGCGACCCGATCGAACACGTGCGCGAGTTGTTGCTGACCGGCAAACACGCCACTGAAGATGACCTGAAGGCGATCGACAAGGAAATCAAAGAGGTCGTCAATCAGGCCGCTGAATTCTCGAAAGAAAGCCCCGAGCCTTCGGTTGAAGAGCTTTGGACTGACATTTACGCCTGAGAGGACGAATAAGACATGGCAACCGAAATTCTCATGCCCGCCCTTTCACCCACGATGGAAGAAGGCACACTGGCCAAGTGGCTGGTAAAAGAAGGCGACACCGTATCCTCGGGCGATATCCTGGCCGAGATCGAAACCGACAAGGCAACGATGGAATTCGAAGCGGTCGATGAAGGTATCGTCGGCAAGATCCTGATCGTCGAGGGCACCGAAGGGGTCAAGGTCAACACCCCCATCGCGGTGATGGTCGAAGACGGTGAAGACGCCTCCGCTCTGCCTGCAGCTGCCCCCGCAACCGCTGCGGTGGCCGAGGCTGCCCCGGCGGCGGTTGAGGCCCCTGCTCCGGCTGCAACGCCCGCTGCTCCGGTCGTGGACCTGTCGCCCGATTGGCCCTCAGATGCCGAGATGAAATCCGAAACCGTCCGCGAAGCTCTGCGCGACGCGATGGCCGAAGAAATGCGTGGCGACGAAGATGTCTACCTTATGGGTGAAGAAGTCGCCGAATATCAGGGCGCCTACAAAATCTCGCAAGGCCTGCTGGACGAGTTTGGCCCTAAAAGGGTGATCGACACCCCGATCACCGAGCACGGTTTTGCCGGCATCGCGGTTGGCTCGGCCTTTGGTGGCCTGAAACCGATTGTCGAGTTCATGACCTTCAACTTCGCCATGCAGGCGATTGACCACATCATCAACTCCGCCGCCAAGACGCTTTATATGTCCGGCGGTCAGATGGGCTGCCCCATCGTGTTCCGTGGTCCCAACGGTGCTGCGGCCCGCGTGGCGGCACAGCACAGCCAGGACTACGCGGCTTGGTACATGCAAATCCCCGGCCTGAAAGTTGTGATGCCCTATTCGGCCGCCGACGCCAAAGGTCTGCTGAAATCGGCGATCCGCGACCCCAACCCGGTGATCTTCCTGGAAAATGAAATCCTCTACGGCCGCTCATTCGACGTACCGCAGGTGGACGACCTGACCATCCCGCTGGGCAAGGCCCGCATCTGGCGTGAAGGCTCGGACGTGACCATCGTCAGCTTCGGCATCGGTATGCAATACGCACTGGAAGCCGCCGACAAGCTGGCCGAGGAAGGTATCAGCGCCGAGGTGATCGACCTGCGCACCATCCGCCCGATGGACACCGGCGCGATCATCAACTCGGTGATGAAAACCAACCGTCTGGTGACCGTCGAAGAGGGCTGGCCGCAAGGCTCGGTCGGCAGCTACATCTCGTCCGTGGTGATGCAGGAGGCGTTCGATTATCTCGACGCGCCGGTCATCAACTGCACCGGCAAGGATGTTCCGATGCCCTACGCCGCGAACCTCGAAAAGCTGGCGCTGATCACCACCGAAGAGGTGATCGCCGCCGTCAAACAAGTGACCTACCGGTAAGGAGCGACAGACAGATGCCCACCGAAATTCTGATGCCCGCCCTTTCACCGACCATGGAGGAAGGCACGCTGGCCAAATGGCTGGTCAAGGAAGGCGACACTGTCTCCTCCGGAGACCTGCTGGCCGAGATTGAAACCGACAAGGCCACGATGGAGTTTGAGGCCGTCGACGAAGGCACCATCGGCAAGATCCTGATCCCCGAAGGATCGGAAGGGGTCAAGGTCAACACCGCCATCGCGGTTCTGCTGGAAGATGGAGAAAGCGCAGATGATATCGCGGCTGCACCTGCCTCGGCTCCCGCGGCTGCCCCCGCAGCCGCTGCGGGCAACGAGGTTGCCGCGCCAGCGGCGTCCGAGGCGCCCGCCCCTGCTCCGGTCAAGGCGGATGGCGGTCGTATCTTTGCCTCGCCTCTGGCCCGTCGGATCGCGGCGCAAAAAGGCCTCGACCTGTCGCAGATAACCGGCACAGGTCCGCATGGCCGCATTGTCAAAGCGGATGTTGAAGGCGCAACTGCGACTGCACCGGCAGCAGCACCTGCCTCGGCGGCTGCAGCACCTGCACCCGCAGCCGCTCCGTCGGGTCCATCAGCGGACGCGGTGGCCAAGATGTATGAAGGTCGGGAATTCGAGGAAATCAAGCTCGACGGTATGCGCAAGACCATTGCCGCGCGCCTCAGCGAAGCCAAGCAGACCATCCCGCATTTCTACCTGCGCCGCGACATCAAGTTGGACGCGCTGCTGAAATTCCGCAGCCAGTTGAACAAGCAACTGGAAGGCCGTGGCGTGAAGCTGAGCGTCAACGACTTCATCATCAAGGCCGTCGCCAACGCGCTGCAACAGGTCCCAGCCTGCAACGCGGTTTGGGCTGGGGATCGCGTTCTGCAACTGAAGCCGTCGGATGTGGCGGTCGCCGTAGCGATCGAAGGCGGTCTGTTCACACCAGTCCTGCAGGATGCCGACACAAAATCCCTGTCTGCACTGTCGACCGAGATGAAAGACCTCGCCTCCCGCGCCCGCGAGCGCAAGCTGGCACCGCACGAATATCAGGGCGGCACGTTTGCGATCTCGAACCTCGGCATGTTTGGCATCGACAATTTCGACGCCATCGTGAACCCGCCCCATGCCGGTATTCTGGCCGTGGGTTCCGGTGTCAAAAAGCCGCTTGTTGGCGATGACGGAGAGCTGACCGTGGCCACCGTCATGTCGGTTACCATGTCGGTCGATCACCGAGTGATTGACGGTGCGCTTGGTGCAGAGCTGCTGCAGGCCATCGTCGACAATCTGGAAAACCCGATGGTCATGCTGGCCTGATCCATCGCTAATAAAAAAAGCCGCCTCAATCCCGAGGCGGCTTTTTCATTCACAGGGATCGGATTACTTGTCTTTGCCCAGCATGTGATCCATCGAAATCGACGGCTGATCGCACCCGGCTTCGCCCACGATCTTGGCCGGTATACCGGCAACGGTCGTGCAGGCCGGAACCTCTTGCAGCACCACAGAACCTGCGGCGATGCGGCTGCAATGGCCCACCTCGATATTGCCAAGAACCTTGGCCCCGGCCCCGATCAGAACACCGTCGCCGATCGTGGGGTGGCGCTGCTCTTCTTCCTTGCCGGTTCCGCCCAGCGTAACCGAATGCAGCATCGAGACGTTATCGCCTACCACGGCCGTTTCACCGATCACGATAGAGTGGGCATGGTCGATCATGATGCCCTTGCCGATGCGGGCAGCGGGATGAATGTCGATCCCGAAAATCTCGGACGAGCGCATCTGGAAGAAATACGCCAGATCATGGCGGCCTTTGGTCCACAGCCAATGTGCCACACGATAGGCCTGCATCGCCTGATACCCTTTGAAGTATAGGATTGGCTGCAGCAAACGGTGGCATGCTGGGTCGCGCTCATAGACAGCCATCAGGTCCGCGCGCGCGGCCTCAATCAGCGACAGGTCATCTGCATAGGCTTCGTCCACGATTTCGCGCAGTACCATCATCGACATTTCGTTCGAGCACAGCTTGGCCGACACCCGATAGGACAGGGCCCGCTCGAGGCTGCGGTGGTGCAGGATACAGGCGTGTACCAGACCGCCCATCAACGGCTCATTCTCGACGGCTGCCTGAGCTTCGGTCGTGATACGGGTCCAGACCGGATCAACCGGTCTCACGTGACTGCGCTTTTCCAACATGGTTTTTGATCCTTTGCTGCGCCTAGAATGCCATTTAGTGGTAAAAACACCAAACGCAAACCCGTGATCTGCAGGGTAACGAAAATGAATGACACTGAATTGGCAGGCTTTACGGCAAGGATAAAGGCGCGATTGGCCGAGATTGCAGATCACTCGGCAACGGAAAAAGACGCGCAGGCCATTGTTGAACTGGACCAGCAGGCCGTCGGGCGCCTCAGCAGAATGGACGCGCTGCAGAATCAGGCGATGGCCAAGGCGCAGCAGGCCAATCGGGATATCGAAACGTGGCGTTTGCAGGCCGCGCTGATCCGCATTCAAGAAGGGGATTTTGGGTATTGCGAGGATTGCGGCGACGAGATTCCCAAAGGCCGGCTGAACCTCGATCTCGCCGCGACCAAGTGCGTCAGCTGTGCGTCCGGCTAATCTGAAACCGGATCAGATGGTGCAGAACCGTCTCAAAACACTGACAATATTGCAGGTCGTCAAAACCCGGCTCATCCGCCAACCGCCTGTTGCGCGCCGCTGCCATCAACGAGCCATTGCCGAACAATGGATGAAGCCGCCCGGTCTGGCCGACATGTTTGTCGGCCAGTTCCGCTTCGTGGATCATGCGGGTGCAGAGACGATCTCGGTCCAGCGGCGGCGTGGCCAGCAGGACACGCGCTGCGGCGCTGACATCTCCGTGCAAGACAGGGCGCATGACGTGGATTACCCGACTGTCAGGTTGGTGGTCAGCCCCGGTCCATAGCTGGCCGAGACCTGAGCCACCCGGACCTCATAGGCCCCGCTTACCCCATCCGCCGCTTGTTCCGCGGTCGAATAGAACCACAACGGTTCACTCACAACCTGTTCCCGCACAGGCGTGCCGTTGACGCGAATTTGAACAAGGTAGGATTCGCTCTCTTCCGCCAGTGGCACGTCCAGACCCGCCCAATCGTCCCCGTCCAGCCGGGTGCGGCGTATCCATGACACCTGGTCGCCTATGCCCGAGCGGACCGCCCCGAGATGCGCCGGTGCATAGGGGCGCAACCCGTTGCCATCGAAGGCGTCGACAATATGCACAAAGGACGGGTCGTCATACCCTCGCGTCGCAGGGCCGATTCGATAGTGTTTTGACACCCGCCGCTCCGACCGCAGCAGGCCGGTCTGATAGACCCGTTGATCCAGCAAAACGAACATCGATCCTACGGGCCAGTTATCGGGCATGGCTGCATCAGTTCCCAACTGGCCGCGCAATCGCCCGGACAAGGTATAGATGCCTGCATCCTGCAGGGTTGCGTCAGCGAACTGGAAAACCTCCCAGTTGCCTGAAGTGCCATCGCCGATTGCAGCCAGATTGGCGCCGTTCAACAGAGCGTTACGCGGGCGCGATTCCAGCAAGCCATCGACCAGATTGACACGCAGCGGCGCACCTTCGTCCCAGATACCGGCACTGGCCCGCATGAGCGGCGTTTCGGTGAACCCGATGACCGCCTGCCCCGAGATGACCTCTTGCAATGCATAGTCTTCGTCACTGGCTGCCGAGTAGACGGCAACGCTGCCGGGCCAGGGGTTTGCAGAGGCGGCCAGATAAGGGGCGTGCGGTGCTTCCGACCCGGTGATCAGAGGCAAGTCCATAAATACGGGCAAAACAGGAACCGGCGCGAAAAAGGGCTTTGCGGTTACCTCGTCGTCAGGCAGGTCAGACGGCGCATAGACACCGGGTTCGATCCGCACGGCCTCGGCCAGTTGCAGATCGGCTTGCTCAAGACGGTCGATTCGGTACCGCGCACCCTGTCCATCTTTGGTCAGAGTGACGACGTCACCCGCACCCAGATGCAACATTGACGGCGGTAACGCAATCCGGGCCGTCTCGCGTGAAACTCGCGCTTCGCTCAACCAGCGTTCGGCCGTCTGACGACCTTCGGCCCGCGTCATCGACAGAGGCACCTCATTCACCGACACGGAATGCGTGCGTGTATCCGGAAGAACGGCCTCTTCTGACACGACGTCATGGTCGGAATCCGATTGCACAAACCGCAATCGTACACGGCCCGTCAGTTCGGCCTCGGCCTCACGACGGTACTCGATACGGCCTTCAATGTCCGCGCTGTCGGCCAGCAGATCACTGTCCAGTTCAATCGCTCTGCGACCATCGCGCATTTGAAACAGCAACACACCGTCCCGTTCAATCGCGTCAAAACCATAGCGCAGCATCAGCGGCTGCAGCGCCGCACGCGCGCTGGACGCGTCTTCAATCGCGTATCCCCGCACCACGCCATACAGGCGCGATACATCGATATGAGTCACCCCAGCACCGTGGCAGATTTCCGTGACAACCGAAGCCAGCGTGCGCGTTCCAGAACGCCCGTTCAGCCAGTGCCCACGGGGGTAGTTCACACCATCGCTCCACTGGCTGCGGAGGTTGGGAAAGGTGGGAAAGGGACGCGCGTCCCAGGCCCAGACATAGGCGTTCGTCATGTCCACCATCGGGCCGCCATATTCGTCCGAAACCGGGTTGATCGCCGGATCCGACCAATAGCCCAACATCGCTTTCAGGTATTGCACCTGCATGAAATCATCGCGCATGCCGTTGGAGTATTTCGGCAGGCTGGATTCCGAGGATTTGGGGTCCAGAAACTTGTTCGGCTGGTTGGACCCTTTGTCGATGGCGGCGCAACCAAGTTCAGTGAACCAGATCGGTTTGGACCCGGGCGCCCAATCCGTCGGGTTTTCTTGCCGAACGCCTCCGATGCGCTCGTGGTGCCGGTTTGACCACCAGTTGCGCAGGTCCTTGTATCGCCATATCCACGGCTCACCGTGATCCTCATCTGTGATCGGCGCCCGGATCTGGGCTTCAGCCTCCTCCGGTGTGGCATAGTACCAGTCATAGCCCTCACCGCCTTCGATATTGCCACGAAGGTAATTGAGGTCATAGATCGCATCAGCCCTGGCCTTGGCGTCCAGATGGTCCACCCCATCGCGCCAGTCTGACAACGGAATGTAGTTATCGATGCCAACAAAATCGATGTTGCCGTCAGCCCACAGCGGATCGAGATGGAAGTAGCGGTCGCCCGAACCATCATTGGGTTGATAGCCGAAATATTCGCTCCAATCCGCCGCGTAGCCGATTTTGGTTTCTGAGCCCAAAATCGCGCGCACATCGGCGGCAAGCGCCCGCAATTGTGCCACGGCGGGGAAACCGGACGCGCCGCGGATCTGTGTCAAGCCGCGCATCTCGGACGAGATGCAGAAAGAGTCTACTCCACCGGCAGCTTTGCACAGGGCCGCATAGTGCAGAATGAACCGTCGTAAGCCCCATTCCTGCGGTCCCGTATAAGACACCTCACCGTCGCCAACGACAAAATCACTGGCCTGCGCGTAACCAAAGAACGCGGCGACCTGCGCGTCTGCTGCGGCGGTTTGATCCGGTGACCCGACGCGTCCGGGAGCCTCGCTCAGCGTGATCCGGCCGCGCCACGGCAGGTGCGGCTGGCTGCCGGCATCGGACCACGGGTCGGGCAGGACGTTGCCTTCAAGCTGATCCATCAGAATGAACGGATAGAACATGACACGTTTGCCGGAGCCCTTCAGGTGTCGGATCGCCTGTACCACGGATTGGTCTGCGGGCGTTGCGCCATAGACAGGCAAGCCATCCTTGTGCTGAACCTGCTGGGCAGTGCTGCGATACACCCCGGCCACTTGCCAGGGCATATTCTCGCCCTCGACGTCCTTGTGCAGAACCTTCGGCTGCAGCTGACAGGTTCCACACCGCAAATCATCACCAAACCAGGACACGATCAACGAGGCCGCATCGCAGGACCCCAACTCTGTTTGCAGGGATCGGGTGGCGGTTACCAGATCCGGCACCCCCGAGGCAGAATTGACATTTGCAGCCCAGCTTTGCCCCGCCCCTTTGGTGTAGTTAACCTGTTCGCTCGCCAACGCGTATTCGCCAGTGCCCGGCATAAGTGCAACGCCGCGGATCGTTCTGGACAAGGCGTCCGGCGTATCCGGTAAACCCGGCTGTTCCTGACGCACGACTTCAAAGGAAAACTGCGGCACGCGGTTTCCGAATTGCGCCAGTTGCAGGTTCTCGATCACCACATAGGCCGTACCACGATAGGCCGGAACATTGCCCGGGCCCTCAATGGCCTCGATCAAGGGGTCGGGCAATTGAAATTGATCGCCGGGGTACGCCCGCATGTGCAGGCTTGCGCGCTCAAGTTCTTCTCCGTCGGCCCAAATACGCGGAACATCCGAAATCTGACCGGAACCCACCGCGATGGCCAGAGAAATCGAGTAGCTGTAGCTGTGCGTGGTCGTCGTGACCTCGGGCGCTTTGGGAGAGCCCTTGCCGCCGCCTCCACCGCCACCGGATTGCGTGGTTGTGCTGGTACTTTTGGTTTCCAGAAAGTCCGACGCCCATATGACCTGACCGCCTACCCGCATACGTCCGAAAACCGTGGCGACGGGGGCGCCTTCCCCGGTTTCGGTCAGACGAAACCGGTCCAGACGTCCGGTTTCAACAACTTCGCTGCCGCCCCCCATGACTGACTGGCTCATCAGCCTTTGATCGATAACCCGTCCCAGCGTTGCACCCACAGCACGGCCGATAACAGCCGTTGAAAGCCCCGCAACGGTACCGCCAACCGCTCCGCCGATCGCGGCCCCTGCTGCGGACAGAACTATTGTAGCCATTCACTTATCCTCCAGCGGGAATTCAAAACAGGCGACCACCCGGCGACGCCAGGGGTCGCTCAGCGTATTTTCGACAACGCCATAGCCGGAATAGGCGTGAATGAATCGCGGTAAGTTCCCTGTCGCGCTGACGATGCCGACGTGTTTGGCCACGCTTCCAACGCGCATCCGGAACAACAGGACGTCACCCGCAGCCGCATCGTGTGGGATCTTTTCGATCAGGTGACGGCGGGCTGCGGACCACATGCGTTCCTCTCCCTGAGGTTCGGACCAGTCCATACTGTAGGTTGGAACCGCCTCTGGTTCATGCCCAAGCAGCGCGCGCCAAACACCCCGCAGCAAGCCCAGACAATCCGTCCCCGCCCCCTTGACCGACGCCTGATGCACATACGGAGTCCCCAGCCAGCTGCGTGCCTCATCCACAATATCCTGCCTGCTCGTACTCATCGTCTGCTTCCCCCGGTATTCGGATTGCCTTGTTTTGGCACCGCCATCATCCAGTCTTCACCCGGAAGATCAGGAAATCCTTGGAAATTCAGCACATTATTGAATTTCAAACGACAGGTAGACATGCTCTTGTCGCATCCGGCCGTCAACCTGACCCGATCTCCGACAGCCAGTCCTCCGGTGATCCCGGACCAAAGCGAAACACTGCGCCCACCAGTGATCTGCTCATCCTGTTTGATCGTGTCCCAAAGCCCGGCTGCCTGTCCTGACACCACGTCCAATCTGCCGCGTTTGAACCAACCCGTGTCCCATCCGCTGACGCCTTTCAGTTGCAGGGCGCTGCCAGCGATCAAACTCACGACTTCGGCCTCGGCTCTGAAACCTGAAATGCCGAGGTTGAACTTGCAGGCGTTGTCGCCAAGAACTGCTGTGCAAGGTTTCTGGTAGATCCTGCCCATGGGTTGGTTGAGCAAATCCGTAAGGCCCCGCAATTCGGCGTGAAACGCGCCCCCAGCGCGGCGCATCTCTCCGATCGATCCCCTGAACTGCAGCGCACGTTGTTCGGGCGCGGTCCAATTGACCAACCAAGCACGCACCTCCGCGCCGTCGAACCGACCAGATTCGATATCCTCTTCCATGATGGCGGCATCAGACAAAGCGCCCATTGCTTCGGAATTATCGATGGACAATCCGGTCGCCTGCTCGATTGCCGAGGCCGTCAGGCCAGTGCTGGCCTTGAAGGTCATGCCGTCAAAGCTCAGTTCCATGTCATGATCGGTAAAGCCATATTCCTGCCCGTCGGAACGGCGGATCAACCAGCACCGGCAGGTCGTGGTCAGCCCGCTTTGCAGATGGGCCTGCAGCCCTTGCTTATCGCCGCTCATCAGACACGTACCTCGACCACAGGGACATTGGGCACATCGCCGGCCTGAAAACTGGCGACGCTGGTCTGAATCCTGTCGGTATCGAAACGAACCGGAACGTCGAACTCGAACCCCGCGGTGATTTCTACCTGCTCGGGCGGCGGGGCGGAAAACAATATCCTGCCAGTGGAGAGGTTTGCCTCGAAATCGACACCCTCGCGCATTTGGTCCTGCTCGAGGCCGATCTTGATTGTACCGAGGACAGGTTTGATGATCGGGCGGACATAGCTGAAGCCGCCGGAACTGTAGGACTTGACCAATTGGAACTCGGTCGTCGTGCCATCGCCGCGGGCAATGACCTGATCGTCTTGGGACACGTTTGCCGTTGCCGCCCCGGATTTGTAATCGGACCAGTCTTTCCAGCGAAAGCCGAACATCTGACCCTGACGGGCCTCAAAGAACGCCACCAGCGTTTCGATATCGTCCAACGAACGCATCCCCAAACCGGCATCGTAGCGCCGCCGGGAATGCGCCCAGGGCGTGTTGCGCTCTTCAAACCCGTTGGCCAGCGTCACGATATCGGTGCGCCGTTCGGGGCCGCCAACCGAGCCAAAGCTCAGGCTGGCGGGAAATCTGACTTCGTGAAAATTCATGACCTGCTCCCTCGTATTACCTGTTTCGATTACCGCGGCCCAAGGCGCGGCTCATCTGGGCGGCGATCTGGCCCTGACTGCGCCGGAACCCCTGAACGTCTGGGGTTGTGATGTTCATCACCACATTCACCCCGCGCCCACCGCCAGAGGTGCGCACACCCAGTTTGCCATCCGGACCGCGCGCCAGGGGCATGATTGCCTCAGGGCCGGCCTCACCCATCAGTCCGGTGCCACCCCGCATTGGAAACGTGGTCGGCCCGCTGACCACACCGCCGTTGGCGAAAGGCATTACCCGCCCCTGAGAAAAACTGCCGCCATCGGCAAAGGGAAGAATACCCTGCACCAATCCTCCAACCGTGTTGGCAAGCATCCCGCCGAAATGATCTGTCACCGGCTTGATCGCAGCCGAATAGGCCGTCCGGATCATCGAGTTTTTCAGAATGTCCAACGCATCCGAAAGGTTCATCCCATCCAGAACCACACCGTCAAAGGCTTTGCGTAACCCGCCGGACATGCCGCGTTCCAGTGTGGCGACATCCTTGCCGGTCTCTTCAAACGCCGCGCTGATCCGTTTCATCTGGTTGTCGAAAGCCGCCGCCATCGACGCCGCATCCCCCAGCGAGTCGCCCAGCGCCTCGCCCCGTTCCTGCAGGTCGTCCAACCCGTCACGATCCGTCATCACGCTCTCCTTGTGTCTTGTCCGGGTAGGCCGCCAGCAAGGCATCCAAACCCGACCGGTTCATTGACGGCATCCCCGCGCCCTGCCCCAGCATCAGCTGCAGCTCTGCCGGAGTCAGACGCCAGAACTGATCCGGTGTCAGGCGCAGGCCGATAAACCCGGCCCGCATCAGTGCGGGCCAGTCAAACCCGCTCATGTCTGCTTCGGCATCATGAAGGCCCGTGCCAGCAGCTCTGCCGCTGCGCGCGCGCCCGCCATCGGGCCGCCCTGGATCTCGGCGCTCAACAGATCGGCCCGTGCCACATCGGCCCCACCGCCCCGCAGCCCCGCCACGATCAGCGCCAGAACGTCGCCGCTGGAATAGGCGCCAGCCTCGAACCGTTGCACCAGATCCACCAAGGAACCTGTCCCCAATTCCTGTTCCAACTCCGCCAAAGCGCCCAGCGTTAACTTGAGCACCCGCCGTTCCCCATCGATGGTCAAAGCCACCTCGCCCGTCCACGGATTGGCCATCGGATTACAACGCCGTAAAGGCCAGCGCGCCGGCACTGGCCAGGCTCATCTCATAGGTCGCCTCACCATTGTGCGAGCCCGCATATTCGATGCCCGTCACCTGAAACGCGCCCTCGACGATGCCGAAATCGGGTATGATCACCTGAAAATTCGGTGTTTCACCATCAAAGAACAGCTGTCGCGCGCGCTCATCGGTATCTGCATCCTTGAACACACCCGAACCCGAGATCGCAGCGGACTTCACCCCTGCCCCCGACAACAACTCGCGCCAGCCACCCTGGCTTTCAAGGCTGGTGACATCCACACTTTCCGCGTTGAAACTGACCCGCGTGGCCCGAAGCCCCGCGATGGTCTCGAACAGGCCCGAGCCGTTCATATCCACTTTGACCAACAGGTCTTTTCCGTTCTGGGCAGCCATATACTCTCTCCGTTGATTGTTTAGTCGTCTTCCACGCGGGCGCGGAATCTCAGGTCGATCTGGCGGATCGCACCGCCCGTTCCGGTTCGCCGGGCCGAGGCCCGTTCGAACCACAGCCCCACAAGGCGGCCCCGATCCATCGTCAACGCGGCCTCTTCCAGTGCGTCGCACACCGCGCCCGCCAGCATCTTGGCGGCACCGAACCCGGCGGCTTCGGACATCACCGACACCGTGAAGCGATGCACAGCACCTACGCCTGTCCGGTCCGAGGCGTCCTTCACCTCTTCCGGGCCCAGCGTCACATAGGTGTGGGGCACCGATCCGGTTGGAACCGCGTCATAAATTGCGCCACTGGAAAGCGTGCTGACCTTCGCATCGCCAGAAAGTTGTTGATACACCGCCGCCTGCAAAGCGGCTGAAACGCCATAGCTCATGCCGCCACCTCTTCATCTGCAAAACAGGTCAGGTACTGGCCGCGCGGGTCGCGTTCGGCGACGGCACGAATGACAAAACGCCGTGTGCCTTCCGCAAAACGCTGATCCGGCGAGGGGCGCATCACCGATCCTTCCGGCGCGCCGCGCACCACGATGCGGTATCCAACGCGCGAGACGGGTACTCCGGCCACCTGCCGCTCGGACCCGCTGCGCGCGGTGACCTCGGCCCAGACTGCTCCCAACGCCTGCCAGGTCTCGGTGTACCCACCTGCACCATCAGCGTTGCGCACCGGCGCCTCGAGCACCAGCTTTCGGTTCAGTCGCGGCGTCTTCATTGCGCTACTCCTGCGCCGAAACGCACGGTGCGGTAGCGCTGGATCAGGCTGGTCACGCCAAAGGGCATACAACCTGCACCCAGCGACGTTTCATCGCGGTATTCGTAATAATGCGCCGCCAACAGCAGCACCGCCTGCCCCAGATCAGCGGGCAAACCGCCCCAATCGGGCGACATGCCGGCGGTGAATGCGATCTTCACAGCGCCGCCCGTCGCAATCGCCGGCAGGTTTGAGCCCGCCGGGCGCAACCGGGGGCGCTGGCTGTCTTTTTCCAACTGGTACACGCCCGCGTCTACGATGTTTTTGCCACCCGCCGCATCCGTCACGGTCACCGCGTCAACCGACGCTACCGGAGCCACCGGAAGAACCTCGGCCGCCTGATCCCGCCAACTGTTCAGGCTCCACGAAAAACCGCGTTCGATCAGAACCTTGCCGGTGCGCGCTTCGATCGCCGCGATGGCGGCCCGCAAAAAGCCCTTCAACACCTCGTCCTGCACATTGTCCTCGGCAAGGCCAGTGCCCAACCGCAGATGCGCCTTGAACTGACCCACCGGCAGCGCCGCATCCGCGATGGCGGTTTCTTCGATCAACATCATCCATTCACTCCGCAATCTCGGCCCCCTCCGGGGGTCGTCACTTCAGGAATTTGGCGGGCACGCGCCGCCCCACGTTGCTCGGACGGAGGGGAGCAGCTAGACAACGCAAGGGATCTCACCCCGGCCCGTACCCGCCGCCCGGAGGGCCAGTTGCCCGGCTCCCCGGATTCGCCACCGCTTACGCGGTGCCGAATTTCACCAGCTTAATCGCGGCAAAGTCACTCACGTCGCCGCCAACGCGCTTGGTTGCGTAGAACAGGACATGCGGCTTGGCGCTGAAGGGGTCGCGCAGGACGCGCAGGTCGGGACGCTCGGCGATGGTGTAACCGGCCTGAAAGTCACCAAAGGCAATCGAGAAGCTGTCGGGCGCCGCATCCGGCATGTCCTCGGCGATAAGCACCGGATAACCCATCAGACGCGCAGGTTCACCTGCCGCCAGACCATCCGACCACAGGAAGCGGCCATCGCTGTCCTTCAGCTTGCGGATCAGACCCGCGGTTTTCGAGTTCATCACGAAGGTGCCATTCACCCGGTACTGCGCACCCAGCGCATAGACTACGTCGACAATCGCGTCCGCCTCGACACTACCATCGATACCGGTCGGCACATAACCGATATTGCCCCAGGCCCAGACATCATTATCGACCTTGGTGTGGTTCAGGATGCCCTTGGGCTTGTCTGCACCGTCGCCGTTGATAAAGGCCGACGCCTCGGCGCGGGCGAACTTGTCGGCGATACGACCGGCCAGCCAGCCTTCGACGTCAAACGCGCTGTCGTCCAGCAGACGCTGCGAGGCTTTGGGAAGGGCGCTCAGCTCGTGCAGTGCAATCGAGATGCGATCGATCGACGGGGTCGCGGTCTCAGTCGCGGCCGCAGTCTCTTCGGCCCAGCCTGCGCCCACATCAGTGTGGTCGATCAGCACGTCGAACGAGTTCGCCTCGACATTCACCACCGACGCAATCGAGCGGATCGAGGCAGTGGATTTCAGAACCGACTTGATGATCTCGGCGGTTTGCGGATCGACCAGATAGCCGCCATCACTGTTGACCGCGCTGGACAGCGATTTGGCCTCCATTTCCAGCCCGCGCAGCCCATCATCGTCACCCGAACGCACATAAGCGTCAAAGGCCTTCTGGTGCGGTGCGCCGTCTTCGATCGAGGTCGAAAGGTGCGGACGCGCCGCGATGGTTGATTTACGATCCAGCATAGTCAGTCGCTCTTCTGTCTGTTGCAATTTAGTTTCAACTTCATCCTTCAAGCCCTTAATTTCATTCACGAAGCCAGCCATCGCCTGCTTCACCTCCTGAACCAGGGGCGCACCCTCTCCGGTCAAGGCCGGCGTTTCGGTCTTGCTCATCAGCACTTCCATTTCTTGGGTGGGTTTGAGGCGCGCTAGGTCCGCGCCAGCTCCTGCCGGGCGGTTTTGAACACCTCGGCAATACTGCGCAGGGTCTCGTCGGTGTCGAGCTCATAGCCCTTTGCCGCTACCCGCGCACTGGACAGCATCGGGAAGGTTACCAACGACACCTCCCACAGCTCCAGTTCGGTCAAGAGCCGCTGGCCCTTGTCATTCTTCACAGCCCGCTTGGTGCGATAGCCAATCGACAGCCCGTCCATCGCACCTGCTCGGATCAATTCTGCCGCCTCACGGCCTTTCTGCGTGCTTTCCAACAGGCGTCCCTTTACCCAAAGACCCTTGTCGTCTTCGCGCACTTCATCCCAGACACCGATGGGTTGTGCCGGGTCATGCTGCCACAGCATCTTGACCCGCTGGCCCGCCTTTTCCAGCCCGGCCAGCGAGCCGCGATAGGCGCCTTTCTGCACCACATCGCTGCCCTGATCGACCTGCCCGAACAGGCTGGCATACCCTTCGATCACCGCATCCTCGGATACCGAGAGCCCGTCTCCGAACCGTGCGAACTTGTGCTCCAAATCCATGAACACCTCCTCGTAAGCCTCTGATTTCACGGCGATGCCGCAAGGAACGATTGAAACACTTGCGCCAGGATTACCGCCGCGACGCCGTAGACCGTCAGCCACAACCGCTTTTCCAACCGCTCCATCATCTCTTCGATCTGATCCAGCCGACGGCACAGATGCGCGTGCTGAATCTCGGCCACCCGCTCATGCGCGGCCAGGCGCAGGCCCGGCGCACAATCAAATGGCGGATATCCCTCACTCATCCGCACCCTCCGCCAGCGCCGGTAGGCCCAGCAGAGACCGTTTTTCCGCATCGGTCAGGAACTCGGCCCGGCTGACCCGCGCCCATTGCGCATCCCGCTCGGCAGCCAATGCGGGTACCTGATCCAAATCAGGTTTCAACATCAGGTCCTCACCGGTATAGCCCGAGAGCCATTCAGACACCGCCGCCGCCACCCGCGTCACCAGGGGCAGCACGGTCAGACGATAGAACGCCCGGTTGGCCTCTTGATAGTTCGAATAGGTCGCATCACCCTGAATCCCAAGCAGCATCGGCGGGACCCCAAAGGCCAGCGCGATCTCGCGGGCGGCGGCTTCCTTGGTCTTCTGAAACTCCATATCCGACGGGGAAAAGCCCATCGGCTTCCAATCCAGCCCTCCTTCCAGAACCATCGGCCGCCCGGCATTGCGCGCGCCCCGGTAATTCGCCTCGATCTCATCGCTCAGGCGGCGGAACTGCTCCTCGGCCATCACGCCATGACCATCGCCACCCTTCCAGACCAGCGCGCCCGAGGGTCGCGCCGCATTGTCCAGAAGCGATTTCGACCACCGCGATGCGCTGTTGTGCACGTCAATTGCCATCGCCGCCGCCTGCATCGGCGAAAACCCGTAATGATCGTCCTGCGGATGGAAAGACTTGATGTGGCAGATATTTTCCACCGCGAACCGGTGCTTCTTACCGCCGACCTCATAGTCATACGCCTTGGGCCAACCGTCCGCTCCCGGTACGACGCTCATCCGGTCGGATCGCAGTACATGCAGTTCTACCGGCAGGCCATCTTCGGCCTGCACAGCCTCAACATATGCATTGCCCGACAGCAGCAATTGCCCGAAAAGCGCCTCCATCAACTCCGCTCGCCCCTGTGCCGCATTCGGACGGCGCATCAGCGACAGCATCGGATGCACATCGAACCGATGCGCCTGATCCTGCAACACCAAGGGCAGTGCCGCCGCCGCCTCGGCAATCAGCTTGACGGATCGAAACCCCACCGGGTTTCCCGAAAACCCCGTCCGTGTCAGCGTTACCGTGTCCCGAGGGCTCCACGCCACGCGCCCGCCCGTCTGCCACGCCACCACAGGCCCCGCAGCGCTCGCCTTCGCCTCGGGCGCCTCGCCAGCCGATCCACGACGCAAGAAATCGAATACCATCTGTTCTCCTTTCTGCCGCCGCTCTGCCCGGCTTGTTGAAAGGAGTTATGACGGAAAGAAGTTTAGGGCTTGGGAATAGGGCGTACTGGGGATGGGCAACGGTGCTCTCGACCACTTGTTCCCGACCAACAAATTTGCAATCTAGTTTAGAGCGTCGTGAACAAAATACAGATTAGTCGCTCTATTGTTCAGAGAAGAATGCATTCCCACCGTTTGCATAGACCGGCATTCGTGGCGGAATGACAAGAATGTTATTAAAATAAATGTGGTGAGGAAGACTTTGAAAAGGCTTCAATTCTGACAGAAACCCTTGTGCGAGTTCAGGTATAGAATAGAAAAGGAACTCTCCAAAACCAAGCATCAGCCAAGTTTCGAAGTCGACGTCACCATCCGGGTCAAATTTGTTTTGCAACGTCCCCTTCGTGCAAAGTCGATAAAAATCATGATGGTCTGCAGAAGACCACCCCGAGAAAGATAACGTCGGCTTATCTCTGACAAATTGATCCCAGATGGATTTCTCCTGCTCGTCAGCAAGCACAAGTTCCGGGTTGCTTATGACGAATTCTGCGACCGCTCTGTCTGGGCATAATAGCACCAATCCGGGATGCTCTCCACTTCCGCCTCCCAAAACAAGCTGCTTAGATGTGCACTGAAAATCGCCGTCACGCGGGTCACTTGAACCAATAATATCCTCGAGTGGACGATACACTGGTAGATTACCGAACAAACCAACAACTTGGTGCCTATAGCAATCAATATAACTCACTGTCCCGCCAAGTTTCTTAGTCAACCGCCTCAGAATGATGGCGTTTTTCGATCAGCACAACTCAAAATTCAATGACGCCATCAAGGGCAGCTTGTTTGTTAGGATTCCGGGAGAAAACAAACTCAAACCTCACAAACTCCGCACCCTCGGTCGCCGATACGCCCCCGCAGGCCCCACCACCAACTCATGCAGCGCCCAGACCAGCGCGTCGACCCGGTCGGGTGAGCCCTGCCCCTCGAACCCGCGCGCGGTCATCTGACACATCTGCTCCTCCAGCGCGCCCAGCCCGCCAACATGCGACACCCGCCCCTGCTCATACAACGCCGCGACTGGCTCGGCCCGCGCGACCTTGCCGCGTGAGGCCCGCACCGCGCGAAAAGGAACCAGAGGGTCCACCTGCCGCATGACCTCCTCCACCAATTGTCCGCCCTGATTGACCTCGGCCACCAGCCGTTCGGCCCCGAACTCATCCATCGCGTCAATCGCTGCCTGCGCCCAGCCTGCCGGACCAACGCCCTGTACCGTCCGGTCAGCCAGCACATAGGCGCGCCACTCCTCGGGCGACCCCTGTAGCTGCGCGCCCACAACCACGATCCCGCAAGCATCCGCATCCGCCCCCGCCGTTACCGCCGGGTCCAATGCCACCACGATGCGATCCAACGCAGGCACTCGGCCCACCCGCGCGGCCTCCAGCATCGACCCCGTCCAAAGCGCGCCCTCGGCATCCGACAGCAGCACCCCGTCCAGCTCCTGCCGCCCCAGCCGCGTACCGGCATAGCGCGCGCGCACCTCGTCCAGAAACGAGTCCGCCAGATTGGCCCGGTTCGCCTCGGTCGGCGCGTGGGTCTGCACGGTGGACGGCGAGGCCAACAACTCCTTCAAAACCTTCACATTGCGCGGCGTCGTGGTCACACAGACCCGAGGCCACTCTCCCAACCGCAGCGCAAATTGCAGCATATCCCAGGTCTCCCCGGCCTTCTTCCACTTGGCCAACTCATCCACCCAGGCCGCATCGAACTGTGGCCCGCGCAACCCCTCAGGATCATGCGCCGAAAACGCCTGCGCCTCGGCCCCATTCGGCCAAATCAGTTTCCGCTCCGTAGCTTTCCAAACAGGCCGCCGATCCGGCGGCGAACACTGCAGAATCCCGCTATCGCCAAAAATCATCACATCGCGCACCTGATCAAAGGTCTCCCCGACCAAGGCCACCCGACTGGCCTCCCCGCGATCCAGCGGCAAAGACCCCTCGACCATCGACCGCACCCACTCGGCCCCGGCGCGCGTCTTACCGGCCCCGCGCCCGCCCATGATCACCCATGACCGCCAGTCCCCCTCGGGCGGCAACTGGTGCGGTAGCGCCCAGAATTCAAACAGGAAAGGGAGGGCGCACAGCCCCCCCTCCCCGATCTCACTCAGAAATCTGTCCCGCACCGCAGCATCTTCGGAGGCGAGCCAACCTGCACCCGATTTCAAATCGAGCGCGCTCAAGGTCGAGCGCATACCCCCCTTGGGCAATTCCGGCTTGTCTGTGATGTTGTTCGACAAAGCTTGTCTCCACTTTCTGACAACTTCGGATCAGCCCCTCTAACTGCCCAAGTTGCTTGCCTGCTCCGGCAAGGTCTGCATCCTCCCCGGCTCCGATCTGCCTGCGCAGTTCTTCCGCTGCCTGGCGCAAACCGCGAATGGATGTCTCAAGCGACTGCAAAAGTTCTGCCGTCTGGGACATCCGCTCTTCCGGGGTAATCAAAGTCATGTTTGCCTGTGACCTCATGCGTGAGTTTTTCCGCACGAGAGAAACGAAAAACGGCCACCGGGTCGCCCCGGGGCCGTTGCCCACTTCTTCTAGCATGACACAACTTATACGAGAATAAGAACGCAAAGTCAAGATTTCACGCAACACGGGCGCAACGGGCTACGCACGGAGATTGTTAAAAGACCTCGTGCGGGTTGGACCGAGCCGTCAGTGATCGTACCCCAACAAGAGTACCTTACGTATCACCGAGAAACCGAAATGGCTGGGAAGGCTCAAAGCTGGCTGAGACCTCACCGGCAAGGATAGGCTTTTCACCAAGCTCCAGCTTCAGTGTTGATGCCCCTTCTGAAAGATCAAGGTTTTCGATATCCACCCAAAACAGCGTCGGGCTGAACACGCTCTCGTAATAATACCGCCCCAGCTCATGGTCGGCGACCGTGCGCCATGTTGTTGACGCGATGTTAGGACGATCGGGGTCTGTCACACCAAACGGCACGGAAATAGAGCGAACCAAAGAAAAAACCGCCGCCGTTGCGTCGTTCTTGTCTTCGAATGAAGGCACCGCATTCAGGTTCCAGCTCAACCGTGCAAACCGATCGGAAGACCGATGCGTTCCCGGCAAAAACGAGAGGCCGTTGACTTCGCCCCAATAGGTCGTGATGGCAAGTTGTTCGTCAAACGTCGGAGAGTTCGTCATAACCGTAAACTCGCGGCCATGATGGATGACTAACTCGCCGTCGAGATATTCGAAAATTGCGCTGTCGCCGGACGCGTCGGATAGCGCCACATGCCCGCCTGCTTCATGTCCGCTTGGCAGCATCGGAGCCACAATCACGAACGGGTCCTGTTCCATTGCAGCCACGGCTTCTTCGACCGTTGCGAAATTATCAAAGAAGTACTGCAACCAGCCGCCAACAGACAGGCGTGGCTTATCCCCGGCAGTCTCGGTGCCGTAATCGGCTTCGGCAAGATAGAGTGCGTTGCCAACCAACCCGGCATCGTTCATTCCATCAACAGTTGCACCATCATAGATGGTCGCAACGACCGACCCGTATTTGGAAGTCCACTTTATCGAGTTTTCACCGGCACCGCCATTGCGCTCCATCCCGCGAGGAAAAGCCCAAAGGTCTGTCGCGGTATCTTCAAACCAATCAAGCGTCCGCCCCGTAAGGAAGGATCCATCTGCGGTTTCATAGACGATCCGGGAACACGCGATTGCAGAAGACGCGGCAAGTGCCACAGACAAAATGGAGGCCCCAAGTACCTTTACATTCATTGCAGGAAATCCTTTTGATAGTTTGCCCATGATGAACCAATGTCTCTGAAATTTGGTAGTTTTATAGGCAATTTGAAGCCAAAACCGTCTTGGAATTTCAAAGTTACGCTGCGTACAGGATTCTGAATTTCGTCGGCCAACCCCAGGTGGAAGCGGCCGAGCCTACCCCCTCATTTCAGACCAACCCTTGACATTCCCACACTAAACCAGCATGTGCCCCACAGGACAGCGCTGACGCGTGAGCATACACGGTCGACAATCCGGCCCCACAGCGCCCCACTATTTTCCAGTTCCCCTTCACGCAGGGTTCTTGATGCGACGACCGGATGCACAGGACTCGCCTGTGCGCCGCGAGGCTTCGCAAAAACCCTGCCGGTCGCGCAACTTGCGTGGCTAGTCTCACTTGTCCGTGGTGACCAGTCATCACGGGTTGTAAAGGAATGATACTTGTTCGATTTTGACATGCTGGGCCTTGCCCCGGCCCTGAATGACGCGCTGCAACGCGCAAACTTTACCCAACCCACGCCGATCCAGAATCAAGCAATCCCGCTGGCCCTGCAGGGCCACGACATACTTGGGCTGGCCCAAACCGGCACCGGCAAGACGCTGGCCTTCGGCCTGCCGCTGATTGACTACCTGCTGGCTCAGCCGGGTAAGCCTGCGCCTAAAACGGTAAAGGCCCTGATCCTGGCGCCGACCCGCGAATTGGTGAACCAGATCGCCGAAAGCCTGCGCAACCTGACCAAGAAAACAAAACTGCGCGTGGCCACCGTTGTCGGCGGGCAATCCATCGGCAAGCAAATCTCGTTCCTGTCGCGCGGCACCGATATTCTGGTCGCTACGCCGGGCCGCCTGATCGACCTGATGGAACGTGGCGCCGTCGACCTCAGCACAGTCCGCCATCTGGTGTTGGATGAGGCCGATCAGATGTTGGACATGGGCTTTATTCACGCATTGCGCAAAATCGAGCCCGCTTTAGGCACGCCGCGTCAGACCATGCTGTTTTCGGCGACAATGCCGAAGCTGATGGAGGAACTCAGCCAGTCCTATCTGACCAACCCGCAACGGGTGCAGGTTTCGCCCCCGGGCAAGGCCGCAGACAAGATCACGCAGTCTGTTCATTTCCTCGACAGGGCTGAAAAACCGCGGAAGCTGCGCGAAGTCCTTTCGGCAGACATGAACGCCCTGACGCTGGTCTTTGCCCGTACAAAACACGGGGCCGAGAAATTGATGAAAGGCCTTGTGGCGGACGGGTTCAACGCCGCCTCAATCCACGGGAACAAAAGTCAGGGCCAGCGCGACCGCGCGATCAAGGCGTTCCGCGCCGGAGAGATCAACGTGCTGGTCGCCACCGATGTCGCCGCGCGTGGCATCGACATTCCGGGTGTTGCCTATGTAATCAACTATGACCTGCCCGAGGTGCCAGACAACTATGTCCACCGCATTGGTCGCACGGCCCGCGCCGGTCGTGAAGGCGAAGCCATTGCCTTCTGCGCGCCGGATGAGTTGGACCAGCTACTGCAGATTCAAAAGCTGATGAAGATTGAAATTCCAGTCGCCAGCGGCACCATGCCTGAATACGCCGAACCCAAAAAACCGCGCAATCGCAGTGGGTTACGGGGGCGTAGACCGCACGGAGCGAATTCGACGTTGAAACCTGTGTCGTCAAAACGTCGTCGCCCACGCAGACGTCCCGCTGCATAAGAAAAAGAAAGGGCCGCGTTTTTCGACGCGACCCTTTTCTTAGTTGCTCGAGCTATTTCTCTCGGCTTCTATTTCTCGCCATTTGGCGACGTTGCGGTTGTGCTCATCCAGAGTTTCCGCAAACGCGTGCCCACCAGTTCCGTCCGCAACAAAGAACACATAGTCTGTATCCTCCGGTGCCACCGCGGCCTCAAGGCTTGCGAGGCCGGGGTTGGCGATTGGTGTGGGCGGCAAACCGTCAATCACATAGGTATTCCAAGGAGTTGCGCGGCGCAATTCACTGCGGCGCAGACCGCGGCCCAGAACGCCCTGACCTTTAGTGACACCGTAGATCACGGTCGGGTCCGTCTGCAGCTTCATACCTTTCTCAAGCCGGTTCACAAAGACACTGGCCACTTGGCCGCGCTCATGTGGAACACCGGTCTCCTTCTCGATGATTGAGGCCAGGATCAGCATCTCTTCGGGGCTGCTGATCGGCAAATCGTCCTGTCGACTTTCCCAAACCGCGTTGATCCGTAACTGTTGCTTCGCCTGCATGTCCTGCAGCACGGCAGCTCGGTCATCACCCGGGGTCAGTTCATAGCTGTCGGGTGCCAGCATGCCCTCGGCTGGAACTTCGGACACCTCACCGGTCAGAGCGTCAATGCCCCTAAGCGCCTCGACTACCTGCCACGAGGTCACGCCCTCGGCCACCGAAACGCGATATCGTGTGTCGGCATCTTGACGTTTTTCAGCATATTCTGCGGGGGCTTCCTCTTCACCGGCCTCGAAACTGGCAATCTCAACAAATTCCAGAGTGGCTGGGTTCAACTCACGCACCCGGGTTTGTACCCTAGTTACACCAACGCGATATTCAATCTCGGACCCGCAGGTGCTGGCACCGCTGCTGGTAATATCTTCGATGATCTGCGCCATCGACGCGCCTTCGCGAACCAGAAAACTGCCCGCTTTCAACTGCTGCGCCTTGTCGGTGTAATCCGCGCCCATCCGGAATATCATGGCGCTGCTGATGGCACCTTCATCTTCCAACTGCTGGCTGACGCGAGTCATGTTCGACCCGCTTTTCACCTGTAGGCATATGGCGGTTTCCAGCGGGCCTTCGGCCTTGTACTGTGATTGCCCCCAAAGGATCAGACCGCCGATAAGAAACAGGCCGACCACCAGGATGGTCAGCGCGTTTGATGCCAAAGCCCGCCACATTTAGCTAGCCTTTCCGAAAATCACGCTGGCATTGGTACCGCCAAAACCGAACGAATTCGACAAGGCAACGTTGATCACACGTTCGCGTTTGGCATTTGGCGCCAGATCAATCGGCGTTTCAACCGCCGGGTTGTCCAGATTGATCGTCGGCGGGGCCACCTGATCGCGGATCGCAAGGATTGAGAAGATCGCCTCTATCGCGCCAGCCGCGCCCAGCAGGTGGCCCGTGGCCGATTTGGTCGACGACATGGTGGCGTTGCCCGAATGATCGCCCAGCAGACGCTCCACCGCGCCCAGTTCGATCGTATCCGCCATGGTCGAAGTCCCATGCGCGTTGATATAATCCAGATCCTTTGGCTCTAACCCGGCACTGCGCAGGGCGGCCTTCATGGAACGCTCTGCCCCATCACCATCCTCAGACGGCGCGGTGATGTGATAGGCGTCACCGGACATGCCATAGCCCAGAACCTCTGCGTAAATCTTCGCGCCACGCGCCTTGGCATGCTCGTATTCTTCCAGCACAACAATGCCCGCACCCTCACCCATGACGAACCCGTCACGGTCGACATCATAAGGGCGGCTCGCTTTCTTCGGATCGTCGGCGTACTTGGTCGACAGCGCCTTGCACGCGTTAAAG
Organism: Ruegeria sp. AD11(2025); assembly: GCF_056542405.1. Taxonomy (NCBI): domain Bacteria; kingdom Pseudomonadati; phylum Pseudomonadota; class Alphaproteobacteria; order Rhodobacterales; family Roseobacteraceae; genus Ruegeria; species Ruegeria sp. AD11(2025). The sequence continues at coordinate 62,829 of NZ_JBQFZU010000010.1, read as the reverse complement.
CCCGCGATACCAATCTCGCAGATGCAACCCTCGCCGCCACCTGCAACCATCACGTCAGCGTCACCAGCACGGATGATACGGCTGGCGTCGCCAATGGCATGTGCGCCGGTCGAACAGGCGGTCACCACCGAATGGTTCGGACCTTTGAAACCATGTCGGATCGAGACCTGACCCGAGGCGAGGTTGATCAGCGCGCCGGGAATAAAGAAGGGCGAAACGCGGCGCGGACCCTTGTCGCGGATCAGATTGGCCGTGTTCGCGATGGAACCCAGACCACCGATACCCGAACCAATCAGAACGCCGGTGCGCAGGCGATCCTCTTCATCCTCGGGCAACCAGTTCGCATCCTGACAGGCCATATCTGCCGCTGCGATTGAATACAGGATAAAATCCTCGATCTTGCGCTGCTCTTTCGGCGGCATCCAATCGTCGGGGTTGAACGTTCCGTTCGTACCGTCTCCGCGCGGCACTTCGCAGGCATAGGTCGTGGTGACCCCGCTTGCCTCAGCGTCGAACTGAGTGATCGGGCCCGCACCGGATTCTCCGTCCAGCAGCCGCGACCAGGTTTCCTCGACCCCACTGGCCAACGGAGTGACCAATCCCAGACCGGTTACAACGACTCTGCGCATGAAATGCCTCTTGCCTGCTTCCTGTTTGAGAACCGCTCATACCCCGGCCCGGGGTCCGGGGGCAAGAGCCACGGTATATTCCCTTCCGGCATCAACCTGCCGAAACAGAATGAAACACTGCTCGCCATCACGAGAACGGTTCTAAATGCAAAAACCGCCTGCCGCCGCAGTGGACGACAGGCGGTTTCCTTCTTGTCAGCCCATTACTGGAATTGAGCAACCGGTTCGTGTGCTGCCTGAGCCGTTTCCAATGCCTCGGCCAGATCAATCGATTTGTGGAACAGTGCACGTCCGACAATTGCACCCGCAATGTTCGGAATATACGCCAAGCGAGAGATATCGTCAGCAGTACGCACCACACCGCTGGCGATAACCGGCGTACGGGACTTCTCAGCCAGCCCAGAGATCAGGCCCAATTGCGCCTCGACATCCTCCATGTCGCTGTCGATATCCGTCACCAGAATAGCGGCAAACGGAGTGTCGGCGAACGCCTCGATATATGCTTCCGGGGTGAACGCACTTTGGCTGCGCCAGCCTTCGGTCATCACCTGCCCTTGCCAGACATCCACAGCCAGAACGATCTGATCCGGATAAAGTTTGGCAAGTTCCTTGACCAGGATCGGATCCCAAGCTGCAAGCGTACCCAAGACAATACGCGCTACACCTTTGTCAATCCAATGTTCGACTTGCTCACGGGTACGCATGCCGCCCGCCAGTTGCACCGACATCTCAGACGAGCGGATGATCTCTTCAATCAACTCGGCATTGGTGTCCCGGCCTTCAATCGCGTCAAAGTCAGTCAACTGCATCCAATCCGCACCAGCGGCTGACCACCCACGCGCAGTTTCGACGGGGTCCACGTGCCAAATCATAGCTTCGTCCAGACGGCCTTTTTCCAGTGATACACACCGACCGTTCTGCAGTTCCATAGTGGGATAAATCCTCATGAGCACGCTCCTCCGCTCAATCGCATTGCAATTCAGTATATCATACAGACCTGCATAGTCTCTAATGCCGCCAGTTTCGGCAAACTGAGATCATTTTGCGGCATTGCACCCAAGTTGAGACTACATGCGAGCGGGTGGCCCGTTCCGGCGCAGCAGCACAACCGGAGCGCCATTGTATTCGCATTCACGCGTCACTGTGTAACCCAGCTTTTGGGCCAGCTTCTGCGAGACTGCATTCGCCGAATTTACCATTGCTACCAATGGACCGGGCATGATGCGATCAAACCAGTCATGCGCTGCTTGGGCCGCCTCAAACCCCAACCCCTGCCCCTGCGCCTCGGGCACCAGAATCCACCCGGCTTCGGGAAAACTGTCGAAATCTTCTCCCAGCGCACGGTTGCCATAGAAAAATCCCGCCTGACCGATCATCAGCCGATTCGATTGCTGCAACACGGCCCATTGCCCGAACCCGGCCATCTGCCAATGCCCCGCGTTGCGCAAAAACGAATCCCACGCCTCACCGCGCGAACGTGGCCTGCCGCCGATATGGCGCACGATGCAGGGGTTACGCCATATCTCGGCGAACCGGTTGAAATCCTCGGGCCGCATGCCGCAAAGCATCAGGCGCGATGTGTTTATCGTCGGGGTGGATCGTATCATGCCCTGCCCGCTCAAGTTTTTTTGCCTCAGAGTGATCGTTGCGAACGCAGCCTCACCCTGGCAAGTCCGAAATCCAGACAGGCACAAAAAAACGGCGCCTCCGTTGCCCGGAAGCGCCGTTTTTAAAGATTTCGAAGCGATTAGGACGCTTCAGAGATGAATTTGACGGCGTCGCCAAAGGTCTGGATGGTTTCGGCTGCGTCATCCGGGATTTCGATGCCAAACTCTTCTTCGAAGGCCATGACCAGTTCAACGGTGTCCAGGCTGTCTGCACCCAGATCGTCGATGAACGAAGCGTTCTCGGCTACTTTGTCTTCTTCAACACCCAGGTGCTCAACAACGATCTTTTTAACGCGATCTGCGACGTCGCTCATGTCTATTCCTCATTCCATTTCAGGGCTTAATGCCCGGTTCAGCCCTTGCCCGCTCAGGCTGGCTTTGATTTGCCCGGTCTGGGCGGTTTGGGTCCCCGATTACCGGGAAAGTAGAAGGCCGACCGTTTGGCCGACCCCTGCATACATGCGCCGCCTATAACACAGACAACGCCCGAGGCAAACGCTTTCGCGCCTGTCTCGGTCTGCGATCACAACATGGCCATACCGCCATTCACATGCAAGGTTGTTCCTGTGACATAACCCGCTTCGGGGCTGGCAAGGTACAGAACTGCCGCGGCAATTTCCGATGGATCGCCCATGCGGCCAGCTGGAACCTGCGTAAGGATGCCAGATTTCTGATCGTCGGTCAGCTTATCGGTCATGGCCGTAGTGATGAAACCCGGAGCCACCGCGTTGGCCGTGATTCCGCGGCTTGCGACCTCATAGGCCAGCGACTTGGTCATGCCGACCATGCCCGCCTTAGACGCGGCATAGTTGACCTGACCCGGGTTGCCGGTTGCACCCACCACAGACGAGATGTTTATGATCCGGCCCCAGCGCGCCTTCATCATGCCGCGCAGCACGCCTTTGCACAGCTTGGCGGTGGCGGTCAGGTTCACGTCGATCACGCTCTGCCATTCCTCGTCTGACATCCGCATGAACAGGTTGTCCCGCGTAATGCCCGCGTTGTTGACCAGAATGTCGACCGATCCCATCGCATCCGCCGCCTGTTTCGGCAGCGCTGCGACGGCTTCGGGGTCGCCCAGGTTACAAGGTAGGACATGGGCGCGTTCGCCCAACTCATCCGCCAGCGCCTGCAGTGGCTCGAACCGCGTACCAGACAGCCCGACAGTGGCCCCCGCCGCGTGCAGTGCGCGCGCGATATCGCCCCCGATACCGCCAGAAGCGCCGGTGATCAGCGCATTCTTACCTGTCAAATCAAACATTCGGTTTCCCTCTTGGTGCGTCCCAACGAGACGTTTTCAACTTACGATTTGGCCTGGGTGACCTTTTGCACGTCTTCCGGCGTGCCAACGGCCTTGCCTGCGATGTCGCGGTCAATTTTGCGGATCATGCCCGACAACGCTTTACCCGCGCCGATCTCCCACGCCTCGGTCACGCCCTGCGCGGCCATGTACTGCACGCTTTCGCGCCAGCGGACCGAGCCTGTGACCTGTTCGATCAGCAACTGACGGATCAGGTCTGGGTCGGTAACGGCTTCAGCACGCACGTTCGCAACCAGCGGCACGGCGGGTGCCTTGATTTCAACGGCGGCCAGAGCTTCAGCCATCACATCAGCTGCAGGTTGCATCAGCGCGCAATGGAACGGAGCGCTCACCGGCAGCATCACAGCGCGCTTGGCACCCTTTTCCTTGGCGATTTCTGCCGCACGCTCGACGGCAGCTCTGGAGCCCGAAACGACAACCTGGGTCGGGTCGTTGTCGTTTGCGGCCTGACAGACCTCTCCCTGGGCCGCCTCTTCGGCAACTGCGCGCACGGCGTCCAGATCAAGGCCGAGAATTGCGGCCATTGCGCCCTCGCCTACTGGCACGGCGCTTTGCATGGCCTGACCACGTGTGCGCAGCAGACGCGCCGTGTCAGCAACCGACAAAGCACCAGCAGAAGCCAATGCCGAGTATTCACCCAGCGAATGCCCCGCAACAAAGGCCGCATCGGTAACCGAAACGCCTTCGGCTTCCAGCGCGCGCATCGCGGCGATCGAGGTTGCCATCAGCGCCGGCTGCGCATTTTGCGTCAGCGTCAGGTCCGCGATGTCACCTTCCCAGATCAGGCTGCTCAGCTTTTCACCCAGCGCTTCGTCGACCTCGTCGAACACAGCCTGAGCTGCCGGGTAAGCCTCGGCCAGAGCTTTGCCCATCCCGATGGTTTGGGCGCCCTGCCCCGGAAAAACGAATGCGCGTGTCATTGCGACCTCTTGGATGACGTTAGGTTGCCGGGGGTGTAAACCGAGTGTGGACGCGGCACAAGCATTGCATGACCTCTGCACTGTGGCACTTTTGATGTGCGCATCCCGCTATTGAGTCCTGATCCCATGGCTTTAGGTTGAACCCAGCTACCCCAGCCCGGAGCAACAGATGCCCTCAACCAATACCTTTTCCAGCTATGGCAGCGTGACCAAGACGTTCCATTGGCTGACCGCCCTGCTGATCTTTACGGCGCTACCTTTGGGATGGATCGCCAATGATCTGGCCCACGCGATCTATGACCCCTCAATCCCGACCACCGAGGACGATATCGCTCGGGCAACGCGCCTGTTCTCGCTGCACAAGACCGTGGGTGTCACAGTTTTCTTTGTCGCCCTTGCACGTATCCTGTGGGCCGTGACGCAGACCAAGCCGGGCCTGCTGAACGCAGAGAATAAACCCGAAGCCTTCGCCGCCGAGACCGTTCACTGGATGCTCTATGCCTCGCTGGTTCTGGTGCCGCTGACGGGCTGGCTGCACCACGCTTCCTCAGAAGGGTTCGCGCCGATCCTGTGGCCCTTCGGGCAAAACCTGCCTTTCGTGCCCAAATCGCCCTTTGTTTCCGAGGTGACGTCCGGCCTGCACTGGCTGTTCATCTGGGTTTTGGCCGGGTCCTTGGTCCTGCATATTGCCGGGGCTCTTAAGCACCATGTGGTCGACAAGGACAGCACCCTGCGCCGCATGCTGCCCGGCAAATCGGACGCGCCCGAGCCTCCGGCTCAGCATCATTCAATGATCCCCGCCATTGCGGCGCTGGCGGTCTGGGTGGCGGTTTTGACCGGTGGTTGGTCCATCGGCGTCTTCTCGGACCACTCCGTCGCGGCGACCGATACCGCTGAACTGACCGAAGTGCAGTCGGACTGGCAAGTGCAGGACGGCGACCTGTCCATCACCATCACCCAGTTGGGCAGCCCGGTGACCGGCCGTTTCGCCGAATGGACCGCCGCAATCGCCTTTGAAGATCCGGCGGAACCGGGGCTGGCTGGATCCGTGGATGTAATAGTCTCCATCACGTCACTGACATTGGGAACGGTGACAGATCAGGCCATGGCCGCCGATTTCTTTGACAGCGCCCAGTTCCCGACCGCCCAATTCAAAGCTGAAATCTACAAGACAGACACCGGGTATGAGGCGCGTGGCCCTCTGACAATCCGTGACAAATCGGTGGACGTCGCGCTGCCATTCACCCTTGACCTGCAGGAGAACACCGCCGCGATGGCCGGAGAATTGGAACTGAACCGTCTGGATTTCGACGTTGGCACCTCTCAACCAACCGAAGAATCGCTGGGCTTTGGGGTCACAGTCTCAGTCAACCTGACAGCCGAGCGCGAGAGCTAAAAAAAACCGCCGGGGCAATACCCCGGCGGCTTCGTTTCAGAGGATCGAAATCGGTTTATTCAGCCTTCTGTGCCTCGATCGAAATCCGAACTTCAACTTCGTCGCCGACGAACGGTGCGAATTGACCCAGTTCGAAATCGCTGCGCACCAGCGTGGTGGTCGCATCGAAGCCCGCCCAAGGCTTGTTCGCCATCGGGTGCTCAGCTACCTGGTTAAGCTTGGCATCCAGCACGACCGATTTGGTTACACCGTTCATGGTCAGGTCGCCAGTAATGTTGGCGGTGCCTTCGCCGGTGACCTCGATACCGGTCGAGGTAAAGGTGATCATGTCACCTTCGGCCACACCGAAGAAATCTTCGGTCATGAAGTGATCTTCGCGCGGTTTCCAACCGGTGAAAATCTCGACCACGGGCATCGAAACGGAAACGCTGGATGCGGTGGGGTCTTCCTGATCGAACATGATCTCGCCTTCAAAGCCCGAGAACATGCCGGTTGTGGTCGAGAAACCGAGGTGGTTATAGCTGAAGACAACCTGACTGTGGCTGGGGTCCAGAGTGTATTTCTCGGCGCTTGCAAACGCCGAGGTCGCCGAAACGGCCAGTGCAGCAGCAATAAGGGTGGATTTCATGACAAACTCCGCAATTTTGTGAATGCAAACCTGTTGGGTTGCTCGATAACAAAAATGTGCTGCCTAAAGGCAGCACACAAGTATCATTCTCTCACAGTTTCTGTTCTTTAGTGAACAGAATAAATCTTAGGCGAAGATTGTTACACTTCCGCTCAATTGACCCTTTAGCGCTCGGCTGACATCCGCCGATTGCAGCGGCAGCTTCATCAGCAAGCTACCATCGACGTCGAACAACTCGACCTGTTCGTCGGCAAAGCGCGCGCCACCCAGCGTGTCATAGCTGCGGCGCAGAACGGTTTGCGGACGTCCGTTTTCATTCTTTTGCAGCACCCGAACTTCACGGCGGATTGGGTCAAAATAGGCGTCAGGACGGGCGTCGAGGATTTGGACCGTCAGCAGGCTGACCCCAACCAGCAGAAACAACAGCGATGCGGCCAGTTTGATCGGCCAGACCTCGGTCGCCATGGCGGAACTCTCCATCAGCCACATTGAAAACGCCATCACGATCAGAAACGCCCCCGCAACGCGCGCCAGAACCATTCGGACCTTCCAGTTCGGCTCGAACCCGATCAGCACTGGTACAGATTTCTCATAGTTCGCGGTGTTTGCGGACTCTTCGAATGTATTAGTATTCATCGCGGTCATATCTCTCACCCTGTTTTCAGGTTGCCGTCCTGGGTCCGGTTTCTCCGGATAATCCCCGGTATGAAAACAACTTTGAGCCGAAAAACGTCAGGATTTGGGCAGCGCAATGGAAATAGCGCGACTTCACCAAGGCACCTGTGGCAGGGCTTGCCCCTCAGGCTGAAACGTGTATATGGGGCCATCCTTCGCAAATCACATGAATCGCGCAGCCTCTCGTGGCAGGGTCGCGAAGGATAAAACGGCCCCGCCTATGAAATGCGCCTTGATAAAAACAGGAGTGCACATGCCACTGTATGAGCATGTAATGATCGCGCGTCAGGACCTGTCCAACGCGCAGGCGGAAAGCCTCGTCGAACATTTCGGCACAGTTCTGGCTGACAACGGCGGCAATGTCGTCGACAGCGAGTATTGGGGCGTCAAGACGATGGCCTACAAGATCAACAAGAACCGCAAGGGTCACTATTCCTTCCTGAAAACCGACGCCCCCGCTGGCGCCGTTCAGGAAATGGAGCGCCTGATGCGCCTGCATGAAGACGTCATGCGCGTTCTGACCATCAAGGTCGACGAGCATGCCGAGGGCCCCTCGGTCCAGATGCAGAAGCGCGATGAGCGCGAAGGCCGCCGCGAGCGCCGCTGATCAACGCCTGACGAAAGGACATAAACCATGGCCGCAAAACCATTTTTCCGCCGCCGCAAGGTCTGCCCGTTCTCGGGTGAGAACGCGCCGAAAATCGACTATAAAGACACCCGTCTGCTGCAGCGCTACATCTCTGAGCGTGGCAAGATCGTACCTTCGCGCATCACCGCCGTTTCGGCGAAAAAGCAGCGTGAACTGGCCCGTGCTATCAAGCGCGCCCGCTTCCTCGCCCTGCTGCCCTACGCCGTGAAGTAAGGAGAGACTGACATGCAAGTTATCCTTCTGGAACGCGTTGCGAAACTGGGTCAGATGGGCGACGTCGTTGACGTCAAGCCCGGCTACGCCCGCAACTTCCTGCTGCCCCAGGGCAAAGCGCTGAGCGCGTCCGAGTCGAACATCGCCTCGTTCGAAGCCCAGAAAGCGCAGCTTGAAGCGCGCAACCTGGAAACCAAGAAAGAAGCTGAAGCGCTGGCTGAAAAGCTGGACGGACAGCAGTTCATCGTGATTCGCTCGGCATCGGATGCTGGTGCTCTGTACGGCTCGGTCACCCCGCGTGACGCCGCAGACGCCGCAACCGAAGCTGGCTTCTCGGTCGACAAGAAACAGATCGCCCTGATCGCACCGATCAAGGAACTGGGTCTGCACTCGCTGGCAGTCAAACTGCACCCCGAGGTCGAAGTTGAGATCAAGATGAACGTCGCCCGATCGGAAGAAGAAGCCGAACTGCAGGCGTCGGGCAAATCGATCCAGGAACTGGCCGCTGAAGAAGAAGCCGCTGCCGAATTCGAGATCGCAGAACTGTTCGACGACATCGGTTCCGCCGCTTCGGAAGACGAAGAACTGGTCGCCGAAGAAGCCTCGGCTGAAGAAGACGAAGCCAAAGCCTGATCCGGCTGAAGTGAGATTTGCGAAGGCCGCACGAATTGTGCGGCCTTTTTTTGTACACACGCCCAACGGGCGAAATTCAGCCAGAAATTGGACCTGCGCTTGCATGCAGCTTCGTGTTTCCTATCATCGCAGCCTGAATTTCGGAGTACACAGATGACATCATTCTTGCGCCGCAGCGTCTTGGCCATTTTGTTGACAGCTCCCCTCGCTGCCTGCGGCGGGCCGGGCACGCAGACACAGGATACGTTCGATCCGCCGCTATACCCCAACGAGACGCCCGAGTTGCGCGCATCAATCAACCGTTGGGCGGACCACTACGAAGTTCCGCGCGAGCTGGTGCACAAGCTGGCGATCCGGGAAAGCACCCATCGCCCCTGGGCTGTGAACCGTCCCTATTACGGCCTGCTGCAGATTCTACCCGCCACCGCGCGCTCGATGGGCTATTCTGGGAATGCACAGGGGCTGCTGGACGCGGACACCAACCTCGAATTTGCGGGTAAGTACCTGCGCGGTGCGTGGTTGCTGTCGGACGGTGACCAGCAACGGGCGATATTTCTGTATGCCAAAGGGTATTATCCAGAGGCCAAAGCACAGGGCATGTTGGTCGAAACCGGACTGCGACCTCAATAGCAGCCATTGCCTCTTGGGCAATAATCATGGACATCCGACGCGAATTCGCGTCAAATTAGGTGGATTTCCTCTGAAATTGAGAGGATTCGCTGTTTTCTGTTGCGCGAAGCACGCATTAAGCCTGTGCGATACGAACATTACCCTTGCACTTAATGCATCGGTTGACGCAACGTGGACATGAATTCGGACGGACTTGGCACTTTGGGGGATGAGAAGTGCCGCACAAAGGTTGGACAGGTGAAACTCATAGACTTGGCCGCGCTCGACCATCAGGAGAAGTCGACCGCAGATATTATAAACTCTGTCTGCGAGGAACTCGGCTTCGACTATGCGTCTTATGCCACAATGAACCCTGTCAAAGGGGACGTTCAGGGGTATGCGAATTATCCTGACGAATGGAAGATTCATTATGGAAGCCACGGGTATCACCATTTCGATCCGACGATTTATCAGTCCGTTCTCAGCATCGCCCCGGTCGATTGGAATCGCTTCAACCACGATGAGAAATTCAACGCCGTCTTCCGTGACGCCCACGATTTTGGTATTACGCCGCGTGGACTGACGGTTCCGGTCCGTGGCCCTTATGGCGAATGCGGAATACTCAGCGTCACGCGCGACTGCTCTGACCATGAGTGGGAGTCACTCAAAAAGCACGTTATGGGCGATCTTCAAATGGCCGCCGTACATGCACATGACACGACTATGCAGTCAGGCGTGCTCGCCAAAGCGCTTTACTTGCCGTCTCTTTCCACGCGCGAAAAAGAGATCTTGCAATGGGTGGCCGAGGGTAAATCGCAGCAGGATATCGGCGATATTCTGTCGATTTCGCACCGAACCGTCGAGGTTCACATGCGCTCGGGTCGCGAAAAACTGGGTGCGTTGACCACGCCGCAGGCCATAGGCAGGGCCATAGGTCTGGGCCTAATTGCGCCTGGGTAAGCGAAAAAAACGCAAAAATACGGGAAATCCCCAATAGTTTCTGTCCACGACTTGGTTAACTCTGGAGTCACGGTAACCAGACTGTAGGGGGATGGAAATGATCATCGTAATTGATGGTATCAACCAACATAAGTTTAAAGACGTCCTGGACGATATGTTCAAACTGCGGGCACGCGTGTTCGGAGATCGCTTGGGCTGGGAAGTCAACATCGTGGATGGCCGCGAACGGGACATGTTCGACGACCTGAATCCCGCACACGTGGTCAGCATCAACGACGAGGGGGACGTCGTTGGGTGCATGCGCCTGTTGCAAACCACAGGGCCGCACATGTTGTCGGACGTATTCAATTCGATCCTGGATGGAGAACCGCCGTTGCGCAGCTCGCAGGTTTGGGAAGCCACACGGTTTTGCGTCGACACCAAGAAACTTGGCCGCGGACGCGGCAAGAACTCAGTTTCTTATGTCACCAGCGAAGTCATGATCGGTTCGTTCGAATACGCAAAAACAGCTGGTGTGCTGGATTCAATCGCCGTGATTGATCCGGTCATGAACCGCGTCCTGCAGCGATCGGGCAACGCACCCTATGACTACCTCGGCACCGCCAAACCGATGGGCAAGGTGGTTGCAATGGCTGCGATGATGGATTGTTCGGACGAGCGTATCACGGGTATTCGCGATTATGCGGGGATCGAACATGATGTCTTTCTGACGGAAGAACAGGCCCTTGCACTTTTTGCCCGCAGCCGGACCGAATCTCCTGCCAATGTTGATCACCAGCCGCTGACCGAGCTTGAAAAGTACTTTGTCGAACAGATGCATTCGGCAAGGACGAAAGATGAGGTCAACGATGTACTGAAATTGATCGAGGCCCTTTCGGACCGTTTCACGCCAGAGCAGAAAAGCGCTCTGCTAAGTACCCCCCGTGCTTTTGCTCATGAGGCTTGACCCCCTCACCTCATAGTACAAAAGCCATCCACCGGAGCCGTCTGATTACCAGGCGGCTCCGCTTTTTTGGTGCCCATGTTGTAGATGGGCGGAAGAGGGTTACTCCTCTTCCAGTGCCTCAACGGCTTTCTGCAGGTCGTCTTTGCTGACTTCCTTGTCAGCGACCTGAGCCAGTTCGACGATGTAGTCGATGACCTTGTCTTCGAAGATAGGGGCGCGCAGTTGCTGCTGCATCTGAGCGTTCTGCTGCACGAACTCAAAGAACTGACGTTCCTGGCCAGGGTACTGACGCGCCTGGTTCATGATCGCTTGGGTCATTTCAGCATCAGTAACCTCGACCTCGGCCTTCTGACCCAGTTCGGCCAGCAGCAGGCCCAAACGCACGCGGCGCTCGGCCAGCTTGTTGTGCTCGTCAGTCGGCTCGATCTCACCGTGGTCGTGGCCTTCCACATCCGGGTTTTCCTCGTGGAACAGCTGATGCGCAATCTGCTTGGCTTCTGCTTCAACCAGCGAGGGCGGCAGGTCGAAAGAAACCTTCTCGTCCAGAATATCCAGCAGAGCGCGCTTCATAACCGCGCGCGATGCACCCGCGTATTCGGCTTCCAGACGCTCTGCAATTTGGCCTTTCAGCGCTTCCAGATCTTCGGCACCGAATTTGGTGGCCAACTCGTCATTGATCTCGGCCGCGACAGGCTCTTTCACCTCTTTCACGGTGCAGGTGAAGACGGCGTCTTTACCGGCCAGATGCTCGGCACCATATTCTTCCGGGAATTTGACGTTGACGTTTTTTTCTTCCTCGGCCTTCACACCAACCAGCTGCTCTTCGAAGCCGGGGATGAAGCTGTTGGAACCCAGAACCAGCGGGTAGTCTTCGGCCGACCCACCTTCGAACTCTTCGCCGTCCACTTTGCCAACGAAGTCGATCACGACCTGATCGCCGTCCTTGGCTTTGGAACCTTTGCGACGCGCTTTGAAGTTCTGAGCGGTTTCGGCCAGGTTGTTCAGCGCTTCATCGACGGCCGCGTCATCGGCTTTGACGACCAGCTTTTCAAGCTCGACCGACTTCAGGTCAACTTCTGGAATTTCGGGCAGCGCCTCATAGGACATTTCGACGTGAACGTCGTCGCCCTCTTTCCAGTCCTCGTTGGTCATTTTGACCTCGGGCTGCAGCGCAGGACGGTCACCGCTGGCTTCAAAATGCTTATTCATGGCGCCGTCGATGCTTTCCTGCATCGCTTCACCCAGCAGGCGCTGACCGAACTGCTTTTTCAGCAGTGCCATCGGCACCTTGCCTTTGCGGAAACCCTTCATCTCGACTTCAGGCTGCGCTTCGACCAGCTTTTCATTCACTTTGTCGTCCAGCTCAGCCGCGGATACGACGATGTTGTAACCGCGTTTCAGACCTTCGTTCAGCGTCTCGGTAACCTGCATTATGGTAGTCCCCATAGGATTCGGGGCGCGCAAAACGGCGCGCCGGGCAAATTTGACGCCTTCTATTTGCCCAGCCGCCCACGTGCAAGGGGGCAATGCCCAATCGGCCTTGTTTTACCGCCGATTTGAACAAAAAAACGCCCCGGACAGAACCGGGGCGCTTGTTTGTCATATGTGCTGGATCAGAATTTCCAGAGCGCGCCCAAAACCCATGCTTCGTTGTTGTCAAAGTCGACCGTGTCGTCGAAATCGTGGTTGCGGTATTTCAGGAACGCATCGGTATTGATGCTGTCGATGCGCTGCACGACAGCGATGCCCCAGGATTTGGTGCTGGACCCGGAGTTTTCGAAGTCCGACCCATCAAAGTAATCGATACCGACACCGGTTTTGCCCCAGGACACCCAGTCTCCTTCATAGGCCAGTTTGGTGTACCAATAGTCAGGATCGCTGGCCCCTGTCGCCGTGTCGTCACGCGTGCCCAATGCGGCCGTAAAGCTGAACCCGCTGGGCAACAGAACCGAAGCGGACCCGATTGTATCCTTCCGCTCACCCGAGCTATCATCGAAATCGCGGACCGCATATGCCACACTGGCGGCAAACTCGACGCCATTGGCGAATGTGTTTCCGTAGGAAATCGCGATATCGTAATAGTCGTCGTCATCGCTGCTGGACAGGATGTTCTGACCATAGGCAATCGCGGCCGAGAACCCGTTGAAATCGGGCGTGTCATAGCGAATACGCCCGCGACGCGCGCCATCAAAGTTGCTGGACGAGTCACCCACTGTGATATCGCTCAGGACACCGTCTGTCCCGCGATAGAAGAAGGCACCGTTTTCATCGTTAGTGAACGAGTACAAAGCCGTTCCGACATAGGACAGGTCAACCTCGGCGGCCCCGTCCGAGGCCATGCTACCTTGACCGGCCGAGAACTTGCCGAAACCACCCTTCAAAGAGAAATCGACGTGACGGATGTCTTCACGGGTCCAACCATTGGTATTGGTACCATCTTGGTTGGCCGTTCCGGTGCTTGGCAGACCCAGCCCGGTTTCAAAGCGGAACATGAACTCGTTGCTTCCGTAGGGCTGCATCAGCCGCAGGCCGACACGGCTGTTGGAAAGGTCGTTGTCCAGCAAACGAGTTTCTGTTTCTTCGCCGTCATCAACGGACACGATCGCCGGATCGAGTTGACCGTACAACAGCACATAGCCGCCGCTGCTATTTTCGTACTTCAATTCGGCTGCGGCAGGAATTGCCGTTGTCGCGGCCAGCACAGCCGCCATTGAGGACAGTTTTAGTTTCTGCGTCATTTCATTCACCTTCAAAATTCCGGCTTCCGTTGCCCCTGAATCGCGTAGTTATCGCGGACGTTCCAGCAGTTGAAACCGATACTTTCAAAGTATTGCAAACCTGCCACTCAGATCGCGAAAGCCGGACGCAATTTCTATTTTAATCAACAATTTATCTGCCACAACACCGCAGCCAGAGATCCACGCCTAAGGAATTCTGACGCCCGGCCATGCGACTGGCAAACACTCGCTTTGATCGCAGCACAAACCCATCGGCCAGTTGCCGCCGATCATCGGGTAGATCGGCCAATTACCGCTCAAGCAATCAAGTATTCAGTTCTTTAAGAATCTTAGGCAGTTGTTCGGGCAAGTCTTCGGCAATCAAACCCGGGCCAAATGCACGCGCGCACTCCACATGCAGCCATGCTGCCGTCTCCGCCGCTTGCATCGGGCTGAAACCACGGGCCAACAATCCCGCAATGAACCCAGCCAGCACATCGCCCGATCCTGCGGTTGCCAACCACGGAGCGGCGCGTTCGTAGAAAGCCGCATTGATCGAACATTGCCCGTTCGGCGCGGCGATCACCGTGTCCGGCCCTTTGAACAGCACCACACACCCTGCCCTTATTGCGGCCTCACGCGTAGCATCCACCTTGGAGTAGGCCGGACCTTTGGTTGGTATTGCTGCCAGCTTTTCGGCAATGTCCGGGAACAGCCGCGAGAATTCTCCGCCATGTGGCGTCAGAACACAGTTTTCGTGGAGTAGCGAAAGAAACTCCGTCGGATCATCCGCAAACGCCGTCAACGCGTCGGCATCCAGAACCGTCGCACGTCTGGCCGCAAGGGCGACAGGCACCAACTCCTGCGCGCGTTCTAAGCCCAATCCCGGACCGAAACACAAAGCATTCAGCCGCTCATCCTTAAGCACGTCAATCAGGCCATCCTTGCCTTCAACCCGCTGCAACATGATCGCCGTCACCTGCGCCGCGACCTCCATCTGAGCGGCCGGAGGCACCGCCAAAGTCACCAAGCCCGCCCCGATGCGCAAAGCCCCCCGTGCCGCCAGCCGCGCAGCCCCGGTTTTCGCGGAGCCGCCTGAGAGGATGAGGGCGTGACCATGCGCGTATTTGTGAGTCTGAGGAAGTTTTTTTAAACGTTTTGGTACGCCCTCAACCAAACCTAAGATCGCCCCGTCCGCCTTCTCATTCCAAACTTCATTTATGCCAATTGATTTCACGACCAGCCGACCCGATTGATTTGGTCCGCGATCTAAATAATGACCCCGCTTGGCCCGGTGAAACGCGACTGTCAGATCAGCGACCGCGAACACACCAAGCGACTTGCCACTATCTGAGCAAAGCCCAGACGGAGCATCGATGGCGGCAACTTTGATCCCCCTTGCTTCGATCAAGGCGTCGAAAGACTGCAAAACTTGCGCAAGCTCCCCTTCAATACGGCGAGCTAGCCCGGTTCCAAAAACAGCGTCAATGATTAGGTCTGGTTCCTTAGTTTTTGAAAGTGGCCCCTTACTTCGAAGATCGCCGACAGCGCCCAACACGCGCCAGCGCTCGTAGTTGGCTCGCGCATCTTCAGGAAGCTTCTCAGGGTTGCCATACAGAAAGGCTTCGACCTCCCAACCCTGTTCTTTCAACAGCCGCGCGACAACAAATCCGTCACCGCCATTGTTCCCCGGCCCGCACAGAACCACAGCCCGGCCAGGCGATTTTGCCAGTTCCGGCCACTCTTCAAAAATCGCCTCGACAACGCCCTGCCCGGCCCGCTCCATCAACTCCAGCCCAGTCACTTCACCGGACTCAATTGCGGCCTGTTCGATGGTCCGCATTTGCGCTGCAGTCAGCAATTCCGTCATCTCAAATCCCTCAGCGATTCAATTCTGATTACTTTTTGTGCAAGTCGATCAAAATTTCACCTGCCGCCTATTTTCTCGGCAAGCGCGCGCCGCCATTTTCGCAATCAGATTGCCGACCGATCTTAGACGTGATCAGTGCCATCCTGACAAGTGTTATAGGGAGCCCGGGATGAAGAAGATCGAAGCGATCATCAAGCCGTTCAAACTGGACGAAGTGAAAGAGGCGCTGCAGGACGTGGGTGTCCAGGGCCTCAGCGTGATCGAGGTCAAAGGTTTTGGCCGCCAGAAAGGCCACACCGAACTCTATCGTGGCGCGGAATACGTCGTGGACTTTCTGCCCAAGGTGAAAGTCGAGGTCGTTTTGGATGACGATCAGGTCGATGCCGCCATCGACGCTATCGTCTCTGCGGCTAAGACGGACAAAATCGGCGACGGCAAGATCTTTGTCTCGCCCGTTGAACAAGCCATTCGCATCCGTACCGGCGAGACCGGTTCGGAAGCTCTGTAATCGAACGCACTCAAATCAGAGGAATAGAGAGTATGAGCAAGGACGCAGTTCTTCAGCTGATCAAGGACGAAGGCGCCGAATACGTCGATGTTCGCTTTACCGATCCGCGCGGCAAGTTGCAGCACGTGACCCTGATGGCCGACCAGGTTGACGAAGACTTCCTGGAAGAAGGCTTCATGTTCGACGGTTCGTCCATCGCGGGCTGGAAGTCGATTGAAGCATCGGACATGAAACTGATGGTCGATACCGACAGTGCCTATGTTGATCCGTTCTACGCGGAAAAAACCATCTGTGTGCACTGCTCGGTTGTCGAGCCCGACACCGGCGAAGCCTATGAGCGTGACCCGCGCGGCACTGCCCAGAAGGCCGAAGCGTACCTGAAAGCATCGGGCATCGGCGACGTCGCCTATATGGGCCCCGAAGCGGAATTCTTCCTGTTCGACGACGTCCGTTTCTCGAACACTATCAACAAAGTATCCTACGAAGTTGATGCAACAGACGCGTCGTGGAACACCGACACCGAGTACGAAATGGGCAACATGGGCCACCGTCCGGGCGTCAAGGGTGGTTACTTCCCGGTCAACCCGATCGACGAAGCACAGGACCTGCGTTCGGAAATGCTGTCGACCATGAAGCGTTTGGGCATGAAGGTCGACAAGCACCACCACGAGGTTGCATCGTGCCAGCACGAACTGGGTCTGATCTTTGACAGCCTGACCAAGCAAGCCGACGAACTACAGAAGTACAAGTACGTCATCCACAACGTTGCACACGCCTACGGCAAATCGGCCACCTTCATGCCGAAGCCGATCGCGGGCGACAACGGCACCGGTATGCACGTGAACATGTCGATCTGGAAAGACGGAAAGCCTCTGTTCGCCGGCGACAAATACGCCGACCTGTCGGACGAAGCGCTGTACTTCATCGGCGGCATCCTGAAGCACGCCAAGACCCTGAACGCCTTCACCAACCCGGCGACCAACAGCTACAAGCGTCTGATCCCCGGCTTCGAAGCCCCTGTTCTGCGCGCCTACTCCGCCCGTAACCGTTCGGGTTGTGTCCGTATTCCGTGGACCGAAAGCCCGAAAGCCAAGCGCGTCGAAGCCCGCTTCCCCGATCCGGCTGCGAACCCCTACCTGGCGTTTGCCGCTCTGCTGATGGCCGGTCTGGACGGCATCAAGAACAAGATCGACCCGGGCGAAGCCATGGACAAGAACCTGTACGATCTGCCTGCCGAAGAATTGGCCGGCATCCCGACCGTATGCGGCTCGCTGCGCGAGGCTCTGGAAGCGCTGGCTTCGGATCACGACTTCCTGCTGCAGGGCGACGTGTTCACCAAAGACCAGATCGACGGCTACATAGCACTGAAGATGGAAGAGGTTGAAACCTACGAGCACACCCCACACCCGGTTGAATACGGCATGTACTACAGCTGCTAATCCGGTTCCGGGTTTTCATCTGCAAGGGCGTCCAATCGGGCGCCCTTGTTTCGTTTGGCACAATCTTACACATTTGTGACCATTCCGGTCAGGAGAGATTCAATGCGAACTGACGACCCCTTCTCGCAATTCTCGAACTTCGTGACTTCGGCAGAAGAACTCGAGCGAATAACCGGTGCCCCTCTGCCCCAGATCCTCGCCAAGGAAATATCGGCGCTGGATCAGATGTGCCGCGACTTTATCGCGGCCTCACCATTTTGCCTGATCGCTTCGGCCAATCCGGGCGGGCATCTGGATATTTCGCCGCGCGGAGACCCGGCAGGTTTCGTTCAGGTCATTTCGGATACGCTGATCGCCATCCCGGACCGCCCAGGCAACAAGCGCGTGGACACCTTTCATAACGTCCTGCTGGACCCGCGCGTCAGCCTGATCTTTTTTGTCCCCGGCAAGATGGAAACATTGCGCATTCGCGGCGTCGCCCGGATCTGCGCCGATCCTGAGTTGTTGAACGGGATGGCAGTGAAGGATCATGCGCCCAAGCTGGCCCTGCTTATCCTTGTCAAAACGGTGTTCGCCCATTGCCCCAAATGCGTCGTCCGTTCGAACCTGTGGCAGCCGGAAAAATGGCCGGATTCGTCGAACCTACCGAATATGAACGCGATGATGGTCAAACACGCCAAAATCGACAAAACGCCCGAGGAGTGGTTCGAGTCTATGAAAAATACCGGAGAGCTGGACCTGTATTAACTGCTTTGCGGATCGCAAGATGCAGCTTACCCTTAATCTTAGCCATTGTTTGACCGGATTTCGCTGATGTTTCGATTTGCCTTGATTTTCGCCCTGTCCTTACCAACGCTTGCTACCGCTGCCCCCTGCGGCAACACCAGCAGCGGCTTCGAGTCCTGGAAGCAGGATTTCGCAAGGCAAGCCAAGCGGGCCGGTGTGAAAAAGAAGGGGCTGCAAGCCTTGGCGCAAACCCAATATGCCACGCGCACTATCGCGGCGGACCGCAACCAAAAAAGCTTCAAGTATTCCCTGGACAAATTCATGCGAGTGCGCGGTGCCGATACTATCGTGGCGCAGGGGCGCAAGCGCAAGGCGCGCAACCCGCAATTCTACGCCGCTCTGGAACGACAATACGGTGTCCCCAGCGGTGTGCTGATCGCCATTCACGGAATGGAAACCGGATTCGGGAACTTTATGGGCGACAGTCAGGTTGTTTCCGCAATTACGACACTGGCCTATGATTGTCGCCGATCCGAGTTCTTTATCCCCCATGCCATCGGGGCACTGAAACTGGTCGATCAAGGCAGCATTACGACGGCCACCAAGGGGGCGAAGCACGGCGAATTGGGGCACACTCAGTTTCTACCAGGCAATGCACTAGCCTATGGGGTTGATGCCACCGGCGACGGCCGCGTGGATTTCTACAACATGACCGATGCGTTAGCCTCAACAGCGAATTTTCTTCGTCAAAAAGGTTGGAAACCGGGGCGCGGCTATCAACTGGGGCAACCCAATTTCAAGGTGATTCAGGAATGGAACGCAGCCTCGGTCTATCAGCAATCCATTGCAATCATGGCTGCCCGAATCGACGGGTGAGACGCACCATTTTCCAACGCCAAGCCACCGCAATCCGGCCACATTATTGCCACAGATCTTAAGTGGCCGCTAAAATGTCTAGGTTTCCAATGAGTAATCAATCCTTCTGATTTTTCTTTTTTTTCCATTTTCGCCAAATTCTGCCCCAGATCCGTTGTTAACCTGTTTCTCAGGACAAGATACGACAAAGGAATGCGTGGTGACTTCGCAGCACAGCTATCACGGCGGTCTTCAGTTCAACGGGGAAACCGAGGGCGCGATTGAGCGTTTCGGCGCCATCGTTGCAACGACTTTGGGAGACTATGGCCACTTGGTCGAACGCAAAAACGTGCTGAGCGAGACCGAGGCCAGCATCGTATCCAGCCAGTATTTGGTTCGCCTCACGTTGGACACTCAGGTGGTCGCCGCAGAAGACCGGTTCGGGCGCTTGGACCGTGCTGCGGGGCTAAAGACAGTGAACAGACCAGTCGTGACACTGCCGAAGAACCGGCTGACGATCACGCTTTCACCGGTATCTCCGTTGTTGGATGACAGCGAAATCTCCGAGCTCATGCTGGTGGTCGTCCTGTATCGGATGGTTGACATCTGCGCGACGCAGCGTGTCGAGTGGCTGTCGCCCAACACCATTCTGACCGTTGAACAATTCATGAGCGCTTTCGACACTTTGGCGCCTTCAAAACAACGAAACAGAAAACAGATTTTCGAGGCAGTGACAGGCCCGTTCGCGGGGCTGAACATATCTGACGAAGAGAACCTGGAAGAGCCACAAAAAAAGGCGCTGACACCAGCAGCCCGGCCGATCCAGCTGTCTGATGAGCAGTTGCTCAGCATCGCTTTTCGGACAGATACTAACGAGCAGCCTACTGATGGGGACAAGGACACGCGACCCCTCAACTACGAAAAACCCAGTGATATCCTTCGACTATCCAGTTGGGGATTGACCGGGGCCGTGGCCAGCGTGTCAGTACCCATTGCGGTCTCTGTGGCCGCGGTGAACCTGATCAGGGGCGAAGATTTTCGCCTGAACACTCAGGTTCTTGCCTACACCGTCGCAATCTCCGCTCTCAGCACAAGCGGAGCTTTCGCTGGTGTCGCCAATGCGTTGGGCATGTAGAACTCAACTTCAATACCCTCCTAGGAGGCCCCGCCATCAGGCGGGGTTTTCCGTTTTGTACAGGCGCTGCGCCTCCAACACGTAGGTATGGATCGTAAATACCACCGCCCGCGTTTCCGGCAGGCGCAACAATGTCTGACGTTCGCTGCGCAGGAACCGGGCAGCCCCCGGATCGCCAACCTCGCGCCGGTCATTGGCGCTGCGGGGTTGGTGCAGTTCGGCATCTTCATACCACAAAGCATTGAACCGCCAGAGCGGCCGCCCCGGTTGTATCCCGTCAAACAGGCGCTGCACCCGCCGCGCAATATTGGCGTCGTAGCCGGACACCGGGATGTGAATATCGATTAATGGTCGCATGAACTTTTCCGACAAGCACCAACTGGCGGGAAAACACAGAATGGCACCGGTCAGGACGTGTTCATCCCGGTGCTTTTGCAGGATGCAGAAATCCTCCTGAACCAGACGACACAACGTATCCAGCGGGCGTGTGTGGTCGATTTCGACGACCTGCCCGTCCGGACGGAAAACCTGATCTGTACTGCCAGGATAGGCGTGCTCCAGAACCAGGTCCAAAAGTTCCTGCGCCGCAGGTTCAGTTGCGGGGTCCAGCGCAAGAACATCCGGTCGCCGCTTCTTCAAAAGCGCCTCGCGCCGCTGCATCTGCCCGGCAAACGCATCATCGCAATGCAGCCAGTCGTCCATGCTTGCCGGTTGGATTCCCGGCAACGGGCGCGGCATTAACGGGTCATAAGGGATTGAGGTCTGCAGGATCGTCATGACATCGACCTAACACCTGTTCACCCGATTGTCGGCCCAAAAGCGACGGATGCGCCGTCGCAAACCTTCAAGACGCTTGGGAAATGATTCTTCACGCTAAAACTCAGGCAGGGAGACCCACCATGAACCGGCATTACCGCGACAACCGCAAAATCGACCCGACCAAGGGCACAACACTGGGCGACGGGACCCCAAACGACAACGACCGGATCGAGATCGGTCCGACACAGTTGGCCTTTGCGGAATGGGAGGCCGCCGGGCTGGCTCTGCCCGACCTGGCCCGGATGCGGGAACACCGGTGGAAACGCCTGACCAGGGCCATCGTTGACCGGGGCTTTGGCGGGTTGTTGATGTTTGATCCTCTCAACATCCGTTACGCCACCGACAGTACAAACATGCAGCTGTGGAACACTCATAACCCGTTCCGCGCAGTGTTGCTGTGTGCTGATGGCTATATGGTCATCTGGGACTATAAGAACTCACCCTTCCTGTCCAAATTCAACCCGTTGGTCCGCGAACAGCGGTCAGGCGCGGATCTGTTTTACTTCGACAGGGGCGACAAGGTGGATGTGGCAGCCGATGCGTTCTCGAACGAAGTGCGGCTGCTGATCGAGGAACATGGCGGCGACAACAAACGTCTGGCCGTCGACAAGATCATGCTGCACGGCTTGCGCGCATTGGAGGCGCAGGGATTCGAGATCATGGAGGGCGAAGAGGTCACCGAAAAAACCCGCGCTGTCAAAGGCCCGGATGAGATTCTGGCGATGCGCTGCGCAAATCACGCCTGCGAAACCGCCGTGGCCGAGATGGAGAAGTTTGCCCGCGCCAAAGTGGGCGACGGCAAGACCTCGGAAGATGATATTTGGGCAGTTCTTCATGCCGAGAACATCCGCCGCGGCGGAGAATGGATCGAAACCCGCCTGCTGGCCTCGGGGCAGCGCACCAACCCGTGGTTTCAAGAATGCGGGCCACGGATCACGCAGAAGAATGAGATCATCGCTTTTGATACCGACCTGATCGGATCTTACGGCATCTGTATCGACATCTCTCGCACATGGTGGATCGGGGATCAGAAACCTCGCCCCGACATGGTCTATGCCATGCAGCACGCCCATGAACACATCATGACCAATATGGAGATGTTGAAACCCGGCGTGATGATCCCTGAACTGACCGCCAACGCACATAAACTGGACGACAAGTTTCAGGCGCAGAAATATGGCTGCCTGATGCACGGCGTCGGCCTGTGTGATGAATGGCCGCTGGTCGCTTATCCGGATAAGGCGGTGGCGGGCTCTTACGATTATCCGCTCGAGCCCGGCATGGTCCTGTGTGTCGAAGCCGCCGTCGGAGAGGTTGGCGGCGACTTCTCGATCAAGCTTGAGGATCAGGTTTTGATCACCGAGGACGGGTATGAGAACCTCACGACCTATCCGTTCGATCCGCAGCTGATGGGACAGGTGTAAAGCCTCAATCCGGCCAGGTTGAGCGGCGCACGTTTCCGTGCCAGTCCTCAGACGGGATGGTGGCTTCGGCTGTGGTTGATACCGTCGGCCAGTTCTGACCCAGCGTGAATCCCAGGACTCCGGTCAGGACGATGACGATCAAAAGGTCGGGGCGAAAAACTGCGCCACGCGGGGCAGATGCGGTATGTGCCATGTTAGCCTCCTTGGCTGAAAACCTGCGGTGGCTAATACATGCGGGTTCATGATGAATAGTTAAAACGAATATTTGATGGATCTTTCATCACAAACATTGAACCCCCTCAGCGAAGCGTCAAATCCACTAATTCATATACTCCTCACTCACCTTCCCGTGACGCGTCTTACATTGGGGTTGAGCCGCCAGATCGAAGTACACAGTATTGGATTCATCCCGACACGTAAGGAATAACCATGCCCACCGAACGCATTACCTTTGCCGGTCACGACGGCAACCAGTTGGCTGCACGCCTTGATCTGCCCGATGGGCCGGTGCTGGCAACCGCGTTGTTTGCGCATTGCTTTACCTGCTCCAAGGACATCCCGGCCGCTCGTCGCATCGCCGCCCGGCTTGCCGCGATGGGTATTGCCGTTTTACGTTTTGATTTCACCGGGCTCGGGCATTCGGGCGGAGAGTTCGCCAACACCACCTTTACCTCGAATGTCGAAGACCTGATTGCCGCCGCGCATTATCTGGCCGGGCGCGACATGGCCCCGGCCCTGCTGATCGGCCATTCCCTGGGCGGCGCTGCGGTTCTGCGAGCGCGGGCAGGTATACCCAGCGTCAAGGCGGTGGTCACGCTCGGCGCGCCCGCCGATCCCGGCCATGTCGCCCATCATTTCGAGGGCGCCCTGCCCCAGATCGAACAGGATGGATCGGCCGAGGTCATGCTGGGGGGCCGCCCCTTTCGCATTGGCAAGGCCTTTGTCGACGACATTTCGGAATCCGCTCTGACCCAGGCGATTGCCGACCTGAAAGCGGCGCTGCTGATCCTGCACGCACCGCGCGACGAAACCGTCAGCATCGACAATGCCAGCACCATCTTTCTGGCCGCCAAACACCCCAAGAGCTTTGTCACCTTGGACGATGCCGATCACCTGATCACCCGCGCCTCGGACGCTGAATACGCAGCCGATGTGATTGCAGCATGGGTGACGCGCTATATTCCCCTCAGCCCACCCGCACCGCCCCCCGGCGCGCCCGAGGGCGTAGTACGCGTGACCGAGGTTGATCCTTCGGGGTTCCTGCAGGACATCCAGTCCGGCCCGCGACACCACGCGGTGGCGGATGAGCCTGCCTCGTATGGCGGAACCGACAAAGGTATGTCGCCTTACGGGTTCGTATCTTCGGGTTTGGGGGCTTGTACGTCGATGACGATCCGCATGTATGCGCGGCGCAAGCAGTGGCCTCTGACGGGCATCACTGTCGATGTCTGCCACAACAAGGTACACGGGCAGGATGCCGGATTGGCCGGAGACGGCAAGATCGACCAATTCCGCCGCAAAATCCGGCTTGAAGGCCCGTTGGATCAGGCACAGCGCGCGCGGCTGCTGGAAATCGCAGACAAATGCCCCGTTCACAGAACGCTGGAAGGATCAGCCCATATCACAACGGAATTGCTGGCCTGACCCGAAAACGCTATCGACGCGGCGACGGGCGATGAATGGGCGGCCGAGCAACGGGCGGTCGCGCCACAGGGGGGCGCGGTCGGGCTGGAGGTTTGGCGATCGGCGGTTTAGGCCGCACCGGTGGCTTAGCCCCGGGCGGGTTCGGTCGTACCGGTCTGTCGATATCAATATCCACATCTACATCGTGGTAATAGTCGTTCCACAGCATCGAGTCATAGAACGGGTCATAACCATACCCGACCCCAACCGTGACACCATCACAGGCCGACAGGGAAAAACTCGCGGCTCCAAGACCCAGCGCAAGAAACAGGCGTTTGATCGGTTTGGTGGTCATCAGCGCCTCTCCTTACTGCAATGCACGGAACGACGCGAAAACATCGTTCAGAACGTCGGCATAGGCTGGATCGGCACCGTCGCGCAGGATCGCCACGACAACGGCCACGCGCCCCTTTGGCAGGTCGATCACAGTAGCCGTGAAGTTGATGCCGCGCCCGTCCCGGATGCCGGTGCCGCGGATCACACGCGCAGGCAACCCGCCAATCCGAGTGTCGGTGGTGCTTGAGACCGTCGGCTCATTGACCAGAAACTTGTCGATGTCCTCCAGATACCGCAAACCGCCCTCAATCGAAGCGACGCCCGCCGGAGAGACGAACCCCATCCAGACATTGTCATCTGTCACCGGCCGCAAACCCATAACGCGCGCTACGGCACGCGGGTCCCCCAGTTCGGTGTCCTCGATCTCGCGCGGGCCGCCAGTGCGCACAGCCCAGAAGTCGGGTACCGCTAAACTGAACAACGCGCGCCCAGCATCGGTATAGGTGATCGGGGTGTCCGCCGAGGCCGGTGCCGCAACCCCAAGCCAAAGGGCGGCGCACGCAGCCAAGGAAGAGCCAGAAAAAAAACGCATATCTCAATAACCTGATGATTTCATTGACATCAGATTGCCCGCTTCTGGCCGGGCTTGTCCAGCCTCTCATACTCGGACCTGAATCCCTCGGTGTCTCGGGAAGAGAGCCGAAACTCATCTGGCACCCACAGCCGCGCAAAACGACCTGCCTTAATACCAGTTTTTCTACCAGCTCTCTGGAATTCTATTTTTGGTCAGTTGACGTCCCCGGACGGCCAAAAGCTCGATTGAAAGCGTCAAAATCAGGGCAAACCGTCTCATCTGCGCACTCGTGTCTTGTTCCCTTGTGCGGGTGCGTTTAAACCCCGCGGCATCGCCTCCTGCCAAATTACGATAAGGTGCAGCCGCCAATGATCCCACGTTATTCCCGCCCTGATATGGTCGCCATCTGGTCGCCCGAATCCAAGTTCCGCATCTGGTACGAGATCGAAGCCCACGCCTGCGACGCCATGGCCGATCTGGGCGTGATCCCGCGTGAAAATGCCGAGGCCGTGTGGAAAGCCAAGGACGTGGAATTCGACGTGGCGCGTATTGATGAAATCGAAGCCGTCACCAAACACGACGTCATCGCCTTCCTCACTCACTTGGCCGAACATGTCGGCAGTGAAGAGGCCCGTTTTGTCCACCAGGGCATGACCAGCTCGGACGTTTTGGACACCTGCTTCAATGTGCAGCTCACCCGTGCCGCAGACCTGCTGATCGCCGATCTTGAAGGTCTGCTGGCCGCTCTGAAGCGCCGCGCGATTGAACACAAGGACACCGTCCGCATCGGTCGCAGCCACGGCATCCACGCCGAGCCAACCACAATGGGCCTGACCTTTGCCCGCTTCTACGCCGAGATGGACCGCAACCTGTCCCGGATGCGCGATGCGCGTGCCGAGATCGCCACCGGCGCGATCAGCGGCGCGGTCGGCACCTTTGCCAATATCGACCCTCAGGTCGAGGAACATGTCTGCGACAAGCTGGGTCTGGTGCCCGAGCCGATCAGCACGCAGGTCATCCCGCGCGACCGCCACGCCGCGTTTTTCGCCACGCTGGGCGTCATCGCCAGCAGCATCGAAAACGTCGCCATCGAAATCCGCCACATGCAGCGGACCGAGGTGCTGGAAGGGGCCGAGTTCTTCTCGATGGGTCAAAAGGGCTCCTCGGCGATGCCGCACAAGAAAAACCCGGTGCTGACCGAGAACCTGACCGGTCTGGCACGTATGGTGCGTGCAGCGGTGATCCCGGCGATGGAGAATGTAGCTCTCTGGCACGAGCGCGATATCTCGCATTCCTCGGTCGAACGCATGATCGGGCCGGATGCCACGATCACGCTGGATTTTGCGCTGGCCCGTCTGACCGGTGTGATCGACAAGATGCTGATCTTCCCCGAGAACATGATCGAGAACATGAACAAGTTCCCCGGTTTGGTCATGAGCCAGCGGGTGCTTCTGGCGCTGACCCAAGCTGGTGTCAGCCGCGAAGATGCCTATGCCATGGTTCAGCGCAACGCGCTGAAGGTTTGGGAACACCGCACCGATTTCAAAGAGGAATTGCTGGCGGACGCCGACGTAACTGCTGCGCTGAGCCCCGAAGAGATCGAAGAGAAATTCGACCTCGGCTATCACACCAAGCACGTCGACACGATTTTCGCCCGCGTCTTCGGCGAATAATTCCTGACCGACCAAGCGGTTCAAAGAGGCCCGGGTTGCACGATGCGATCCGGGCCTTTGTCTTTTGCCAACACGGGCAAAATCGTCTATAGTGCGCGGGTATTTCCGAACAGGAGAAACAACATGATCCGCACGCTTATCTGCGCTTTGGTCCTTGGATGTTCCGCATCCGTCGCTCTGGCCTGCAGTGGCCATTCCAAACAAACCCAATCCTGCGCACCGGGCACTTATTGGGACGCAGATTCTCAGAACTGCGAAGAAATCGTCAATAGCTGAGAAATTCTTTCCTACCTGTGAATAAAAGCGAGCAGCCGATTGTTAGCTTTTTATCAGATCGCGCTATGCTTGATCAGAGCAGCTTTAAGAACGGAGTAGGAAAATGCGCCTCGTATTAGTTTCAGCTATTGCCCTTCAGACCTTTGCCTTCACACCGGCCCTGTATGCGGCCGGCGGTGGCGGTGCCACCACCCCGCCAAAACCGACCAACACGACAAAGAAATGCCTGTTCGGCCGCGTCTATGACAAAGATGCAGGGCGCTGCGTCAAACCGAACAAGACCAACTTCACCCAGGATGAGCTGTACGACGCGGTACGCGAGTTGGCCTATGATGGACAGTTCGAGAATGCGCAGGACATTCTGCGTATCATGGATCAGGACGACGATCGTGTACTGACCTATTGGGGTTTCACCTACCGCAAGATGGGCGAGCTTGAGCTGGCCAATATCTTCTACACCAACGCCATCGAGTCTAACCCCGACAACATCCTTGCCCGCAGCTATATGGGTCAGGGATTTGTGACCGAGGGGAAGACCGATCTGGCCATCGAGCAGTGGCGCGAGATTAAGGCGCGTGGTGGTGAAGGCACCTGGGCCGAGGCGTCCCTACGCGAGGCGATCCGAACCGGGCTGACTTATAACTACTAAACTTCAGTCTTTCTTTACCCGACTCTCCGTACTCTGCCTGTAGAACGCAACTTTGGCACCGCAGGCAGATGCAGGATACGAACACTTTAGTACAGGTGGCACCGGGGGCGGCTTCGGTAGCAGATCAGAAGGACGGAGCGCCGCGTGTCGTTCCCCGTGCCCTCAGCAACCGGCAGAAGGCCGCCATCGTTGTGAGACTTTTGCTGAATGAAGGTGCTGACATCCCGCTGGAAGAGCTTCCCGATGATCTGCAGGAGAAACTGACTCATCAACTGGGTCGGATGGGTCTTGTCGATCGCATCACTCTGGATGCCGTGGCACAGGAATTTGCCGAGGCGCTGGACAGCGTCGGCCTGTCCTTCCCGCATGGTCTGGCGGGGGCGCTAGATGCGGTGGATGGTAAGATTGGTTCGGCCACGGCGGCGCGGCTGCGCAAAGTTGCCGGGGTGCGCCAAATCGGTGATCCGTGGCAGCGCCTGCGTGAAATCCCTACCGAGGAACTCGCAGTGATAGCGCAGGCGGAAAGCACCGAGATTGCCGCCGTGATGCTGTCCAAACTGGAGACCGCGAAGGCCGCACAACTATTGGGTCACCTACCCGGCCCGGTCGCACGACGGATCACCTATGCAATCTCGAAAACCGCTAATGTCACCCCCGAAGCGGTCGAGCGGATCGGCTGGTCGCTGGCGGCGCAATTGGATCAGCGCCCGTCTCAGGCCTTTTCGGATGGTCCTGGCGCAAGGGTGGGTGCGATCCTGAACCAATCGGCGGCATCCACCCGGGACGGTCTGCTCACCGCGCTGGACGAGGAGGATTCGGATTTCGCCAGCGTCGTGCGCCGTTCGATCTTTACTTTTGCGCATATTCCATCCCGGATCCTACCCCGCGACGTCCCCGCGATTCTGCGCGGAGTTGATCAGGTCGATCTGGTCACCGCACTGGCAGGCGCTGTGGTGGATGACGACAAGACCGCGGCCGAATTCATGTTGTCCAACATGTCCACGCGGATGGCAGATAACCTGCGTGAAGAGGTCTCGGAAGGTGGAAAGGTCAAGCAATCCGACGCCGAAGAAGCGATGGCGAAGATCGTGGGCGCAATCCGTGCCCTTGTGGATGGAGGGACAATAACGCTGATCGAAGAAGAAAGTGAAGACTAGGCGAACGGCTCAAGCCATTGGAACGCTTGTGGTCAGGGAATGTGCCTTGTATGTCTGACCCGGCAATTCGCAACAGCCGGTGAGACCAGATTATGCCCGTCGAAAAGTCGGAACTAAGCCGCGGGGCACTTCGAAAGTATTATGTCACCGGTCTGTTTCTGAAAGGCGTGATCGGCGCGATGCGCTTGCTGCCCTATGAATTGCGCATCGCAACGATGGGGACCATCGTACGCGGCCTCGCTCCGCTGGTCGGGTTTACCGAGCGCGTGCGCAGGAACCTTAAACTGACTTGCCCCGACCTGTCGGACGCCGAGGTAAAGCGCATCTGCCGCGCCGTTCCCGACAATGCGGGCCGCGCGATCATGGAGCATTTCTCGCCCGAAGGATTCACCGAGCGTCAGAGCACTGCCAAAATCTCTGGCCCCGGTGTTGCCGCCTTTGACGCGGCCGTGGCCGAGGGACGCCCGGTGATGATGATTACGGCGCATTTCGGCCACTACCTGGCCGCCCGCATTGCCCTTCAGGCCCGCAGCGGCAAGCCGATCGGGTGCCTGTATCGCCGTATGGCAAACCCGTATTTCAACGAAGCTTATGTGGATGCGTTCTATAAAACCGGCGCACCCATGTTCGAACAGGGCCGTCGCGGCATGGTTGAAATGGTACGTTCGCTAAAGAAAAGCGGCATCATCGCCATCGTCTCGGACCTTCATGCCCATGGCGGAGAGGAACTGACGTTTTTCGGAAAACCCGCAGTCACTTCGGTTCTGAACGCAGAGCTAGCGATGAAATACAAGGCCGAGCTGATCCCCTGCTACGCTATTCGCCAGCCCAATGGCATTGATTTTGAGATCGTGCTGCACGATCCCGTTCCGCATACCGATCCGAAAACCATGACCCAGTTCACCAATGATGACCTAGAGGCTGTGGTCCGGCAGCATATGGGTCAGTGGTTCTGGATTCACAGGCGCTGGAAAGCCTGGAACGGGCTGGGCGTGCAGCCCGAGGACATGCCCTGATCATTTGACCCTGGCGGCAGCAACGATCGGGCCGTGTTCGATCCTCTGCACCAGAACAACCGTCGGAAGGTCCGAGGGCAACTCAGCGGAAAACTGTTGCGGCGCGGCCCCGTCCCACTGCCCGGCCAACTGCCAGGACTCCACGACATTGGCATAGTCCAGCTCATGCCCGGCCAGTTCTCCTCGCCGGATCGAAGCGTGGCGCATCGGGGAGTATTGTACGACCCTAACATCAAACGCCTCACCTGCGGACAACTCGACCGGGGTGACATTGATGGTCACCTCATCGCCGGACCGGGTTGCCACAACTTCTGCCTCGGGTGCGGCCGTCAGATGCGCCTTGATCAAACGCTCCAGCTCGCGCGATTGCGCGCCGACCACGTCATGCTGGCCGTTTATCACCATCTGCGGCGTATAGATCATCGAGCGCCCGCCCTGACGCGCATAAGCTCGCTGGCGTTGGGTGTGATTGGGGTTGGCGTATTCGTCCTCCCAACCGATGTAATCCCAATAGTCCACATGCAAGGCCAGACCGATCACATCATCGCGTTTGGCAAGGTCATGCATCAGCCGGTCGGCCGGAGGACAGGACGAACAGCCCTGCGAAGTAAACAACTCGACCACCACGGGGTTGTTGTCAGCCGCCGCTGGCACAGAAAGAGCAAGAGAAAGCGCGGTGGCAATGACGGCGGATCTAAGCATGTTTGACCTCAGGCTGATTATTTTTCTGTTTGCGACCGATAAGGCACCTGAATGGTTTAAACTCTTTGGGCCTCACCCTCCAATCAAGGTTTCTTGAAACCGCCCCTTCCTTCACCGGTGCATGAAGCGGTGGCACCAAACCGCATTTGCGCACCTTGGTCCTTGAACCGGGGCGAAAGGTAATAAAGATTGCTATTAGCGAACCCCGTTACCCAAGTCATTTGAGAGGGAGCCAACACATGCCCATAACAGTCGGACAGGACACCGCCAAGACACGCCGCAACCTGAACGTGAATGGCAAATCCATTTCTTTTTATTCGATTCCCGCCGCGCAAGAAGCCGGATTGGGCGATTTTTCGAAACTCCCTGCCGCGTTGAAAGTAGTGCTGGAAAATATGCTCCGGTTTGAGGATGACGGCTTTTCCGTCTCGGTCGATGACATCAAGGCGTTCGGCGAATGGGCAGTCAATGGTGGCAAGAACCCGCGCGAGATCGCCTATCGACCAGCACGCGTGTTGATGCAGGATTTTACCGGCGTTCCCGCAGTGGTCGATCTGGCTGCAATGCGGGATGGGATCAAGGGGTTGGGTGGTGACGCGCAAAAGATTAATCCGTTGAACCCGGTGGATCTGGTCATCGACCACTCGGTTATGATCGACGAATTTGGTAATCCGCGCGCCTTCCAGATGAATGTGGATCGGGAATATGAGCGGAACATGGAGCGGTACCAGTTCCTGAAATGGGGCCAGTCGGCGTTCAACAACTTCCGCGTTGTCCCCCCCGGCACCGGTATCTGCCACCAAGTTAACCTTGAATATCTAGCCCAGACAGTCTGGACCGACACTGATCAGAACGGCGAAGAGGTCGCCTACCCCGACACGCTGGTCGGCACCGACAGCCATACCACCATGGTCAACGGCATGGCCGTTCTGGGCTGGGGCGTGGGCGGGATCGAGGCTGAAGCCGCAATGCTGGGTCAGCCGATCTCGATGCTTATCCCCGAGGTCGTGGGCTTTGAGCTGACCGGCTCTATGGTCGAAGGAACCACCGGAACTGATCTGGTTCTAAAAGTGGTCGAGATGCTGCGCGAAAAGGGTGTAGTTGGGAAGTTCGTCGAGTTTTTCGGCGAAGGTCTGGACCGCCTGCCGCTCGCCGACCGCGCGACCATCGCCAACATGGCCCCCGAATACGGCGCGACATGTGGCTTCTTCCCGATCGACGGTGAGACACTGCGCTACATGCGCAATACCGGACGTGATGAGGATCGTCTGGCATTGGTCGAAGTTTATGCCAAGGAGAACGGCTTCTGGCGCGATGAGAACTATGCGCCCATCTACACCGACACACTGTCGCTGGACATGGGCACCATCGTGCCCGCGATCTCGGGTCCGAAACGCCCTCAGGACTATGTTGCCCTGACTGACGCAAAGGCGGCCTTCCTGAACGAAATGGAAAAAACCTTCAAACGCCCGATGGGTAAGCAGGTCGAAGTCAAAGGTGAAGAATACGGCATGGAGTCGGGCAAGGTCGTGATCGCGTCGATCACTTCTTGCACCAACACCTCGAACCCTTACGTGATGATCGGCGCCGGTCTGGTGGCGAAAAAAGCGCATGAGCTGGGCCTGAACCGTCAGCCCTGGGTTAAAACATCTCTGGCCCCTGGCTCGCAGGTCGTGTCGGAGTACCTCGAGGCGGCTGGCCTGCAGCAACATCTGGATGCCATTGGGTTTAACCTTGTCGGCTATGGTTGCACCACCTGTATCGGCAATTCGGGCCCGCTTCAGAAAGAAATCAGCGAAGCCATTGCCGAGGGCGATCTGGTTGCCACATCGGTCCTGTCAGGCAACCGCAACTTCGAAGGCCGGATTTCCCCGGACGTGCGCGCAAACTATCTGGCGTCGCCACCGCTGGTGGTCGTCTACGCGCTGGCCGGCACCATGGACATTGACCTGACATCCGAACCGATTGGTCAAGACAAGAATGGCAATGACGTCTTCATGAAGGACATCTGGCCGACCCAAAGCGAGATTGCGGAACTGGTCGAACAGACCGTCACCCGTGACGCCTTCCAGTCGAAATATGCCGATGTCTTCAAGGGCGACGAGAAATGGCGAGAGGTCGAGGTTCCGCAACAGGAAACTTATGACTGGCCGCCTACTTCTACCTACATCCAGAATCCGCCCTATTTTCAGGGCATGGGGCCTGAGCCGGGCACGATCTCGAATATCGAAGGCGCCAAGGTTCTTGCCATTCTGGGCGATATGGTCACCACCGACCACATCTCGCCCGCCGGGTCCTTTGCGACCACCTCGCCTGCGGGCAAGTATCTGATGGACCGTCAGGTGCAACCACGTGAATTCAACTCCTACGGTTCGCGCCGGGGCAACCACGAGGTCATGATGCGCGGCACCTTCGCCAATATCCGCATCAAGAACGAGATGCTGGATGGCGTCGAGGGTGGCTATACCAAGGGGCCGGATGGCGAGCAGACCTCGATATATGACGCGTCGATGGACTATCAGGCGCAGGGCACGCCGCTGGTGGTCTTTGGCGGCGAGCAATACGGCGCAGGCTCGTCCCGTGACTGGGCCGCCAAAGGCACCGCGTTGCTGGGCGTGAAGGCCGTGATCGCCGAGAGCTTTGAGCGTATCCATCGCTCGAACCTGGTCGGCATGGGGGTGATCCCGTTTGAATTCACTGGTGGCGACAATCGCAAATCGCTGGGGCTAAAGGGGGATGAGACCGTCTCAATCCACGGCCTCGACTCGGTCGAACCGCTGCAAGAGGTGCCCTGCACCATCACCTATGCCGACGGCGCCGAGACGACTATCCTCCTCAAGTGCCGCATCGATACCGCACCCGAGATCGAATACATCGAGAACGGCGGCGTACTGCAATACGTGCTGAGAAACCTGGCAAAAGCTGGTTAAAAAAACATAGCCCCGGCCGATGAGCCGGGGCTTTTGATCGGTTCGTATCGATCCTTGCTACCGTCCAGAAACAATGCGCGTGCAGCAGGCACGCTCAGCTTAGTAACGGTCCGATTTACTGACCTGCTTTTTCTAGCGCGGGCCGGATGGTGCTTTCGATCACGCGCTGGGTGATCGGCCCGGCAAATCGCAAGATGATCGTGCCTTCACCATCGATCACGTAGGTTTCGGGCACTCCATACAGACCCCAGTCCAGCGCCATGCGCCCTTGCTCATCCCGTCCGATGGCTTCGTAGGGGTCGCCAAGATCAGTAAGGAACGCTTCGGCATTGTCCAGTGAATCCTTGTAGTTAATGCCGTAGACGGGAATGCCCTCCTGGGACAACGTCTCTAGGTTCGGATGTTCAGCGCGGCAGGGCGCGCACCAGCTGGCCCAATAGTTGACCAGCTTGACCTCGCCATCGCGCAGGGTCGCATCATCGAACATAGTCTTGCCCGGAAACTCGGTCAAAACAACAGGCGGCGCAGGCTGGCCCTGACGGGCCGATGGCAGAGTATCATCTGACCCATCTTGCAATTGCACCAATGCCGCGACCGCAAACAGGCCGAAAATCACCGGAGGCGCAATCATCAGGGGCGAGATCTTAGCCATTGCGCGTCATCCTTTGTTCGACCTTCTCCATTTCGGCCCGAACCTTGCGCCCGCGCGCAATGCTGAACACGATCAGCAGCGCCAGCAGTGCAATCGAGGCTGCATAGGACCACAGAACCGTATCTGCATACTTTCCAAGATCAGGGATCATCCGTTTACCCTCTCCCGCGCCAAAAGCGCCTTGATCCGGCGCGCCCGGATTTCCGTGCCGGTGCGATACAGAACCAGCGCGATGAACAGAAGCACGAACCCGACGATGCACAGCAGCAGCGGGTAGAAATAGATGTTGCTGACTTTCTCTTCGGTATCAGCCCCGGTCACAGCCGCCGCGCGCATTACCGACGCGCCTTGATGCAGGCCCTGATTCCAGAAATTCACCGCATAGCGGCTGAGGAGCGCAAAGACCGAGCCAACAAGACAAAGGACCGAGGTCAGATCAGCAGCTGTATCGGGG
The DNA here is from genome assembly GCF_056542405.1 of Ruegeria sp. AD11(2025). Lineage (NCBI taxonomy): Bacteria > Pseudomonadati > Pseudomonadota > Alphaproteobacteria > Rhodobacterales > Roseobacteraceae > Ruegeria > Ruegeria sp. AD11(2025). Next base: position 28,048 of record NZ_JBQFZU010000010.1, on the reverse strand, counting down.
TCTTCGATGGCTTCCCACAGCGCAACGTAGCCCAGATAAAACAGGAACAGGATCAGGAACGAGGTCAGGCGCGGATCCCAGGCCCACCATGTGCCCCACATCGGCTGGCCCCAGATTGCCCCGGTCGCCAGTGCGATCAGCGTCATGACAATGCCAATGGGGGCCGCCGCACGGGCCGCCAGCGCGCTGACATGGTGACGCCGCACCAACCAGACCAGAGAGGTTGCCAGCATCATCAGCCAGCAATTGATCGCCATCAGCGCCGCGGGCACGTGCAGGTAAATGATCTTGACGGTAGACCCCTGCTTGTAATCATCCGGCGTGAAGAAGAACCCCCAGACCAGTCCGACCACGATGCACGCAAGCGAGGTCACCCAGAAAAACGGCATCACCCGTTCGCTGGTGGCAAGGAACTTGCGCGGGTTGGCGTATTCCCAGAGGGCGTTGGCTTTGGCTGCGATAGACATGGGCCTTATCTAGTCCGAGTCGGGTGCGTTCTCAATTGACATTGGTCAAAGTTTGAACGCGTCACCGAAGGTTGATGCGCAAGACGGCTGCGCTGGCAAAGGGCAAAAGGGCAATCGTGGCCGCCGTGATCCCCGCCAGCATCAGCAGTGGCGTTTGAGTCTCCATCCCCGTTGCCCCACGGCGCGCGACCTCGGCACCGAAGATCAGGGTCGGCACGTAAAGTGGCAATACCAGCAGTGACAGCAGCAGCCCGCCGCGTTTCAAGCCCACGGTCAGGGCCGCGCCGAAGGTGCCGATGACGCTCATGGCCGGAGTGCCTATCAGGAGAGAAATCACCAGCCAGAAGAACCCCGGCACCGGTAGGTTCAGCAGCACGCCCAAAAACGGCGCGGCCAGAACCAACGGCAGGCCGGTGGTCAGCCAATGGGCCAGTGCCTTGATCGAAACCACCGATTCCAGCGGCAGCGGCGCGGTGGCCAACAGGTCCAGCGAACCGTCTTCCCAATCCAGCGCCAGCAGGCGATCCAGCGACAGCAAACAGGCCAGCAGCGCGCCCAACCACAAGATGCCTGGGGCGATAGTAGACAACAGCGAAGACTGCGGCCCCACCGAAAACGGCACCAGAACAGTCACGATCAGAAAGAACGCCAGACCAAGACCAAAGCCCCCGCCCGCGCGGAAGGCCAGTTTCAGGTCACGCAGCAACAGAGCGATCACAGGAAGCCTCCGTCGAAATCTTCGATGGGTTTGGGTTTCGCCTTGTTGGGGCCGACGTCCAAAACCTCGCCATCCAGGCCGAGGTCGATATGAGTGGCGATCAGGGCCGAGCCCCCCTGCCCCAGATGCGCCCGCACGGCATCGGCGAACATCTGCACGGCGTTTTTGTCTAGCGACACGGTGGGTTCGTCCAGCATCCAGATCGGTCGCCCGGTAACCAGCATCCGCGCCAGCCCCAACCGCCGTTTCTGCCCTGCCGACAGGTTGCCTGCGTGGCGATCCGACAGTTCGTTCAGCGCAAAGGCGTCCAGCGCAGGTTGAATCTCAGGGGTACCAAAAACCGAAGCCCAGAAGGTCAGGTTTTCCACCACCGTCAGGGTCGGCTTCAGCCCGTCGGAATGCGAGGCGTAGGCGATCTGATCTTCGGCCCCGTCAATCTGCCCGGCCAGCGGCGGCTGCAACCCGGCCAGCGTGCGCAGCAATGTTGTTTTGCCGATTCCGTTCGGCCCGCGCAGAATCAGCGCCTTGCCCGGTTGCAGCGCAAAGCTCACCCCCTCAAGGACAGGAACGCCGCCGCGGGCGATGGCCAGATCGGTCACAGTCAGTGTCATGGGTTCCGCTTATCTGATTGCTGACAGAGGCAAAAGGCAAGATTTGCCGCAGGCTCTGCGGCAGGGTCAGACCGGCAACAACGCCAATGCAACACGCCGGCCTTCGGACAGCAGCACGTTGTAAGTGCGGCAAGCGGCCGGGGAGTTCATGATCTCCACCCCCATTCCCGCGTCCTCAAGCGCCGCACGCAGGCTGGACGGGATATGCGTCAGCGTTTCTCCGGTGCCGATGAACAGAACGTCCACCGCCTCTGACAACGCCAGCAGCGGCGCATCATCCGTGTATCCGCCCCAGTCTGCGGTGCCGGCCGGCCCCGTCAGAACAGATCCATTGTAAACCTGCCCGTCAATGCGGAAAAAGCCGGGGCCATAGCCATCAACCGGAACAGCGTTGTTATAGGTGATCTCATTCAGGCGCATGGGCACCTTCTAGCCCCAAAGCGGCAGCCCCGACAAGGCCGCAACCGCGATCGCCAAATAGGCCGCAGCGCGATAGAGTTTTTCATAGGCGGGTCGGAACAACCAACCGCCCAGCCAATTGCCAAACAGATTCGGCACCGCCAACACAAGCCCCAGTGCAACTGCCGCCCAGGTCACGCGCTCCATCCCAGTCAGAAAACCTAGTATGAGAAAGTCGAACCCAAACAGGAACAATAGGATCGTGGCGCGTATCACCTCGACGGGAACGGGGCGCGACATGTAGAACAGGATCACCGCCGGGCCGGGCAAGCCCGCCACACCACCCAGAAACCCGGCCGCTGCGCCGATTCCCGTGACCATGCCCCTACCGACATGGCCGTGGTACCGCAAACCGAGAATCAACACAGCCAGCATGAAAAGCGCCAACAGGCTGACGGTATAGCGAAACACCTCGGGCTCGACCTTGGTCAACAGCCATAACCCCACAGGAAGCATAAGCGCGCACCCCGCCAACAATCGCACCAGATCCATGCGATGTACGGTTTTCCATGCTCTGCGCAGGTTCGGCAACGGGCCAAAAATATCCATGATGGTCAAGCCTATCAGGGCGCCAAATGGACCAAGAAAAGGCGTAGCGACAGGTAAGAAAATAAGCGCGGTGCCAAAGCCCGAGAATCCGCGCACGACCCCGCTGAGGAAGGCGGCGCAAAGGATGATGGCCAGCCCCGTTGGGGACTGGCCGAAAAGTTCAGGCGTCGATGTTGGCAAATTGATTGCCCGCCGTACTGGAAGGCTTGGACCAGTCGCGTTTAACCCCCAGCCACAGCAGGATGGTCGAGGCCACGAAGACCGAGGAATAGGTCCCCACGATCACACCCCAGATCATCGCGAAGACAAAGCCGCGGATCACGTCTCCGCCCAGCACATACAGAGAGATCAGCGCCAGCAGCGTGGTAACCGAGGTCATGACCGTCCGGCTGAGCGTTTCGTTGATCGAGATATTCAGAACCTCTTTGAGGTCTTTCTTCTTGTATTTCCGCAGGTTCTCACGCACCCGGTCGAACACGACCACGGTGTCGTTCAGCGAATAACCCACGATGGTCAGAAGCGCTGCGATAATGGCAAGATCGAAGCGGATCTGCAGCTCTGAGAAGATCCCGATGGTTAGAATCACGTCATGCACCAGCGCGGCCACGGCCCCCAACGCAAACTGCCATTCAAAGCGCAGCCAGATGTAGACCAACACCGCCCCGATGGCGAGCATAACCGCGATCACGGCGGTTTGGATCAACTCGCCCGAGACTTTAGGACCCACGGATTCGACGGAAACGAATTCGATATCCGGCACAGCGACCTTCAGCGCTTCTTCAACGGCGGTAACGGTGGCGGCCGAGACCGCCTCGGCATCCGCCTGCGCCTGAATTCGGATCATGGCGACGTTTTCGTCCGCCCCGAAGGTTGGATCGAAAATCTCGGTGATCGTCACATCGCCCAGTTCCAGCGGCGCGATGGCGTCACGGTAGGCGCCGATGTCGATCTCTTGCGTGGACTGGGTCCGGATCGTGGTCCCGCCGCGGAAGTCGATGCCAAAGTTCAGTCCCTGCAGCATGAAGGATGTGAACGCGACAACCATCATCAGGGCCGAAATACCCAACCAGACTTTCCAGCGGCTGAAGAAATCGAACGAGGTGTTCTGGGGTACCAGTTTCAGTCTCATGTCAAACCTCGATCATTTTCGGACGGCGGCGCTCGAACCACATCACGACAATCAGGCGGGTTACGAAGATCGCGGTGAAGGCCGAGGTTAGGATACCCAGACCCAGCGTGATCGCGAAACCGCGCACCGGTCCGCTGCCCATGGCAAACAGGATCACGGCGGTAATGAACGTCGTCACGTTGGCGTCGACAATAGCCGACAGCGCCTTTTCATAACCCAGCTCGATGGCACGCGCCGGACCTCGGGCGGATTTTAGTTCCTCGCGAATACGTTCAAAGATCAGCACATTGGCGTCCACCGCCATACCCACCGTCAGAACGATGCCTGCGATACCCGGCAAGGTCAGCGTCGCCCCGATCAGCGACAGCAGGCCAAAGATCAGCCCGACGTTGATGATCAGCGCAATGTTGGCGAACACGCCGAAAAGACCATAGCTGAGTGCCATGAAGCTCAGAACCGCGACAAAGGCCACTATGGTTGCGGTCTTGCCCGCGTCGATACTGTCCTGCCCCAGCTCGGGGCCGATGGTGCGTTCTTCAAGGAACTCCAGCCCGGCGGGAAGTGCGCCAGCACGCAGCAGCACTGCCAGATTGGTGCTTTCCTCGACGGTGAAGTTACCGGTGATGATCCCCGATCCGCCAGCAATATGTGCCTGAATCACAGGGGCCGAGATCACCTCGTCATCCAACACGATGGCGAAAGGCGCGCCAATATTGTCACGGGTGTAGTCGCCGAACTTCCGCGCGCCTGACGTGTTGAAGCGGAAGCTGACAGCTGGGCGGCCGTTCTGGTCGAACGAAGGCTGTGCATCCACCAGTTCCTCACCAGTTACAACCGGAGCGGATTCGATGATGTAGTACACGCCGTTTTCATCTATTGACGGAACCACTTCTTGCCCGATGCCCGGAACGGCGTCCGGGTCAGTGCCACGCCCGACAACCGGATTGAAGGTCAGCTGCGCCGTGGTGCCGATGATCCCCTTCAACTCACCCGCGCTACCGATACCCGGAACCTGGATCAGGATACGGTCCGCGCCCTGGCGTTGAATGGTGGGCTCCCGGGTGCCAACCTCGTCGATCCGGCGGCGGATGATTTCCAGGGCTTGCCGCACGGTGCGGTCGTCCGAGGCCAGCTTCTCGGCTTCTGACAGTTGCACGACAAGAGTGTCACCTTCGGCGCGCACCTCGATATCGGTGGCACCGACGCCAGTCAGCGTCTGAACCTGACGGGCCAGACCACGCACAACCTCCAGCGCGCGGGACATCCCCTCGGGCTGGCTGATGCGAACGCGAATCTCATCGGGGGCCGATTCCTGTTTGCGGATCGTGCCGACGGTTGCGCGCTCGTCCCGCAGCGCGTCGCGCACCTCGGGCCACATCGCCTCCATCCGGGATTCGTAGACATCTTCGACCTTCACTTCGGCCAGCAGATGCGCCCCGCCGCGCAGGTCGAGGCCAAGATTGACCAGCGACGACGGCAGCCAGTTCGGCCACTGCGCCGCCTGCGCCTGCATTTCAGGGGTGTCGATGCCAAGCTCAATCGCGGCCTTGGCATCGTTGGATTGCTCGACGCGCGTATAAAACGCATTCGGCAGGGCCATCAGCAGACCGGTCACACAGACCAGCCAGATCAGAACCCGCTTCCAGGTATCAATTTGCAGCATTACCCTGCCTTTTCAAGGAATTGTCGCGCGAAGTTACTTTGCCGGTTCGGTCTTGTTCAGAACCTGAGCGATGGTCGACTTGACCACACGAACCTTGACGTTCTCGGCCAGTTCGACCTCGATTTCGTTCTCGCCTTCCTTGACCTTCGACACCTTGCCGATCAATCCACCTTGAGTGACGACCTGATCACCTCGGCGCACGGCCTCGACCATGGCCTGATGTTGCTTCATCTTCTTCTGCTGCGGACGGATCAGCAGGAAATACATGATCGCAAAGATCAGGATAAGCGGGAGAAACTGGGCGATTGCGCCACCTTCCATGGGATATTCCTTTTGGTTTGGAGATGCGGAGGGGCTCCGCGAATTTGGCGAGAACCTATGCTTTGAACCCGCCGTTTGCAAGCAAAGGCGGTACCGGAACGTATCGGTTCTGTGCAGCCGGTGCCAAGGATGTTCTAAAGCGTTGCAGATATGTCCTAGGAACGCCCGCCGACATGGATATAGTCAGAGGCAAGGAGGCCGAATGACTAGAAACATCAAACCCTTCCAGTTGTTGATGCATCTGTTGCTTTCGACCGTTGTCATTGTCCTTCTGTCCAATCCAATCGCTGCGCAGAACGCACCGGCTGAACCACAGGACACCGAGATAAGCGACACCGAAGTTTTCAAGGCGCCGGTAATTGTCGACGGCGACACGCTGTTCTTTCTTCGCGGCTCCAGCGCACTTCCCGCTCCGGAACGCGCGGTAACCGTTCAGAACAACATCATAGAGGTCGCCGAATCCTCAAAAAGCTCCGACGTCGTTGTGACGTATGAGGATACGGATCTCGGCACGCATATTCTTGTCGACGGTGTTTCGGTTTCGATAGTCACCACCGCCGACGCTGATTTGGAACAGATGGAACTGGATGTCCTCAGTTTTCTGCATGGGCGCGCCATTGAAACGGCCATCATCTCCTATCGCGCAAACCGAAGTGAACAAGCGCGGGTATCAGGCGCTATAGAGGCCGCGGCCTGGACGGTCGGATTTGCCGTCTTTGTCATAACGATCCTGTGGCTGCATCGCAGGATCAGGCGGCGCACGCTAAAATTCGTCAAACGCCACCTGAAAGACGTGGAAACCGCCACCGCCAAAAGCGTTCAGGCCGAGGCGATAGCTGCTTAGGTCCGGTATGGGCTGAACTTCGTCCTGCTGGTGATCTTCTTCTTGGGCTTTTACTACTACCTGTCCTTCGTTCTTCTGGCTTTTGCAGAAACTCGCTATTTCGCGCAATTGCTGCTGACCTATCTGACCGAGCCGGTCCTGCTGATTTTCAGGGGAATCATCAGCTATTTCCCCAATCTGATCATGCTGGGTCTGATCGCGTGGGTCACAACGTATATCATCAGGGGTATGCGCGTATTCTTTGATGCGGTCGAGGCAGGCTCGTTCGATCTGGGTGATTTCGAGAAACACTGGGTCAGCCCTACTTTCAATATCGCCCGCGTCGTTGTCATCCTGATCGCGTTGGTTTTTGCCGTCCCCTACATCCCCGGCTCGGATTCGGCCGCGTTTCAAGGTTTGACCATTCTTGTCGGCGCAATGCTGTCGCTGGGTGCAAACTCAGTCGTGTCGAACATGCTGGCAGGGCTATTCGTGATCTATCGCCGCTCGACCTCTATTGGGGACCGTATCCAGATCGGGGATCATATCGGCGATGTGGTTCAAATCAAGCTGATGGAGACGCATCTGAAATCAATCAAGAACGAGTTGATCTCAATCCCCAATGCACAATTGATGAACTCGGATGTGGTGAACTTCTCAAAGAAGACCGATGGCAACGGGTTGCTGTTGCACACCACTGTCGGCATCGGCTATGAAGAGCCCCCGGAAAAGGTCGAGGCCATGCTAATAGAGGCCGCCCATCGCACCAAAGGGATCAAGGTAAAACCTGAACCCTTTGTTTTGTGGACCGCTCTGGCAGATTACGCGATCAACTACCAGATCAACGGCTACACGACTCGCGGTAGTATCATCCCGAAAATTCGATCGGACCTGCATCGCAATATCGTGGCCGTGTTCAACGAGAACGGGGTGCAGATCATGACGCCCTCTTACATGGCCGATCCGCCCGAGCCAAAAATCCCAACCGGGGAATGGGATGGGCAGCTGGCGCATGAATCGCTCGCGGGTGCGGATAAGTCGTAACCGGTGCTACACCCTGCCTTTTAGATGGTGCATAAGCGGTTTCAGTGATTCACGCATTTAAGGATCTGAACCATGCACGACATCCGCGCCATTCGCGAAAACCCAGCCGCCTTCGACGCCGCTCTTGCGCGCCGTGGGGACGCGCCGGTGTCGTCAGATTTGCTGAGGCTGGACGAAAGCCGCCGCGCCAAGATTCTTGCCGCTGAAACGGCGCAGGCCGAACAGAACAAGGCCAGCAAAGAGGTTGGAGCTGCCAAGGGCCGCGGCGATGAGGCCGAGTTCGAACGGCTGCGCGCTCTGGTAGCCGAGAAAAAGGCCGAGATTGCCCGGATGCAAACCGAGGCCAAGGACCTGGACGCTCTGCTGACGGACCAGCTGATCCGCATTGCCAACCTGCCCGCCGAGGACGTGCCCGCAGGCGCGGATGAGAACGACAATGTCGAGATCAACCGCTGGGGCACCCCGCGCGAGCTGGGTTTTGCCCCAAAAGAGCATTTCGAGATCGAAGCCGTGCAGAACGGTATGGACTTTGAGACCGCTGCCAAACTCTCGGGCTCGCGCTTTGTACTGCTGTCCGGTGGCGTCGCCCGCATTCACCGGGCGCTGGCCCAATTCATGCTGGACACGCATATCAACGAAAACGAACTGACCGAGGTTAATGGACCGGTTCTGGTTCTGTCCGAGATGATGCAGGGCACCGGCCAACTGCCAAAATTCGGCGAGGACAGCTATCAGACCCGTGAAGGCTGGTGGTTGATCCCGACCTCCGAAGTTTCGCTGACCAATATCGTCAACGATACGATGATCGAGGAAAGCTACCTGCCCCGCCGCTACACCGCGCATTCGCTGTGCTTCCGCTCCGAAGCCGGATCTGCGGGCAAGGACACCCGCGGGATGCTGCGCCAACACCAGTTCGAAAAGGTCGAGATGGTTTCGGTCACTCATCCGGATAAATCGGATGAGGAACAAAAGCGTATGCTGCGCTGTGCCGAGGGTATTCTGGAAAAGTTGGGCGTTCCCTATCGCACAATGATCCTGTGCACCGGTGACATGGGCTTTGGCGCGCGCCGGACCTATGACATCGAGGCGTGGCTGCCGGGTCAGGACACCTATCGCGAGATCAGCTCGGTCTCGACCTGCGGTGACTTTCAGGCCCGTCGCATGAATGCGCGATTCCGCCCCGAGGGCGGCGGCAAGCCGGAATATGTCCATACACTGAACGGCTCAGGTCTAGCCGTTGGGCGCTGCTTGATCGCCGTGCTGGAAAACGGCCAGAATGCCGACGGCACCGTGACCCTGCCCGAGGTTCTGGCCCCCTATCTGGGTGGCAAGCTGACGCTGCAACTGGACGGCTCGCTGGCCTAGAAATACCGGCGCCGAAAGCAGCGCCGGTTCGATAATCCAAAGGGCGGAGAGGGCTTACTTCTTCGCCTTTTTCTTATCCTTCTTTTTGTTTTTGTTTTTTTCTTTCTTCTTGTCGTCTTTTTTCTTCTGATCTTTTTTCTTGCCGTCCTTCTTGGACTTTTTGTCCTTTTTCGACTTGGCTTTCACCTTGTCCTTGGCCTTCGAGAACACGGCTTCCATCTCTTGCAGCTTTTTGGCGGCCTTTTCGGCTTTGGCTTTTGCCTTGGCCTTCTTGCGGGCTTTTGCTTCGGCGGCCTCGGCAGCGGCTTTTTCTTCGGCGGCCTTACGCGCGGCGTCTTCTGCAGCTTTGCGCGCGGCCTCTTCTGCGCGTTTGTCGGCGGCTGCAGCTGCTACAGTTTTGCGCGGCGCAGCGCGGCGCGTGGCCGGTTTGCGCGCCGGGCTGCGGCGAGTGGTAGTTTTTGCAGCGGCTTGCTTTGTTGCTGCGGGTTTTCTGGCTGCAGTTTTGGCAGCAGCTGTTTTGACCGCTGCGGGCTTTCTGGCCGGAGTCCTGGCTGCAGCTGGTTTGGCCGCCGCAGGTTTTCTGGCCGGAGTTTTGGCTGCAGCTGGTTTGGCCGCAATCGCTTCTTTCGCAGCAGCAATCAGAAGCGGAGCCCGCGCCGCCCCAATTCGGGGGACTTTGGTAAGGTCAGCTGGGCTGGCTTTGGCTATGGCTTCGGCGGTTTTAAAACCATTGGCGCTCAGCGCCTGTGCCATAGCCTCACCCACACCCTTAACTTCTGTCACTGCGGTCATTTTTTGTCCTTTCTTTCTCCCTGTAAACAACTATATATACACCGTATATACACAACAGCAAGCCGATGGGCGATCAAAGCCGCCGCAAAGTATCAACTGCTGTGCGCCAGCGTACCGGTTGTGTCCTTTTTCGGAAATGGCACGAGGCGTTTGGCATCCTCGTCCCAGAGTTTCAAATTCAGCGCCGCCACGGCCTCGGGGAATTTGATCCGGCGCGGCGTGTATTCGGGCGGCAGGTTATAGTGGCACGCCCGCAACCGGTAAGACGGAATGCGAGCGTTGAAGTGATGAATATCGTGTAACGTAATACACGCTACGGCGTTGTCGAACCACCAGCCGAAATCCAATGCGGACGAGCCCTGCAGCGCCGCCAGTTGCGGATCGAGGTCCGGACGGCGGTCCCAATAGGTGTCCTCGAAATTATGCTGCAGATAGACGAGGAACACGCCCAGCATCCCACCCAGCAGAGAGAAGACCAGCCAGACCAGAATGCCCGTCGTGCCTGCGATCAGGTATAGCAGGCCCAGAAACACCACGATGGACAGGTTGTGCAACACCACGCCCTTGACCCCGAACCGCACCGTGTTCTTGGGCCAGCGATAGCGGATGAAATAGGTAAACAGTGCACCGACCGGGACCAGAACGAACGGGTTGCGATAAAGACGATAGAACAATCGGGTTTTCCAATCCGCCTCGTTCCATTCGCGCAGGGTCATGGTGTGAATCTCACCGGTTTCGCGATGTTCCAGATTGCCGATGCCCGCATGGTGCAGGTTGTGGTTCTGCTTCATTACCTCGAACGGCGCGAAGGTGAACGGAGACAGCCCGTGCCCGGCCCATTCGTTCTGTTCACGAGTTTCGAACAGAGAATGGTGACCGCAGTCGTGCTGCAGCACATAGAGGCGCACAGCGGAAAAGGCGAACACAACCCCAGCGGGGATCATGACATACCAGCGGTCGACATACGCGATGGCCAGCGCCAGCGACGAGAAATAAACCGCGAATGTTCCAAAATAGCTTAGGGCGGCCAGCCGGTTATCCTGCACCGCATATTGTCGTGTATATTCCCGCAAGTTCATTCAGCCTGTCCCCACGATTGGCCAAGTTAAATTCACATCGAAACTATTTGCGTCTTCCTCGAATTCAAGTCACGCGCACAGAAACACATGCACACAGGCGAATGCTAGCCTGCGGCAACGGGACTGTCACGCCCTTCAACCAAAAATGCTGAAAATTGGCGCAGTTACGCGCGACCCTTGAGATGTTTGGCCAACGCGCCCGCGTTTTTCTTTCGCCGCCCCTTATAGGGGTTCTTGTCACCCTGCCCGCGCAACGTCAGGCGGATCGGCGTTCCCGGCATGTCGAAATCCTCGCGCAGGCCGTTGACCAGATAGCGCGTATAGCTGTCCGGCATCTTGTCCGGGTGCGAGCACATGACCACGAACCCGGGGGGACGGGTCTTGGCCTGAGTCATATAGCGCAGCTTTATCCGGCGGCCTTGAGGGGCTGGCGGCGGGTGCTGTTCGAGCATGGCCGTCAGCCAACGGTTCAGCGCCGCAGTGGGAACACGGCGATTCCAAACGTCATGAGCGCGCAGGATTGCAGCGCGCAGTCGCTCCAACCCGCGGCCGGTCTTGGCCGACACGGTGACCAGGGGCGCGCCGCGCAGTTGCGGCAACAGGCGCTCGAAGGACTCTTTCAGATCGCGCAGCTTTTCCTGCTTGTCCTCTTCAATGTCCCACTTGTTCACTGCAACGACCACGGCGCGGCCTTCGCGTTCCGCCAGATCGGCGATGCGCAGGTCTTGCTGTTCGAACGGAATGGCTGCGTCCAGCAGTACCACCACAACTTCGGCAAATTTCACGGCACGCAAGCCATCGGACACCGAGAGCTTTTCCAGCTTTTCCTGCACCTTGGCCTTTTTGCGCATCCCGGCGGTGTCGAAAATCCGCATCGGGGTGCTGTCACCATCCGGGTCGGCCCAGTCGAACCGCAGGCTGATCGCGTCGCGAGTGATCCCGGCCTCGGGGCCGGTCAGCAGACGGTCTTCGCCAACGATCTTGTTGATCAGGGTCGATTTTCCGGCGTTCGGACGCCCCACGACCGCGACCTGCAGTGGCTTGGCCGCAGTGATCAAAGGGGTTTCACCCTCTCCATCCTCATCCAGTTGGATATCAGTTTCCGGAGCGTCATCCTCGGCCTTCTCCGCCGCTGCATCGGCCAGAGGCATCAACTGCGCATAAAGGTCGGTCATCCCCTCGCCATGTTCCCCCGACAGGCGAACGGGTTCACCAAGGCCAAGGTTATAGGCCTCAAGCACACCGGCATCCGCCGCGTTGCCCTCAGCCTTGTTGGCGGCAAGGATCACGTGCTTGGATCGTTTGCGCAGAATCTCGGCGAACATCTCATCGGTGGGCGTCAGGCCCACGCGGGCGTCAATCATGAACAGGCAGACATCGGCCATGTCCACCGCGCGCTCGGTCAGACGGCGCATCCTGCCCTGCAGGCTGTCGTCGGTCGCGTCCTCAAGACCCGCCGTGTCGATCACAGTAAAACGCAGATCGCCCAGACGCCCCTCGCCTTCGCGCAGGTCACGCGTTACCCCGGGCTGGTCGTCGACCAAGGCCAGTCGTTTGCCCACAAGGCGGTTGAACAGGGTGGATTTGCCCACATTCGGGCGCCCCACGATGGCGAGGGTCAGTGACATGATACTCAACTTTCAAGACTCAGACGCGCCCTTTAACGCATCTTTCGGTCAACGGAAAGCGTGTAGATCACCTTTGGACGACACGACATAAAGCGTCTGCCCGGCCACAACCGGGGCCGTGGTGGCACCGCCTGGCACCTCTACTCTGTTGACCAGCGTGCCGTCGACCGGGTTGTAGAACCTTAGGAACCCGTCATTAGAGGCGATGACTATCCGCCCACCTGCCAGAATCGGGCCGTAATGGGCGACGATCGGGCCGCGCCGTCCCCGCTTATCTTTGACGAAACCCGGCAGGTCCTGCGCCCAGACGATGGAACCGTCCGCGATGTTCAGCCGAACCAGCTGGCTGCGATCACTGATCAGAAACAGACTGTTGCCCGCTGGCCAGACCGTATCAACCGCGCCTTCATCCGCAGTCCAGACCCGCTCGCCCGAGCCCGTGTCGAACGCCACGGTCCGACCCGAGTGGTTACCGATATAGATCTTGTCGCCAACGACCATGGGTCCACCGGTCACATCCACGATCTGCGCCGCAGCACGTCCCCGGCGTCCACCCGCAACCGAAGCGTTCCAGCGACGGATGCCGCCCTTGCGGAAGGTCGCGGCCACGTCACCCGAGCCAAAGGCAAAGACCGCAAACTCAGACGCAATGACCGGAGCCGGGGCACCAAGTACATTGCCGACGCTCGGTGTGCCCTGAATCTGCCAGGCGATGCGGCCATCCTTGGTGTTCACGGCCCAGCCAGTTTCGTCGCCCGCAACCAGATACAGCAGGCCCTCATTGACCAGAGGCGCACCGCTGCCAGTAGCATTCAGGCGTTTCTGCCACTTGATCGCGCCGGATTTCGCATCCAGAGCCGTCAGCCGTCCAAACCCCGACGACACGTAGAGCGCACCATTGGCATACGCCAGCCCGCCCCCCGTCGCATCTGAATCCCCGTCGGTTGGCGGGATCAGGTTCTTGCTCCACGCCACCTGCCCCTGCAGTGTCACTGCGGATACGGTTGCGCCGGAATCCAGCGTATAGATCAAACCGCCAGCAACGACGGGCTCAGCGGTGATGCGCCGTTTCCGCGAATCTCCATCACCAATCGAGGTGGACCAAACGCGCTGTGGCGTGGCACGCAAGGCAGCATTGGTGGTGCGATAGGCAGGCGTTCCGGCGCTTTGCGACCAGTTCGCGTTCGCCTTTTGCGCCGGAAGGCTGATCGGCTTCGAGCCTCGTGTTTCGGTGGCTTCGGAATCCGAGGCCGGGCGGATATCCTCACGCGGGCCGGGCAGTATGACCTCGGGCTCTTCACAGGCAGCAAGCGCCGTCAGCGATAATGCCGCAACCGACAATCCAATGCGGGAGAAAAGACTTGTCACCATGATGCTCCGAACTCGCCTGTCATTCATTATTGCCGCTGTATCAGCCCTGTTGGGCCACCAGCGGTTCCGGTTCGCCGCCAAGCGCGACAATCAACTGTGCAGCACGCTGCTGAAGGTCAACACCGATCTCTGCGTCCTGACGCATCGCCTGCAGCCGCTCGATCGCCGCATCGGCGTTGCCCTCGGAGATGTCGATCAGAGCCAGCTGCTCCTCGGCTAGCAACCGTAATGGTGCCCCCGGAGCAGCGAGTGCTTCGAACTGCTGGCGCCGGTCGGCCACCGGCAGGGTGTCGCTTTGCAGCAGCAGCGCCTTGAAAGCAGCAATGGCACGGTAGATTTCCGGCAGATCGCCCTGCACCGCGACGGCATTCAGGCTGTTCACAGCCTCTTCGCGTGATCCAGCCTCGATCTGCGACGAGGACAACAGCAAGTTCAGGACGGCGTCGCCACCGGGCGTGACCGCATCGATGCTGGCCAAGCTGGCCGCACGTTCAGCCGAGTCATTCTGCGTCAACGCGCCCAGAATCTCATCACCGAGCTTTTCTGCCTGACTGGTGGTCCGGGCCTTGCGGATCTCATTGAAGGCGGCACCGCCCACGATCAGGATCACGGCCAGAACGCCGACCCACCCCCAGCGGCGCAGCAGCAGGAACAGGCGGTCGCGGCGGACCTCTTCGGTCACCTCATCAATAAAACTGTCGGTGTCGCTCATCCTGCTCCCCGGGCTGTAACCAGTTCATATGGCGCCATGTCATACCCCGCCGTCTTTGCCAAGCCAAGGGCCGGAATTCGCACATTTTCACCGCGACACGCCGTCCTTGCGCAAAAAAATAATCCGAACTATCCAGTTTAGTGTAGAAATGGTACGCGCCTGACCCCATTTTCAGGCATACACGCCGTAGGACAATCGGCGGCGAATTCTGGGAGAGTATTTGTATGCGTTTGATTTCATTCGTGAATGCAATTTTGGTTATTGCAGCGCTGTTCTTTCTGGTCTTCGAACGGGACGCGCTGTTTGCCTTCGCCGGTCGCGGCGACGCTGAGGCAGACACGGCATCCAACACGGAATCAGCAGACGACGTGACGTCAGACCAGAACGCCATTGGCGTTGTTGTCCTGCGATCCGCAGCACGGGAAATTGACAGCGCCGTGCTGTTGCGCGGGCAAACAAAGGCCAACCGTCAGGTTGAAGTTCTGGCCGAAACGACCTCGACGGTGATTTCGGAACCCAAGCGCAAGGGAACCTTCGTCGAAGCGGGCGACCTACTGTGCGAGCTGGACCCCGGCACCCGCCCCGCCAGCTTGGCCGAGGCTGAAGCTGCCCGACTTGAGGCGGAAAGCCGAATCCCCGAGGCCGAGGCCCGCCTGGAAGAGGCCCATGCCTTAGTCGCCGAGGCACAGATCAATCTGACGGCAGCCCAGAAACTGTCGGAAACCGGGTTCGGATCGGAAACCCGCCGGATTTCCAGCGAGGCCGCGATGCGCTCGGCCGAAGCCGGTGTAAAGACTGCCGAGGCCGGTCTGGAAGCCACGCGAGCCGGCATCGAAGCCGCCATCGCCGAGGTCAAGGCCGCCCAGCGCGAGATTGACCGCCAGACCATCGAAGCCCCGTTCAAAGGGCTGCTGGAGAGCGACACAGCGGAACTGGGCAGCCTGATGCAACCCGGCTCGCTCTGTGCCACGGTCATTCAGTTAGACCCGATCAAACTGGTCGGTTTCGTGCCCGAGGTCGACGTGAACAAGATCCTTGTCGGCTCAGAAGCCTCGGCGCAGCTTGTTACCGGTCTTCAGGTCGCTGGTCGTGTCACGTTCCTGAGCCGGTCGGCGGATGAAACCACCCGCACATTCGAGGTTGAGATCACTGTCCCCAATCCAGAGCTCAACATTCGCGACGGTCAAACTGCCGATATCCGCATTTCGGCCGAAGGGGCAAAGGCGCATCTTCTGCCGCAATCTGCCCTGACACTGAACAACGAAGGTCAGGTTGGCGTCCGCACCGTAGGCGTTGAAAACGTAGTCGGTTTCATGCCGATCCGCCTGCTGCGCGACACCGCCGAAGGCGTCTGGGTCGACGGGCTGCCGGAAACCGCAGATGTCATCGTTGTCGGGCAGGAGTTCGTGACGCAGGGCGTCACCGTCAAGCCCACCTATCGGGAAGCTGCACAATGACAGGTTTAGTAGGATGGGCCGCTGACAGGGCCCGCATGGTTCTGGCCTTCATCGCGATCTCGCTGGTTGTCGGCGGGTTTGCCTATGTCAGCCTGCCAAAGGAAGGTGAACCGGATATCGAAATCCCGGCCCTGTTCGTCTCGGTCCAGTTTCCCGGCATTTCCGCCGAGGACTCGGAGAATCTGCTGATCAAGCCGATGGAAACCGAGCTGGCGGATCTGGACGGTCTGAAGGAAATGACCGCCACCGCGGCAGAAGGATACGCCGGTATCGCGCTCGAGTTCGACTTTGGTTGGGACAAAACCGCCATCATGGCGGATGTGCGCGACGCAATGAACAGCGCGCAGGCTGATTTCCCGGAAGGGGCCGAGCAGTATTCGTTGTTCGAAATCAACTTTTCCGAGTTCCCCATCGTTATCGTCAACCTTACCGGTGCCGTACCCGAACGCACGATGGCGCGCATTGCAAAAGACTTGCAGGACGATCTGGAAGCACTGGATTCGGTGCTTGAGGCCGGGATCGCAGGCAATCGCGATGAGTTGCTAGAGGTCATCATCGACCCTCTGCGGCTCGAGGCTTATGACGTGTCGGCGGATGAACTGATCAGCGTCGTACAAAACAACAACCAACTGATCGCCGCAGGAGAGGTCGATACCGCGCAGGGCACATTCTCGGTCAAAATCCCGTCGTCGTTCAAAACCGCCGAGGATGTCTACAGCCTGCCCGTCAAGGTCAATGGTGACCGCGTCGTGACGATGGGTGAGTTGGCCCAGATCAACTATACCTTCGAAGACCGCGAAGGAACCGCCCGGTTCGACGGCGAATCCACTGTGGCCCTGCAGGTGGTCAAACGCAAAGGCTTTAACCTGATCGACACCGTGGCGCAGGTGCAAGAAGCCCTCGCCGCCGCACAGGAGAAATGGCCCGCCGAACTGCGTGCAGCCGTCGATGTCGGCACTTCGAACGACCAGAGCCGTATCGTCGACTCGATGGTGCGCCAGCTTGAGGGCTCGGTTCTGACCGCCATTGCGCTGGTTATGATCGTGGTTCTGGCCTCTCTGGGTACGCGCGCCGCGCTGCTGGTGGGTTTTGCGATCCCGACATCGTTCCTGCTGAGCTTTGCGTTTCTGGCCATCATGGGTGTGAGCATATCGAACATGGTGATGTTCGGGCTGATCCTGGCTGTCGGTATGCTGGTCGACGGGGCCATCGTGGTCGTGGAATACGCCGACAAGCGCATCAGCGAAGGCATCGGCCCTATGCACGCCTATGTCGAGGCGGCACAGCGGATGTTCTGGCCCATCGTGTCGTCCACTGCGACGACGCTGTGTGCCTTCCTGCCGATGCTGTTCTGGCCCGGTGTGCCCGGTGAATTCATGAAGATGCTGCCGATCACTTTGATCTTTGTGCTGTCCTCGTCACTGATCGTCGCGCTGATCTACCTGCCGGTCGTCGGCGGTGTGTCCGGACGGATGAGCCGCACCTTCGACCGCACCTCCAACTGGCTGCGCGGTGTAGCCCCCTGGTGGGTGCGCGCAGTGCTGGTGCCGCCGTCGCTCTACATGATCTTCCTTGGCGCAATGCAGATGCTGAACCCGGATTACCTGTTGCCCGGAGGCGTGGTGGCGGGTGCGCTGATGTTCATCGCAGGCGGCTTTGCCGGTTCGGTGACCCTGAGCGCCGCCAAGATCGAACGCCATCACGAAGAACGCGTCCATACCGCGCGCGAGCACACGCCATTCGGCTACGTGGTCAAATTCCTGGTCGGTAACCCGATCATGCCTGTGGTTTCGATTGCCGTCATCGCCCTCAGCGTCGTGGGGGTGATGACCTATTTCATGAACAACAACCGTGGCGTGGAGTTCTTCGTCGAAACCGAACCGGAACAGGCCACCGCCTATGTCCGCGCGCGGGGCAACCTGTCGCTGCAGGAAAAAGACGCATTGGTACTGGCCGCCGAAGAAGTGATCAGTGCGCACCCGGCCGTGACCAACGTGTTCGCCTTTGCCGGTGAAGGGGGGCTGAATCAGAACAACGGCGGCGCGCAGGCGCCGGCCGATACCGTAGGTCGCGTACAGTTCGAAATCACCCCGTGGGAAGACCGGCCCAAGCAAACCGAGCCCGCCTTTTTCGGGCTGTTCGACCGCGAAATCATCGCTCCGGAATATGATGGTGACTTCGTTTTGGACGAGCTGAACATGGAACTCGCCAAACTGCCCGGTTTCATCGTGGAAATCCTGCCGCTGGAACAGGGGCCGGCCTCGGCCAAGCCTGTACATTTGCGCATCAAGGCTGACGGTTGGGAAGAATTGACCACCGCCACCGAAGCCGCGCGGGCTGTGTTCGACGAAACACCGGGCCTGATCAAGATCGAAGACACCATGCCCCTGCCCGGCATCGACTGGCAGATCGACGTGGACGTTGCCAAGGCGGGTCGGTTCGGAGCCGACGTCGCCACCGTCGGCGCCATGGTGCAATTGGTGACCCGCGGTATCCTGCTGGGCGAAATGCGCCCCGACAGCACCGATGAAGAGGTCGAAATCCGCGTCCGCCTACCCGAGGAAGACCGGGTGCTGTCTACGCTGGACTCGCTCAAGGTACGTACCCCCGACGGGCTGGTGCCGCTGTCGAACTTCGTCACTCGCCAACCAGTGGCCAAACTGGCCGAGATCAACCGGATCGACCAGCAGCGGTATTACGACGTGAAGGCGGATATTTTTGAGGGTATAGAAATACTTCAAATGGTTCCTCTTGATGACGAAGGAAATCCGGTCAAAGAAGGTCTGGTTGATGTTGGTTTCGGGTATAGTGTTTCGCAAGAAGAAGCTGAAAACGGCGATCCAGTCAACGTAACACTGATAAGCGAACAAAGCTTCCCATTCTCTCTGTTTTGGGGACCGGAAATCTCGCGATACAATGTGCCGCAAGTAGCGCAGTCTATCGACCTCGGCACGGTGCAAAGCCAGATTGATGCGGGCAAAGCGACGGTCCAGCTAGTCCCTATGACCGCAAACGAACGAATCGAGAAATTGACTCAATGGCTGAACACCGAACCGTTCTCGACCGCGGTCAGCTGGGAATGGACCGGCGATCAGGAGGATCAGGAAGAATCCGGCGCCTTCCTGCAAAGCGCGTTCCTGGGCGCGCTGGGTCTGATGTTCGTGATCCTGCTGGCTCAGTTCAACTCGCTTTATAACTCGGTGCTGGTGCTGCTGGCGGTCGTGCTGTCGACCACAGGGGTTCTGATCGGGATGATCGTCATGCAGCAACCGTTCTCGATCATCATGACCGGTACGGGCATCGTGGCGCTGGCGGGAATCGTGGTGAACAACAACATCGTTCTGATCGACACCTATCAGGAATACAGCCGCTATATGCCCCGGATCGAGGCGATTGTTCGCACAGCCGAGGCACGCATTCGCCCGGTTCTGCTGACCACCCTCACCACGATGGCCGGTCTGACACCAATGATGTTTGGCCTGTCGCTGGACTTCATCAATGGCGGCTATTCGATCAACAGCCCGACTGCGCTGTGGTGGAAACAGCTGGCGACTGCGGTGGTGTTCGGGCTGGGAATCGCGACGGTTCTGACGCTGATCGTGACGCCTTCCCTGCTGGCGCTACGGGTATGGGTGACGACCTATACGGTATGGTTGGGCCGGGTGCTTGCCCGCGCGACATCTGGCAAGTCCAGCCAGATCGCGCAGGATATGGCAATTGGCAAAGCCGTCCGTCAGGCACAAGCGACCGAAGTTGTTTGGGACGACGAAACACCTCCTGCAACCAAGGATGCTCAAAAAAACGAGCATCCGCCGGGTCCGCCCCTGAAAGCAGCAGAATAAAATATGGCGAGCCCGACGGCTCGCCATACTTCGTTTCAAATCGGCTTAGTCCGTAAAGACGTATTCACCCAGATCGCACAGGTCCAAGCCATACTCTTCGGCTGTGGACCCATCTGAGAACGCCCCGCGAATGTCGTAAACACAGGTGGTCAGGCCGTCAGCAATCAGTACGTCCGCCTCGTATCCCGGCGCGATGAAATCGCCCTGCAGCAGGTTCGACTCCCAATTGTCCGACGCACTTGACGAGACGTTGAATTCGACCAGATCAACGCTGCTTTCATTGCCTAGCAGAAAAACCAGATCCTCGGCGGACGCAGTCGACGCGAAAACTGACGCCAAGATGATCGGCGCAGCAAAAAACTTCTTCATTAGGTGTTTCCCTGATTTACTGTCCAACACCACTCTGTTGGTACGGCTCGTCATACCCTTCCAACACCGTTGATCAAATGACAATCAGCCACGATCAGACTGGTAACCGAAATGTTGTACATTCGTGCAACAGAACCCTGCCGGAACAAGTGTATCACTTAGACAAACGAGTCCACTTCTGATGCCCGCAGACGGCGTGCTCGCATCCGCGCACGGTCAGGGTGTCCCCACTCAGCGTCATCTGCGGCACGACGTCCACATTGACCATGGGAATCCAGAAATCCCCGCCACCGTATTTACCGCCGCCTTCGCTGGCCACATCCCAGAAAAGCTTCTTACCGATGTTGGGGGTCTGCACCTCTTTGCCGGATGTGTCATAGGCCGACTGAATCTGGCCGCAGAACTTGTCTCCGCAGGCTGAAATCTTGATATGAGAGATCAGCTTCTTCCGGTCCGGCTCGGTTTTCCAGACGCCGACGATGGGATCAGCGGCTGCAAAAGCCGGCGTCAAAATGGCGAGCGCGGTTGCTATAGCTACAAATCGAACGAGTTTTCGCATCACACCACCTCCTCCTATATGCGGTTATCATAGCACATCCCCGCGCCGCGCAGGTCACGCGGCCTGAGCGTCCGATTGCTGGCGGCTCCACAACTGCGCATAGCGGCCTTCGCGTTGCAGCAGTTCGTCATGGGTGCCCTGTTCAAGGATTTCGCCCTGCTCCAGCACGACGATGCGATCAGCCTCTGCGATGGTGCTGAGACGGTGCGCGATGGTCAGCACGGTTCGCCCTTCCCCGGCCCGGGCCAGTGCGTCCTTGATGTCCTGCTCGGTATCGGTATCCAGCGCCGAGGTCGCCTCGTCCAGCAACAGGATCGGAGGGTTCTTGAGCAGCGTGCGGGCGATGCCAACCCGCTGTTTTTCACCACCCGACAGTTTCAACCCACGTTCGCCCACCTTGGTGTCATACCCTTCGGGCAGCGTAACGACGAAATCGTGGATCTGGGCGGCTTTGGCGGCGGCCTCGACCTCTTCCTGCGAGGCACCGTCGCGGCCATAGGCGATGTTATAGCGGATGGTGTCGTTGAACAGCACCGTGTCCTGCGGCACCACACCGATGGCGGAATGCAGGCTGTTCTGCGTCACGTCACGCACGTCCTGGCCGTCGATCTTCAGCGCACCGCCGGTCACGTCGTAGAACCTGAACAGCAGCCGCCCGATGGTGGACTTGCCCGAGCCCGTCGCCCCGACGATAGCCACCGTCTGACCCGCCGGTACCGTCAGCGAGATGCCCTTGAGAATTTCCCGATCCGCGTCATAGCCGAAATGGACATTGTCCAGCGTAACCGCACCGCCATTGACCACTAGGTCCGGCGCGTCGGGTTTGTCGGTAACTTCGGCGGGTTGCTCCAAGAGGTCAAACATCTGCCCCATGTCCACCAAAGACTGACGAATTTCCCGGTACACCGTGCCCAGAAAGTTCAGCGGCACGGTGATCTGGATCATGTAGGCGTTGACCATGACGAAATCGCCCACGGTCAACGAGCCGTTCTGAACCCCAACAGCCGCCAGAACCATCACCCCGATCAGCCCGCATGTAATCAGGAAAGACTGACCAAAATTCAGGAAGGCCAGCGAGTAAGCCGTTTTCAGCGCCGCCCCGGCATAAGCCTTCATCGACACGTCATAGCGTTCAGCTTCGCGCTGTTCCGCATTGAAATACTTGACGGTTTCAAAGTTCAGCAGACTGTCGATGGCGCGTTGGTTGGCCTCGGTGTCCTGATCATTCATCTCGCGTCGCAGCTTCACGCGCCATTCGGTGACGGCGAAGGTGAACCAGATATAGAAGCCGATGGTCACGGCCACGACGACCAGATACCAGACATCGAACAGCCACATCAAAATGATCGCCACCAGCAGCAGTTCCAGGATCAGCGGTCCGATGGAGAACAGCAGGAAGCGCAGCAGAAACTCTACGCCTTTGACACCGCGCTCAATGATCCGGCTGAGGCCCCCGGTGCGGCGCGTCACGTGATAGCGCATCGATAGTTGGTGAATGTGCTGGAACGTCTCCAAGGCCAGTGCACGCAAGGCGCGCTGCCCCACCGGGGCAAAGGCCGCGTCGCGCAACTGTTGAAAACCAACGGTCATCATCCGCGCCACACCATAGGCAACAGTCAGGCCCACGGCCCCCAATGCCAGCGGCGGCACGCCCTCACCGGCCAGCGCGTCGACTGCGCCCTTGTACAGGATCGGGGTGTAGACTGCGATCAGCTTGGCCAGCACCAGCATCGAAAGTGCGATCACGACCCGACGTTTAACCCAGGTCTCATCCTCGGGCCATAGATATGGCGCGACCTTGCGGATCGTGCGCCAACCGGACTGGCGCTCGTCAGTTTGGGGCATGTCGTCGGAGTGCATTGGAGCTGTTCGTCTCATCACTTACCTGATCTGCGGTCAGAGATAGTCCCTGCCCTGGAAAGGGCCAGAGGCAAAGGGTTCATTCAGGGATCGTGAATATCTGACCGGGATAAATCAGGTCAGGATCGCGGATCGCATCCCGGTTGGCTTCGAACAGCCGCACATACAGAACACCATCGCCGAACCGTTCGCGCGAAATGGCCCAGAGCGTGTCGCCCTTCTGCACGGTCACTGAACGAATTGACGGTGTGTCTGGAGCAAGTGCCGCCTCATCGGCCGCCTCAGCCGCGCGAAGGACCTCTTGCGGCTCGCGTTTGAACGGGGTTTCAAGGCGGCTGACCACCGTGCCGTCCGCGCCGACCTCATCCACGCGCAGGGTGTAGACGCCGGGCTCGACACCATCCAGTTCACTGCGCCATTTGCCGTCTTCAGCGGGGGTCAGGTCATCCACCAGCCGGTTGTCCAGATACAGACGTACAACCGAACCGTCCGGCACCCGGCCCGTCAGCTCGACATCACCGGTATTGGAATAGCCAATCGTGTCCAGAGCGACCTGATCCGGCGCCTGCGATTGTACCCTGGGCGCCTGCACCAGTTCGACGCCGTCTTCGCCGGATCGCAATACGGCGACCCCCTGGGGCTGAGCATCTTCTTCGGCGGCTTGCGTCGTCTGTTCGGCCTCAGCTTCTGGCGCGGGTGCATTGCCTGTTTCGGTTGGCGCGGGTGCAGCGACTGTATCTGATGCTGCGACGTCTTCGGTTTCCGTACTCTCCGGTCCGGCAGTTGCATTTTCCGCGGTTTCAACAGGCGCTGTGGGTTCGTCCCCCGGTTCAGACGCTGGCAGGGCCGCGATGACATAGTCATCCGAGCGTACCGGCTGTTCACCCTGCGTTTCCAGCGTCAGCCCGCGCGCGGTGTCGGAAAACGGGATCGACAGGAATTCGGCAAACTGGCCGCTGGGGTCGACCGTGAAACTGTGGACCGGCTCACCATCCAACAGCACGTTAACCTCAGCGCCAGGCTCGGCCGTGCCGGACAGAACCGTATTTCCGTCCGGTTCGACAAATATCTGGTCCAGAGAAGGGGTGACCTGTGACGTAGCCTCTGCCGCGCCGTCTTCCTCGCCTGCAGGTGCCTCGGCTTCGAGTTCTTGTTCGGCGGGCTCAGACAAGGTGTTGTCTTCGGTGCTCGGAACCGCAACCTCGACCTGCGGTGCGGTCTCTTCGGGCGCGTCACCACGCATGCCGGACAGCAACAACCCGCCTGCTCCGACCACAACCACGATACCGGCGATCACACCCCAGACGACGGTGCCAGAGCTTGTCTCTCCCGACTCGGCGTTCATGTTTTTCCTTTCACTCCGCAGCGCAAGTGCTTTGTCTAAAACACGTTCTGCCTGACGGTTGAGCCAATCTATCAATCCCGCTATCAGGGGTCAAAACCTCAGGCACAACCCCGGAGAGTGTTCACGATGACTCAGAAATCTGTTTGTGTGTATTGCGGGTCACGTAATGGCGCAAATTCCGCCTATTCCGACGCCGCGAAGACCTTCGGCACCCTGCTGGCGCAGGAAGGCTGGCGGCTGGTCTACGGCGCCGGGGATGTCGGCCTGATGGGCGAGGTCGCGCGCGCTGCTCAATCCGCCGGAGGCGATACGTTCGGCGTGATCCCGGTTCACCTGCTGCGGCGCGAAGTCGGCAAGACCGACCTGACCCGTTTCGTGATCACCGAAACGATGCACGAACGCAAAAAGGTCATGATCATGAATGCGGATGCGGTAGTGGTTCTGCCCGGTGGTCCGGGGTCGTTGGACGAGCTGTTCGAGGCCCTGACATGGCGACAACTTGGCCTGCACGAAAAACCCATTCTGGTGATGAATGTGGATGGCTACTGGGATGCACTGCGCGATCTGTTGCAGCAGGTTATCGGTCAGGGATTTGCCGACGGATCGCTGGCGGACTTCATCACCTGGGTCAGTGATCCGGCAGACGCAATGTCCACCCTGCGTGGTTTCCTGACCTGATCTGGGAACGGGCGGATTCAAACCGCCCGTTGCACTTGCATTGTCTATGCTGCCGGGCTCAGGCGGCGGGTCAACAGCTTTTCAACCTTGTGAATAGGATGGTTGGTCAGGGTCTTGTCGACCTCGGCCACAACCTTGGCCAGAACCTCGCTGTGAAGGCGACGGCGCAGCAAGCCCAGAACATGCGGGCTGGCAACCAGCACCAGACGGTTGAATGCCCCCTTCAGCCCCTTGCGGTTCAACAGATTGGCAACATCCTGAACAAACAGGGATTTTGCATGGGTTTTCCAGTTTGGTTCTTCAACTGCCGATTTCTGGTTCGGTCCGGTATCAAAACGCCGCCCTGCCCGGTCGGTCGGGCGTGAGGACACGTCCTGCTCCTCAACCGAAACAACGACCAGATTGGGGTCTTCGGCATCGGTGATGTTTTCAACAAACAAAGCCTTTTCCCCGTCGGCAATGACAACCCAAGTTCCCTGTTCAAGTGCGACCATCGTGCTCTCCTTGTTTTGGCTGTTACGGCCGTCCCTCATCCATCAGGCAAAGGTTCACCTTTACGCGACCAGATTGATCCGGTGCGTCGCCTGAATTTGTTTCAAATGGTTAGCGGTCTCTCCCTCCGCCTAACCTAAGGTAAGTACTGCGGGGCGTTGTGCAATCCCGTCTCAGGATGAAACTTTCTTCATCGGCGGGTTTTCTCCGGTCAGGCCGATAGTTCGATCAAAGTGATCTCGGGTGTCACACCAAAACGCACCGGAAGGATCGAACACCCGATCCCCCCCGAAACAACCAGATCACGATTGCCTTCGCGGACATGCCCATACGCGTAGCGGTTACCAAATCTCGAGGGCACCACGGGCGACCAACCAAACAAACGCACCTGACCGCCATGCGTGTGCCCGGACAGGGTCAGCGCCACGTTTTCGGGCATTTTGGGGAAGATGTCGGGTTCATGAGCCATCATCACAACGGGCGCGTCATCGGTGACCTGCGCCATCGTTCCGGGCAAGTCATCCAACCCTTTGCCTTTTCCGTTGTGTCTGAATGCAAGCTGATCTTCCAGACCAGCCAGCCAGATGCCCAAATCGTCCAGCCGAACCGCTTCGTTGGACAGAACCCTGATGCCCTGATGCTGAAACGCCTCGGCAAATTTGTTCGGTCCTGCGCCGCGTCGCTGGGCATCCAGATCAGCCCACCAGTCGTGATTGCCCAGAACGGCGTAGACTCCGTTTCGCGCCTCCAGTTTCGCAAGCTCTGGGGCCAGATCTTTGGCGTCAACTTGTTCAGAAATAAACTTGTGATGGCCAGCATAGTCGCCCAGCAACAAGATCAGATCAGGCGCCAGAGCGTTGGTCCGCCGCACTACCTGCCGAACCCGGGCCAGCCCGACATAGGGTTCTCCGACATGCAGATCGGCAAGAACTGCGATCCTCAGAGGCTTGGCGGGCCAATCCGCGCGCTTTACACGCCATTTGCGCACGCGCAGCCGCACTAGAGGTTCAACGAAAAACCCCCAGGCGGCAATAAAAAGGCCTGCCAGCGTGGCCGCCAGCAAGCCCTTTATGAACCCTCGTCGGGTCAAGTATTACATCCGCGATGCAACGTTTTCCCAGTTCACCAGATTGTCGAGGAAGTTCGTCAGGTAAGCCGGACGCTTGTTGCGGAAGTCGATGTAGTAGGAATGCTCCCACACGTCACAACCCAGCAGCGCGGTCTGACCAAAGCACAGCGGGTTCACACCATTTTCGGTTTTGGTCACGGCCAGCGAGCCGTCGGCGTTCTTGACCAGCCACGCCCAGCCCGAGCCGAACTGACCGGCACCAGCGGCGCTGAACTGCGATTTGAATTCGTCAACCGAGCCGAAGCTTTCGGTCAGTGCCTTTTCCAGCTCACCGGGCATGGCGTTGCCACCGGGGCCCATCATCTCCCAGAACTGATTGTGGTTCCACAGCTGGCTGATGTTGTTGAAGATACCGTTCTGCGCAACAGCGTTTGCGTCATAGGTGCCAACGATGATCTCTTCCAGCGACTTGCCGTCCCACTCGGTGCCGGCGATCAGCTTGTTGCCGTTGTCGACATAGGCCTTGTGGTGCAGGTCGTGGTGATATTCCAACGTTTCCGCGGACATACCCTTGGCTGCCAGCGCGTCATGTGCATAAGGAAGATCAGGAAGTTCAAAAGCCATGTCGGCCCCCTGTGAAATAAAAGTTGCGGTTCCCAAGGGTTAAATGCTTTGGCAGCCGCCGCAGGTCAAGAGCCGAGACAAGAAAACCCGGAGGCAGGCAATGCTTACACAGGCGCGCAAGATGTTCTACCGCGCCCGCGGATACTATGCGGGCAATCTGAACGGAGAGCCGTTTCGCCTTGACCCCTATCATTCGAAATTCTGGCGCAAGGCCTCCGCTGGTGCTTGGGAGCCGGAAACTTTCGCTGTGCTGGACAAGTTCCTGTCATCGGGCAGTGATTTCCTGGACATCGGCGCCTGGATCGGCCCTACGGTCCTGTACGGTGCCCGCAAGGCACGGCATGTCTGGTGTTTCGAACCTGATCCCACCGCCTACCGGTATCTGGCTTGGAATCTTGATCTGAACGACATTCGCAACGTCTCGGCCTTTGGGGTGGCGCTGTCAGACCGGTTCAGCGTGGCCCGCATGGCTTCGGTGCGCGGAGAGCCGGGCGACTCCACCAGTTCCCTCCTGTATGAAGGCCCGCATGGGTCTGATGCGTTGACCATTGCGTGGGATCAGTTCGAAGCTGCGAACGATCTGTCTAATGTATCACTTGTCAAGATGGATATCGAAGGGGCCGAGTTTTTCGTACTGCCCACCCTGACCAAATGGCTGGAAAAGCAGCGCCCCACCCTGTTCCTGTCACTACATTCACCGATGTTGCCGGAACAAGACCGGCTGAAACGTACATCCGAACTGCTGCAAAGCCTTTCCTTTTACAGAGACGTCTTTGACGAGTCCGGGCAGCCGGTGAGTATTGGGGACATGCTGGAACCTCAGCAGTTGTTGCGGTATCGCGCAATTGTGCTGCAAGGGTAGACCGCGACATTTCGCCTTCGCGTCAAACCTGTGAAGCCCCTTGTTTTCCAGACCTTTTTATACAATCCAGTTAGGCTCAGGACCCATTGATTTCCGTATAGCGGCGTGATTCACGGTTCGAAAACGAGCGGTGAACATGTCTGATCTTTTCTGGCTTACA
>NZ_JBQFZU010000009.1:0-148933 GCF_056542405.1 Ruegeria sp. AD11(2025) | reverse complement strand
CTGTAAGCCAGAAAAGATCAGACATGTTCACCGCTCGTTTTCGAACCGTGAATCACGCCGCTATACGGAAATCAATGGGTCCTGAGCCTAACGCCCGAAGACCATCGGGACGCCGTATAGTTTTTAGTAACCGTAGCGAGCTTAGGGATGGGTGCGAGCACCCATCCTACGCAGTCACAACCCACGCGCCCCTCCCGTGGAGGTGGCAGGTCGAGAGTGTGCTTAATGCTTTGTATCAAGCATTGGGTGGATTGTGCGGGACCTTTCTGCAACCGGCCAACCAATACTCCCCTTGCCTAACCCGTTGATCCCGTTCACACTTACCCTCAAACCGTCATTCAAGAACGACATTTGAGGTTCCGAGCGTCCAAGACCCATTTTTTACGAACACTGATTTCGAACGGGAGGACGACATGAAATCACTACCCCTTGGGTTGGCCTTTGCCCTGCTGGCCACGCAAGCCCCTGCGCAGCAGACGCTCAGCCTTGCATCGCCGATACCTGACGGCCGAGTCCCGGTTCTGTTACTACAAGGGCCTGACCTATTCCGAGGACGCCTTTGTTCTGCTGGTCGGCGACAACACCGTCACCAGCACGGTCAGTACGGTGCAAGAACGCCTGCTGCGCTGTCATCGCGACAGTGACGGCACCCTGAAATGGAAACCGCAGAGTACATTTTCGACCAACAACTAACCGTTTGGGGTGGGCGCCCTAGCCCACCTTCTCCTCCAGCCAGTCCGCGATCTGCGCGGCGGGCTTTTCCCAGCCGGGCTCCATGAACAGGAAATGCGCGTGATTTTCGACGGGCATGAAGGTCGCGCGGTCTCCGTACAGATCGGCCAATGCACGGCAGGTGTTGGGGTTCACCGCCCGATCCTCGGTGCCTGAAACGACCAGTACCGGGCAGTCGACCTTGTCGATATCAACCTTCATCGCGTGGTGGTCGTCGAACATCCAGAAGAACATCTCGAACATCACCCGCCCGCTTTCGGCGCCCAGCCGGTCAAACACCGCGTGCTGCTGTGCCTCAGGCATCTTGTTCAGCGCAAAGGGGGCCATCAGGTCGAACTCGACCCGCATCGGCTGTTTCCAGAACGCCCCGCCCTCCATCAAAGCGCGCGGGATGGCGCGTTCGTCATCGGTTTCCGGCAACGTCCCCCATGCGGCGTTCGGGTTGATCAGAACAATGGCGCTGGTCAACCCACGCGAGGCCACTTGCTGCGCCACCACCGCCGCAATGGCATGGCCGAGAAGAACGGGTTTGCTGTCCAGCCCCTGCACGAATTCCGCGATGTCATTGGCGTAATCCATGACGCTGGTATCGGTCAGGCCGGGATCGGGTTCGGCCTTGGGGTCGCCGCCATGATAGCGCAGCGCCGGGGTGTGCACCGTCCAGCCGCGGTCGCGGAAGAAGCGTGCGTAATCTTCCATACACCACGGCCCGGCAAAGGCCCCGTGGATCAGTACAATCTCTTTGGTCATGAAAATCTCCCTCACCTCCGATCAGTATGAGAGGTGAGGGATACGTTCGGCAAGCCTGTTACAGTGCGGCTTTGAACAGCGTGGTGAGGTTGTCTTCGGTCAGTTCGATCGGGTTGCCGCCGCAGGACGGGTCGATGATCGCGCCTTTGACCAGTTCGGGGATTGATGCCTCGGTCACGCCCAGATCGGACAGTTTGCGCGGGATGCCGAGCGAGTCGTTGAACCCTTGCACAAAGGCGCGGAAGCCGTCGAAGCCGCCGTTGATGTTCAGATAGGCGGCTGCGGACTGGAACCGGTCCGCGATGGCGGGGGCGTTGAAATCCAGCACCGAGGGCATACAGACCGCGTTTGTGGTGCCGTGATGGGTATTGAAATGCGCACCGACGGGGTGGCTCATCGCGTGGATCGCGCCGAGACCTTTCTGGAACGCGGTCGCGCCCATTGCCGCCGCGCTCATCATCTGAGCGCGCGCTTCGATGTCAGTTCCGTCTGCATAGGCACGCGGCAGGTACTCCATGACCAGACGCATCCCCTCCAGCGCGATACCCTGGCTCATTGGATGGTAATGAGGGCTGGAGAACGCCTCGACACAGTGCGCGAACGCATCCAGACCGGTACCTGCCGTAATGAATTTGGGCATCCCCACTGTCAGTTCCGGATCGCAAATCACCACGGTCGGCAACACCTTGGGGTGGAATATGATCTTCTTTGCATGCGTTTCGGAATTGGTGATGACGCTGGCGCGGCCCACCTCTGACCCGGTGCCGGCGGTGGTCGGCACCGCGATAATCGGGGCGATGGCATCGGCGTCCGCTCGGGTCCACCAATCGCCGATATCCTCGAAATCCCAGACGGGGCGCGTCTGACCGGCCATGAAAGCAACCATCTTGCCCAAATCCAGCCCCGAGCCGCCACCGAACGCGATCACCCCATCGTGGCCGCCAGCCTTATAGGCCGCGACACCCGCGTCGAGGTTCTTTTCATTCGGGTTCGGGTCCACGTCGCTGAACAATCCCCGGCCCAGACCGGCGGTTTCCATTATGCCCAGTGTCGCCGTAGTGATCGGCAGATCGGCCAGGCCTTTGTCAGTGACCAACAAGGGACGCTTCATCCCGACTGCTGCGCAGGCTTCGGGCAGTTCCTTGATACGGCCAGCACCAAACTTGATCGCGGTCGGGTAGGACCAGTTTCCAACGAGTGACATGTCAGGTTTCCTTTGTAATTTTAGGCCTGCTCTGGCGAGGGGGTCTGTCCAGAGCAGGCCAGTGTCCTTAGCCCGTGACCTTTTTCAGGTGGTAGGATTTGGGACGTGTCAGGTTGTGATAGCCGATGACGGACAAACCGCCGCCGCGCCCGGTGTTCTTGCAACCGGTCCAGCAGAGACCGGGGTCAAGGTAGTCGGCGCGGTTCATAAACACGGTGCCGGTCTCGACCTGATCACCTACCCGCGCGGCACGGTCCACATCACGGGTCCAAAGGCTTGCGGTCAGACCAAACTCGCTGTCATTCATCAACGCGATGGCTTCCTCGTCCGAGGACACTTTCGTGATACCCACGACCGGACCAAAGCTCTCATCCCGCATCACACGCATTTCATGGGTCACATTGGTCAGGATCTGCGGCGTCAGATAGGCACCGCCATCATCCTCGGGGAACGTGTCGATTTGGGCGACGGCCCCGGCCTCGACAGCCTCGGCAATCTGCGCACGCACCTCGTCGGCAAACCGAACATTGGCCATCGGGCCGATCGTCGTCTCAGCGTCCAAAGGGTTGCCCAGTTTGTATCCCTTCACGACTTCAACTGCCTTGGCGACGAAATCGTCATAGAGGCTTTCGTGAACGTAAATCCGCTCGATCCCGCAGCAGCACTGACCCGAGTTGAACATGGCCCCGTCGATCAGCGTATCCACGGCGGCGTCCAGATCGGCGTCATCCATAACATAGCCGGGGTCCTTGCCGCCCAACTCGGTCCCAACGCCGGTAAACGTGCCTGCCGCAGCGCGCTCCATCGCCTGACCGCCGCCGACCGATCCGGTGAAGTTCACGAAATCGAACGCATTGCCTGCGATCAGATCATTGGTCACGTCGTGGCTCAGGAACACGTTCTGGAAGACGTCCTCTGGCACACCTGCCGAATGGAAGGCTTGCGCCATCCGCTCGCCCACCAGCAGGGTTTGCGTGGCGTGTTTCAGGATCACCGTATTGCCTGCAATCAGCGCCGGAGCCACCGTGTTGATCGCGGTCATGTAGGGGTAATTCCAAGGCGCCACCACAAACACAACCCCATGAGGGATGCGCTTGATATAGCGCTTGAATGTCTCATCCTCGCCCACCGCGATATCGACCAGCGAAGCCTCGGCAATCTCAGCCATATGGCTGGCGCGCTCGTTGAACCCGCCGAACTCTCCGCCATAGCGTATCGGGCGGCCCATCATATGCGCCAGTTCGGGGACGATCTCGTCGTTCATCGCTCCCACTGCGGCCACGCCCGCCATCACAAGATCAATTCTCTCCTGCAATGGCCGCGCCGCCCAAACCGACTGCGCCGCACGCGCCCGGCTTGCAACCTCAAACGCCGCGTCCCGAGACAACACCTCCCGCTCCGCAAAAACCGATCCATCAATCGGTGAGACACATTTCAATATCTGCCCCATATCCACTCCATTTCCGAAGGAAACAGGATCCCCTGCTTCATCTGGCCAAAAATATCTCGGGGGTCTGGGGGCAGAGCCCCCAGCCAGCCCTCTAAGCCCGCTCGAACCCGCGAGCGATTTCCCAATCCGTCACCACACGCTCGAACTCCTCGATCTCGACCTCTGCCGCCCGTGCGTAGTGATCGACAACCTCATCGCCCATCGCAGCCCGCAACATCGCCGAGCTAAGCAGCGCCTCCCGTGCCGCGCGCAGGTTGCCGGGGATCATGCCCGTGTCGCCCTGATAGACATCACCCGTGGTTGGTGGTTGCAATTCCAGCCCCTCTTCGATGCCGGCAATCCCTGCAGCCAGCATCCCGGCCATAGCAAGATAGGGGTTCATGTCCGATCCGGGAATCCGGCACTCGACCCGGACTGCCTTGGTCCCATCCCCGCACAGGCGGAACCCTGCGGTGCGGTTGTCCACCGACCAAATGATCCGCGTTGGCGCGAAGGTGCCCTTCATGAACCGCTTGTAGCTGTTGATGTAGGGCGCCATGAAATAGGTGTAGTCGGCAGCGTATTTCAGCAGGCCCGCCATATAGCTTTTCATAACAGCCGACATGCCCAGCTCATCCTCTGCGTTATAGAACGCAGGCTTGCCGTCCGCCCACAGCGACTGGTGCACGTGCGAGGAACTGCCCACCTTGTCATGATGCCATTTCGGCAGGAAGGTCGCCGCGTGGCCATGCTGCCAGGCGATCTCCTTCACCGCGTTCTTGGCGATCGAGTGGTACTCGGCCGTCTCCATCGCACCAGCGTATTTTATGTTCAGCTCTTCCTGCCCGGTTTCGGCCTCACCCTTTGAGTTTTCAACCGGAATACCCGCATTCCACAGATGATTGCGTATCGGGCGCATCACATGCTCTTCCTTGGTGGTCTGCAGGATGTGATAGTCTTCATTGTAACCCGAGATCGGCTCCAGATCACGGAAGCCTTCCTTGCGGATCTGGTCAAAGCTCTTCTCGAACAGAAAAAACTCCAGCTCGGTCGCGCACATCGCGTCATAGCCCATGGCCTTCAAGCGGCTGACCTGCTTCTTCAGGATCGAGCGCGGCGCATGGGGCACTTCTTTGTGTGTGTGATGGTCCAACACGTCACACATCACCATCGCGGTGCCTTCCAGCCACGGCACCGGGCGCAGAGTACTGAGGTCCGGCTTCATGACATAGTCACCATAGCCTCGCTCCCAACTGGTCGCCGCATAGCCGTCCGGGGTTGCCATCTCAAGATCGGTGGCCAGCAGGTAGTTGCAACAATGGGTTTCTTGCCAAGCGCCCGCCACGAAATGTCCGGCGTGGAACCGTTTACCCATCAAACGCCCCTGCATGTCGACCATGCAGACCAGCACAGTATCCACCTCGCCTGCGTCAACCTTGACTTTCAGGTCGTCCAAACGCCCTTCATTGCCCATCCCGTTCTTCCTTTGTCACCCTCCGAGACCTCGGTCTCGTGCTCCCTTTCACGGCCCTTAATCGTCGGCCGCGTTCTTTTCCATTTCCATCACCAGACGCGTCTCCAGAACCTGCCCGCTCTTGTAGAGGATCGGATAGGCTACGGCGGCGACATGTCCGTGCAGCTCGCGCATGGCACGCAGCGTTTCAAGATGCAGATCGCTGGACTGGAAGCTCTCGGTCTGCCCCCGCTCAAGCCGTTTCAGATGTGCCTTGCGGCTGTGGCGCGACATCCGTTTGACCTCGGCCTTGTCCAACACCAACCGGCGGGCGCAGTCCATGTCATCGACCAGCAGCACGTGTCGGGCCAGAGAGAAGCTCTCCAGAATTGCCGCGTGCAGATCCTTCAGTTCCTTCCAGCCCTGCGTCGAAAACTCGGTACGCTCGGTGTGTTTAATCTGCGCCGTGCGGGTCATGCGGTTCGAAACCACGTCGCCTGCCGCTTCAAGCCGGATCGCGTATTCCACCAGACCGCGCGCCGCTTTGATCTGCGCCTTGCTCATGTTCTGGCGCGGCATGCGCGCGACAAAGCGGCGGATTTCGGTGAGTTGCGCGTTCACCCTCTCATCCTGCTGCCACAGGGCCGAGATGGCGTCGCTGTCGTCCTGTTCATAGATATCCAACACTGGGCGAAACATACGTTCGACCTGCGTGACCATCTGCAACAGTTCATGCCGGACCGAAGACATCGCGACGCTTGCACGAGATGCGCTGGGATCGCCCAGCGGGCTGAGCGCGTCTGTGAACTGATCCATCGCGTTTGCCTCGACTTTCGATTCCGGCAGCAGCAAGGCCATCGGGCGTTCCATCCAATTCACAAAACCGGTGGCCAGCACAAAAACAGTCAGGTTGAACCCGATATGGGCCAGGATCAGCGACTGCCCTGCCCCGGCAATCATCAACGCCTCATGCGTGCCGCTGACGTTGACCGCGATCAGCATCAGCAACGCCGCGCTGCCCCGCAGAAGCAGGTTGGCCCACGGGATGCGCCGAGCCGTGATGGTCATGTCACGCGTCAGCCAGATCGGAATAAAGGCCGAACCCAGGTTAGCGCCCAGCACCAGCGAGAGCCCGGCGGCAAAAGGGATGGCTCCGATCTGGACCAGCGTCACACACATCAGGATCGTCGCGACCGAGCTATGCATGACAAAAGCCAGGACCGCACCCACGATGAAGGCGCTGAAGTAATCGCTTTCCAGATAACCTGCGATGGCTGGCAAAAAGGCGCTTTCCCGGATCGGATCGACCGCATCGCGCAGAAACTGCAGTGAAACCAGAATGAAGGCGATGCCCAGAACGATCCGCCCGATCAGCCGCACATTGGCCCTGTCGGACTTGAGGTAGAGCCACCCGCCCAGCGCCAGCAGCACCGGTTGCAACCACCCCAGATCGTAAGACAGCACCTGAATGACAAGGGCCGCACCCAGATCGGCGCCCAGCACCCCGGCCAGCGCAAGGCCAAAGCTCACCATCCCCGCCGCGGCAAATCCGGTCAGCAGAACTGTTACTGCGGCCGAGCTTTGCAGGATCGTAGCCAGAACCATGCCAGCTCCGCCTGCAACAAAAGTGTTCGAGTGGCGCGTCAAGATCGACTGAAACAGTGCACCAAAACGCCGTTCGATCCCCGTGCGCACCAACCGCACGGCAAACAGCAGCAACATCGTTGCTGCGAAAATCTCGATCAAGAACCCTGCGATAGCCATCTGTTCACACTCCGCTGGCCCGGGTCGCACAGTCGGGCGCCCGGTGTTTTATTATCTGCTTTTGAACGGATGCTAACATTCGCAGTATCGTTTCCTGTGGTCCAATTCCGGCGCGTGCTACCGCTAACGCGCCGGAATTGCGTCATTTAGCTGTAGCGATAGGGCCGTCCGGCCTTGAGCATTTCGGCATTATAGCGCTTGAAGATATCCACAACCTTCGCCTTGGTTTCGGACTCGGCAGCGATTTCATCCCAGAACTTGACCGCAGCTTCCTCGACCGTTGCCCACTCCTCGTCCGGGATGGTGGTCAGCTGCATCTTGGTGCCGTTCACACGAAGATTGGCCTCTCCGCCCCAATACCACCACTGACGATAGTAGTGCGACTGGTCGCAGCAAACCTTGAACAGGGTCTGCAGGTCCTCGGGCAATTCGTTCCAGCGGTCCATATTGGCAAAGAAGTGACCTGCCCAGGCACCCGAGATGTTGTTGGTCAGGAAGTAATTTGTCACATCAGCCCACCCAACGGTGTAATCCTCGGTGATGCCCGACCATGCGATACCGTCCAACTCGCCCGTTTGCACCGCGACCTCGATGTCTTCCCACGGCAGGGTGACGGGCACGACGCCGAATTGCGACAGGAACCGGCCCGCCGTCGGGAAGGTAAAGACGCGCTTACCCTGCAGGTCCGCGAGGCTGTTGATCGGGTCCTTGGTGGCAAAGTGGCATGGGTCCCAAGCACCGGCGCTGATGTGTTTCACGCCGACCTTCGAGTATTCCTCGTCCCAGATCTCGTTCAGGCCCCACTGGTTGAACAGGACCGGCACGTCCAGCGAATAGCGCGAGGCAAAGGGGAAGTATCCACCGAAAACGGTAACTTCGGTGGGCGAGGCCATCGAGTCATCGTCCGACTGTACAGCATCGATCGTGCCTTTCTGCATGGCGCGGAACAGCTCTCCGGTCGGGACCAGCTGGTCGGAATAGAAAAGCTCGATCTGCATCCGGTCGCCAGCGATCTGGTTGAACATCTTGATCGCCGGATCGATTACGTGTTCGGCCAGCGCGGGCCCTGCATAGGTCTGCATCCGCCATGTTATCGTGCCCTGCGCCAGCGCGGGCGTGGCCAGCGGTGCGGCGGCGACGCCCACCCCGGCGGTCTTCAGAAACTTACGTCTTGTCGTCATGTCAATTTCCTCTCCGTTGAAGTTTGCGTGCCCATTCTGCGGGCATTCTTGTTAATTCCCATAAACATAACCGGGCAGCCAAAGCGCGATTTCCGGAAATGCCATTATAATAATCAGGGCCAGCACCATCACACCGACAAACGGAATGATCGATTGGTAGATGTCCTTCAGCCCGATCTCAGGCGGTGCCATCGCGCGCATCAGGAACAGGTTGTAGCCGAAAGGCGGCGTCATATAGGCGATCTGCGTGGTGATCGTATACAGCACCCCGTACCAGATCAGGTCAAAACCCAGCGCACCAACCAAGGGCACATAAAGCGGCGCCACGATCACCAGCATCGCGGTGTCATCCAGAAAGGTGCCCATGACAATAAAGCTGAGCTGCATCAGCACCAGGATCATCCAGGGCGACAGGCCCAGTTGTTCGGTGAACAGGTTCTCGATGGCCTTCACCGCGCCCAATCCGTCGAACACGGCACCAAAGCCCAGCGCGGCGAGGATGATCCACATGAACATGCAGGAGATCGCCAGCGTCTGCTTCGTGCAATCCTCGAATATCTTCCACGTCATCCGGCGTTTGAGCACTGAGACGACCAATGCCGTCAGCGCCCCTATGGCCGAGCTTTCCACCAGCGAGGTCCAACCGTTCACAAACGGCACCATCATAGCAGCAAAGATGATCAGCGGTAGCGCCCCGGCCCCCAGCAACCGGATTTTCTCGGACCACGGCACCTCGTGGGCGTCTTCCATTGCAGGGCCGAGTTCCGGCTGAATGCGGCAGCGAATCCAGATATAAAGGATGAAGAGACCTGCCATCAGCAGACCCGGCAGGATACCTGCCAACCACAACTGCCCGACTGGCTGCCGCGCGATCATCGCATAAAGTACAAGCACCACAGACGGCGGCACGAGAATGCCGAGACTTGATCCCGCCTGAATGACCCCGGTCACCATCGTCTTGTCATAACCACGCCGCAGAAGTTCCGGCAGCGCGATGGTTGCACCGATAGCCATCCCGGCAACGCTCAGGCCGTTCATGGCCGAAACCAGCACCATCAGCCCGATGGTACCAATCGCCAAGCCTCCATTCACCGGCCCCATCCACACGTGGAACATGCGATAAAGATCATCAGCCAGACGGCTTTCACTCAGCACGTAGCCCATGAAAATGAACATCGGCAGCGTCAGTAGCGGGTACCACTTCATCAGCTTCATCGCGGCCGAGAACGTGATATCCTGCCCGCCCGTTCCCCACAGCGCCAACGCGGCGATAGTGGCAACCGCACCGATCGCGCCAAAGACGCGCTGGCCGGTGAACAGCATCAGCATCATTAGCGCGAACATGAAGATGGCGATAAATTCCTGGCTCATGCCCGGCTCACCCCGATTTCCTGCCCGTTGATCCGGGCTATGTCTTTGAAGAATTCCGAAATAGCCTGCAGCAACATCAGGAAAAAGCCGAACACCATGATGGCCTTGATCGGCCAGATGTAAGGTCGCCACGCGGTCGAGGACCGCTCCAGACGTCCGATCTCTTCACTGCCGGTCACCAGACCTACGAAATATGAGACCGGCTCATCCCCCCAATAGCCAAGACTGTACGCTGTCGATCCCAGCCCGCCATAGAGCAGCACACCCAGGTACAGGATCAGCAACAGCACGGTGAAGGCGTCGAACCATGCTTTCTTAAGCGGGCTCCAGTTGTGATAGAACAGGTCCATCCGCACGTTCGAGCCCAGCTGGATCGAATATGGTCCGCCGACGATGTAATAGGTCACCATCGCAAACTGCGCCATTTCCAGCGTCCAACGCGATGGCAGAAAAAACGTTTTCGAGATCGAGGACCACAACAGGATCCCCATCATCACGAACAGCCCCCACATCATCACCCGGCCAATCCGGTAGTTGATCGCATCAACTACCCGTACATATGACGCCATCGCCTTGATCACACAGCACCCCCTTCGCCAAACCCGGCAAGAGTGCGGTCGATCCACAGCGCCAGGTGTTCAGCCATGGCCTGCTGCTGCTGTGGCATTCCGATCAGATCATTTCGAATCTCGATCATTACGTTCAGCAATCCATTTGGA
Organism: Ruegeria sp. AD11(2025); assembly: GCF_056542405.1. Lineage (NCBI taxonomy): Bacteria > Pseudomonadati > Pseudomonadota > Alphaproteobacteria > Rhodobacterales > Roseobacteraceae > Ruegeria > Ruegeria sp. AD11(2025). The sequence continues at coordinate 138,330 of NZ_JBQFZU010000009.1, read as the reverse complement.
TAAGCCTGCACATCCAACGTGTGGGCCACCCCATCTTTGGCGGAATACGGTTCGTTCAGACGCGTCTCAAAAGATGGCTGCGCGGGAACCGCCCCCATCATCGCCAAGGCAAAGCGGTCGTCGCGACCGTGCAGGATGCCCAGCTCAACCGAACGTTGGAGGCCATGGTAGACTGGGGTGAAACTGTGCACCGTCACCAACAGGTTCAACGACGGGCGGTGTTGCTCAATTTGTCCCGACACAGCCTGCGTGAAGGGAAGATAGATATTCTCGACCCGTGTTTGACGCTCCTTCAGCGTCATCCGGGCATTCGCGGGAATGTCATAGTGTTCACTTTTGACCGGCATGGCGCCTGCGGCTTCGGGCGGGCGGTTACAGTCGTAGACCAGACGGGAGATGCCGCCGCGAACTAACGGCGCGGACATCAATCCCGCCATCTGCTGCGCGACAGCCAAAGCGCCGGGGTCCCAAGCGATGTGGCTTTCCCGAGCCTCAGCCGTCAGACCCATGTCCCCCAAAAACGCTGGAATACGGTTCGAGGCGTGCTCGCACACTAGCAACACCGAAGGTGCGCCATCCGCTGCGTCTGTATGAACAACTGTTCCGAAGTCCAATGTGCTGCCCTGCGATTCCGTGAAAGTAGTTTGTGGAAAAATTTCCACACGATGCATTCACCTGTCAATATTTTTCCTGTACAAATTTAAACAGAGCAGGTTGTGCTGAAAAATTCTGCACAGGCCGCCATTTCTGACGCAGGAGGACCCACAGGTGCGGGTAACAGACAGGCTGCTGGCCCATCGAGACGAAATGACCCCGTCTGAAAGGCAACTGATAAGCGTCCTGCTGGATGACTACCCTATGGCCGGTCTTGGCAGCATTACCGAACTGGCCAGCGCGGCCTCGGTCTCGACCACAACCGTCGCTCGGATGCTGCAAAAGACCGGGTTTGGTGGCTATCCGCAGTTTCAGACGGCCCTGCGGGGTGAGGTCAAGGAGATGATCTCGGGACCCGCAGCCAAGCGCGATGTCTGGCAGAACGATCTGCCCGAGGGGCATATCCTGAACCGCTATTCCCAGCAGGCGTTGGCCAACCAGAAACGCACTATTGATGAGGTCGACCCGGCAGAGTTCGACCGCTTCTGTACTCTGCTCTGTGATCCCAACCGGCGTATTTTCATTACCGGAGGCCGCATCACCGGCGCGCTGGCCCAGTACCTCTATCTGCACATGCAGATGATCCGCCCCGATGTGCGGATGCTGCCCTTTGCGGCATCTTGGACCCATGATTTGCTGGATGTTCGCAAGGATGACGTGCTCATCGCGCTGGATGTGCGGCGCTATGAGAACTCGACCATGCTGATCGGGCAACTCTGTCAGGAGCGTCAGGCCGAGATCGTCCTGTTCACCGATCAATGGCGTTCCCCCATTCACAGACTGGCCAAACATACCTTTGCCGCACGCATCGCTGTCCCATCGGCGTGGGATTCGATGGCGGCGCTCATGGTCCTGATGGAATGCGTAATCGCCGAGGTGCAGGAACGCCTGTGGAACTCGGTCAAGGACCGCACCGCCGAGCTTGAACAAGCCTTCGACCGCACCAAGCTGTTCCGGAAGTTCGGTCAAAGCTCAGGCTCTTAAGCGAAAACGGAACAACTGCGCGTGAGGAGTGTTGCCAGCACGCTGGCAGGTGGTCACTTTGGGGTCATGACTTTTGTAACCGAAAACCAGTTGCCGCTGCTGATCCTGTTCTTTCTGATCGGATCGATTGGCACCGCGTTTCTGTTTCGCAAGCCGGCAGGGCACCGGGCGTGGAAACTGGCGGATCTGGTCTGGGTCGTTCTGGGTGGTATCGGGGCGCTGGTGGCGGTTCTGGCCGGTCTTTACACCTCAGACAGCTCGCGATTGGACCGGCAGATCGACGTGGCCTATGCGGCCACGCTGGCTTTTGACCGCGACGCTGCTCGGTTCAGGTTGCGGTTCTGCGATCCGGCCTATGACCCGGACACCGCTGTGTTGTGTGACAGGGTCGAGTTCCTGTCCGCCTCAACCGCCAGCAATGCCGACCTGCCCCTGTTCATCGCTGTGACCAATGAGGTCGCCCCGTTGCAAGGGCTGCAATTCCTGTTTGGGCGGCAGGAAAAGGACGAGATAGACCAGATGGCAGCCAAGGCAGACGCGTTCAATATCGACCAGTTTCTGGTCTTCACCACGCTGGACGACAAAACTCAGACCGCCATCGACAGTATGCGCCGCAAGGTGCCCGCGATTGCCGGGGACTACCTGATCCTGGCCCAAAGCTATGATGATCTGGTCGAACAAGTCGGCAAGCTGAAAGACGAGTGGGAGTATCTTCAGGCCAACGCCCATATTCTGGTGCTGCAGATCATTGCCCTGTGTCTGGTCAGCTTTGCCGCACCCTTCCGTCTGGGTAAATCCGTGGTCGAGCTGCGAACGACCCTTACCGCCGATACGCCTGCGCCAACTGCTCCGGATCGGCCCCAAGAAAATACCGGGTCAGAGTCCACAGATTCCGCGCGCCCCGACGCAGCCACCCCACCTGTACATAGCGGTCCGCACTCGTAACCGCGCGTGTCGTCAACAAAGTAATGCGGGGCACGGCGCGTGCCAATGCCACGTCCTCCATTAGCGGTTGATCGGGGTAGCCTCCGGCCTTTTCGTACATAAGGCGCGGCAGAAGAATCCCCTGATCGCCATACGGCAGGCCAAACAGCCGGCTGCGCAGATTGGCCCAACCTGCGACCCAAGCAGGCCAAAACCCTTTTGCTCCGAAGGCCAAACGAAAAGCCGCCGGTTTGCCAGTGGCAAGGTGTTCACCCACCTCTTTGCTCCACCCCTCCTGCAGCACTGTATCGGCGTGCAGAACCAACAGCCAATCCCCCTTGGCCGCCGCGCAGCCTCGCCGCAACTGCCCGCCGCGTGACGGGGCACCGGAGACGATCTCGGCCCCGGCCTCATCAACGATTTCAAGGGTCAGGTCGGTCGAGCCGCCATCGGTGACGATCAACTCGCGGATCAGACCGGTGTGCAGACCCTCCATCAGCGCTGGCAAGGTTTCCGACAGAGCCTCGCCCGCGTTCAAGGTCGGGATAACGATGCTGATCGGTGCTGGCAAGGCGGATATCCTCTGGTCATGGCGGCGGGAACTCCTATATCACGGGGCCAAGGGAAATGACGAGGACCACCCGATGCCCAATCGCCGTATTCTGCGCCTTAGCGGCTCGGACACCGACAACTTCCTGCAAGGGCTGGTGACTAATGACATTGCCGGGCTGGACACTGGACTGGTTTATGCGGCGTTGCTGACCCCTCAGGGCAAGTTTCTGGCGGATTTCTTTCTAAAGCGCGATGGTGACGCGGTTCTGTTGGACGTCTCTGAAGACATCGCCGACGGATTCGTCAAACGGCTGGGCATGTACAAACTGCGCGCCGATGTTGCGATCGAGAACAGCGGCCTGAACCTGCAACGCGGCACGGGTCCGGCGCCCGAGGGTGCCCTGCCCGACCCGCGCCACGCGGATATGGGCTGGCGTGACTATACGCCCGAGGCTGAAACCGACGACGGCACCGACTGGGACGCCATCCGTGTGCAGCACTGCATCCCCGAAACCGGCATCGAACTCACGCCCGACAGCTATATCCTCGAATCCGGGTTCGAAGCGCTGCACGGCGTCGATTTCAAAAAGGGCTGCTATGTCGGGCAGGAAGTCACCGCGCGGATGAAGCACAAGACCGAACTGCGCAAAGGGTTGCGCAGAGTCCGGGTTGAAGGCGCGGCCCCTGTCGGGACGGAAATCACATCCGGCGGCAAACCGGCAGGCTCGTTATTCACCCAGTCGAATGGACAGGGGATTGCCTATCTGCGCTTTGATCGCGCTACCGAAGACATGCAGGCCGACGGGGCCACGGTCACTTTGACGACGTAACATGTTGCCAAACCGGCACGGCTGAACTGCCAAGCGGCCCGGCACGGTTTGAACTAGGCCATTGGCGCTGCCAATCTGGTGCAAGTTCAAAGACCCGGATGAGCATATGTTCAAATTGTACCGAGCGATCTGGCGCGCCAGCGCCGGGCGGCAGATTATCCTTATTATCCTGTCCCTCGCCATCGCGGGTCTGGCCGCGGTCCCGCTGGAGTTTCAGCGGGACATTATCAACCACCTCACATCTGATGATATCAGCACGGAACGGCTGATCTATCTGGGCACAGGCATGATGTCGGTCATCCTGCTAAGCCTCGCCCTGAAATGGTTGCTGGGCTTTCGCGCAGGCACTCTGGGCGAGGACATGATCCGCATGATCCGCCAGCGGCTTCTGGTCCGTGCATCGGACATAAGAGAAACGGGTGAGACGGTGCGCAAGGGCACGATGACCACAGCCATCTCTGCCGAGGCTGAAGAGCTGGGCAAGTTCGCCGGTGGCGCGTTCTCGGACCCGGTGGTGCAGATCGGCACGCTAATCAGCGTGATCGGCTATATCTCGTCAACCCAGCCCGGCTTGGGCATGATCGCCTTTTCCATGATCGTACCGCAGATCATCATCGTGCTGATCTCACAGCGCAAGGTGAACATCTTTGTGGCGGAGCGTGTTCGCATTCTGCGCAACGCCACCGACAAGCTGACGATCGAAGATATCAACGATGTGGCCCGTGACATAGACGCCCAGTTCGACGATATCTTTGAAACCCGGCGCCGCATGTTCCTGTGGAAACTATCGGCAAAATTTCTGCTGAGCGTCATCAACGGCGCGGGTACGGTCGGCGTTCTGATGCTGGGCGGTTATCTGGTTCTGAACGGAAAAACAGATGTCGGCACAGTGGTCGCGGCCACCAGCGGCCTCAGTCGCATTCAGGGCCCAACCGCCTTTCTGATCGCCTTTTACCGGCAGGTCAGCGCTAACCGCATCAAATACGAGTTGATGATGGAACTCTTCGGCCCAAACCCGGAACGCTATCGCTATCTGAAAAGCCGGCAATAATAAAGACCGCGCGGCGGGTGCCTGCACGGTCTTTTACTGTTTCCAACGGACGAGGGTTTACGCGCGTTCGGAATACTCCATGCTTTCGGTGTTCACCACGATCATCTCATCCTGACCGATGAACGGCGGCACCATGACCTTGACACCATTGTCCAGAATCGCCGGTTTGAACGAGTTCGCAGCGGTCTGACCTTTAACTACCGGCTCGGTTTCGACAATCTTGCAGGTCACTTTTTGGGGCAGCGTGGCGTTTAGTGCCTCACTTTCATAGAATTCGACCACGATGGTCATGCCGTCCTGCAGAAACGGGCGGCGTTCGCCAAGCAGTTCGGCGGGCAGTTCGATCTGCTCATAGGTCTCTGAATCCATGAACACCAGCATGCCATCAGATTCGTACAGGAACTGCTGATCTTTCTGCTCCAGGCGCACACGCTCAACCTTGTCCGCGGAACGGAAACGCTCGTTCAATTTTGATCCATTGCGCAGGTTACGCAGCTCGACTTGCGCAAAAGCACCACCTTTACCGGGCTTTACATGGTCGACCTTAACAGCAGCCCACAGACCGTCGTTATGCTCAAGCACGTTGCCGGGGCGAATTTCGTTCCCATTTATCTTGGGCATGACATAAATCCTTCACAAACGGTTGATGCGTCAGTTCCCGTCCCTATATCTGGCAGGACACCACCTGACAAGACAACGAGACCTAGTGCTGCACATGCAGCGAGCCATGCACATGACGCAACGCAACTATGCATTTTAGCTGTATCCGAATCACGTCGAATAGGTCATAAGAACCGTCACGCCGAAAATGCAAGAGCAAGAACAACAAGGATAACGAGATGAGAGATTTCGTTGACGGCACTGCCTTTAACAATGAGCAAGGCAATCGTGCACGCAAACTTTTCGCGGCCGTTGTGTTGGCTGCACTTGATGACGCTATCGCCGATGACAAGAAATATGGCAATGGCCCCGAACAAATCGCCCGCTGGGCGCGTTCGCGCGATGGTCGCGAAGTGCTGTCCTGCGCGGGTATTGACCCGAACGAACGGGTTGTCAGCGGACTGATGGAGTTCGTTGGTCGTGGCGTGCGTACCTCGGTCGCACTATCGCGTGAAGAAAGCGAGCGCCGCAATGCCGCTCAGCAGGCAGAAGCCGCATAAATCAGTCGACTTCTGAAGGAAAAAACGCGCTTCCGTACTTCCGGGGCGCGTTTTTCTATTCCCCTGTCAAAAGAAAAGCAACCACTGGCGGGCGACCCAGATTTCAGCCGCCAACAGGGCGGAAAAGAACAGTTTCGCGGACAGGGACAGACCCCTGCTCCACAGCACAGCATAGGCCCCTGCGCAAATCAACACCGAGATCGGTGCAACCCAAAGGGCATGGTGGGCGCTGTCCCAATAGCTGACCGGACTGTGAAAGACCCAATCACTAAGCGGCCAGAACTGAGGCCGCCCGTCACCTGCGTGCAGCAGGAAATCCATCGCCAGGTGCAAAAGACCAGCGGACGCGGCAACCGTCAAATCCCGCCAACCGCACCAAAGACCGAGCACCAGCGCCAGCCCCCATAGGATAAACGAGTTGTCGATGGCAAATACCGTCTGCCAGGCAGATGAAAAGTAGAGCTGATCGAACACCACCTGCTCGGGAATACCCAGAACGAACAATGACACGCTCGCCATTACATAGAGCGACAGATCAGGCAGTAAGGACCCCAGCACTGCAGCCCAAAGGATGCGCCCGCGCGCAGGTCGCGCAAAGGCGGCGGCACCGATCAAAAGATGCGCGGGCGTGTTCATCCGGGCTTTCCCTTTAGGCTCAAATCAGGTCATCTGCGCGCCAACGTATAGGAGACGGCTATGGTTCGCGCCATCATGATTCAGGGCACCGGCAGCAATGTCGGAAAATCGGTTTTGGTCGCCGGGCTGGCGCGCGCTTACACGCGGCGGGGGCTGAAAGTAGCTCCATTCAAGCCGCAGAACATGTCAAATAATGCCGCCGTGACGGAAAACGGAGGCGAGATTGGCCGCGCGCAGGCCCTGCAGGCACGCGCCGCGATGCGACCGACCCACACTGACATGAACCCAATCCTGCTAAAGCCGGAAACTGATACCGGTGCCCAGATCATCGTTCAAGGCCAGCGCTCCGGCACAATGAAAGCGGGGGACTATCGCAAGGACAAATCCAAATTGCTGAGTGCCGCGCTTGAGAGCTTTGACCGGCTGTGCGACGACGCCGATCTGGTGCTGATCGAGGGTGCAGGCAGCCCGGCCGAGACCAACCTGCGCAAGGGCGACATCGCCAATATGGGCTTTGCCTGTGCCGCAGAGGTGCCGGTTGTTCTGGTGGGAGATATCCACCGCGGCGGTGTGATCGCTCAGATCGTGGGCACGCAAGCAGTTCTGGACACAGGCGATCTGGAAATGATCCGAGGCTTTGCCGTCAACCGATTCAAGGGCGATGTCTCGCTGTTCGACGAAGGGCGCGATGACATTGCCGCGCGTACAGGCTGGCCGTGCCTGGGCGTTGTTCCCTGGTTTCATGACGCCTGGAAACTGCCCGCCGAGGACATGATGGACATCCGGTCCCACAGCGGGGGCGCCTGCAAGGTCGTGGTTCCGCAACTGGAGAGGATGGCCAATTTCGACGATCTAGATCCGCTGTCAGCCGAACCCGGCGTCACGGTCGAAATCATCTCGGCCGGACGCCCCCTGCCCGGCGATGCCGATCTTGTGCTGCTGCCGGGCAGCAAATCCACCATTGGGGATCTATTCTATTTCCGGGCACAGGGTTGGGATATCGACCTCTATGCCCATGTCCGCCGGGGCGGCCATGTGTTGGGCTTATGTGGCGGCTATCAGATGCTTGGCAAGACCATCGCCGATCCCGAAGGCGTGGATGGCCGCCCAGGCACTGTCGAGGGGCTGGGGCTGTTAGATGTGGCCACCACCATGGCAGGCAAAAAACAGGTCACCCTGCGCACCGCGTGTACCGTCCCCGAGAACGAGCCGCTCACCGGCTACGAGATACACATGGGACGAACCGAAGGCCCCGATTGCGAACGCGCCTGGCTTGAGATTGATAACCGACCAGAGGGCGCCGTTGACAAGACCGGTCGTATTCGGGGCAGCTATCTGCACGGTATTTTCTCGTCCGATCTTTTTCGCGCCCGCTATCTGCGGCAGTTGGGCGCGACCTCAGATTTGTCATATGAGGATGGGGTTGAGGAAACGCTGAACGCGCTGGCGGACCATCTGGAGCGTCACATGGATCTGGATCGTCTGCTGGACCTGGCCCGGGCGCCAAAAAGGCCCTAAGGCCTAGTCCAGTTCCCGCTCGGCCAGCGCCCGGTAAATCTCGCGCCGCACCATCTTACGGACATTGCGGGTGATGCGCTGACCCAGAACGCCTTGCAGCTCTTCCCGAACAACCTGAGCAATCAGTGCCCGAAGCGCATCTGCGTCCATCGTCAATGATTCTGGTTGCGCCTCGGGTGCATGCGGCGTGGCAGAGGCTGCAGTTTTCGGATCGCGGATAAAGGTTGCCGTGGGCTCGACCCTCTCAGCTTCGGCACCGCCTTTCCCGGCTTCGTTGGTTTCAGCCCGGGCGTTCCAGGCAAGCGGCTTGTTCGGTGTGCCGGAATAGGCGTCGTCGCTTTCACCGTCCGGCTCCCACTGGTCCTCGGTCCGGGCAATCGCGGCTTCCAGCGCTTCGATCTTGGCACTCAGGCTACCGGCAAGGCCATCCTCAGCCTCGGTGTTTGCTTGCTGTTCGACAGCAGGTTCGGCGTGTTTGACAATATCGCAAGCCCGCAGAAGCATCGGCTTGACGGAATCTTCCGCCTTGTAGGCCGATTCCTTTTTCTCAGGCTGAAGCTGCTCAATCGTCACCGGTTCATTGACCCGCAACGCGTCGGTCAGAACCAGTCTGCCAGGTTTTCTTGAAAGGGACGACGCCAGGACTCCCGGCGTTTTTCGGTCTTCTTCGGTGACCAGACGCTTAATCGAGGACAGGACGTCCTCGATTCCCGCTTTTACGACTTTATCCGTCATTGTTCTCTACCGCTCTATCCTCAGGATCGAGTGTAGCTAAACAAACCGGACCTCACAACAGGTAGTATTGGCCCTTAGTCGCGACGCAACGCTTTGAGGACCCGATCCAGATCCCTGCTTTGCCGGCTGACCTGCGCCGGAGCCTTCTTCACCAGGTTGTAGTAGAGTGTCGGATCATAGATTTGCACAGCCAGACCCAGACGCTCCGCCGTGAGCAGACCTTGCGCCTGCAGCAACTGGTATGCCGCACGGGACCGTTCGGTGCGCGATGCGACCTCGGCCAATTGTGCGTCCAGCAGATCCTGCTGAGCGTTCAGCACGTCAAGAGTTGTCCGCGCACCCAGTGTCGCCTCTTCCCGGATACCATCAAACGCAACCTGCGAGGCGCGGACCCGTTCGGTCGATGCCCTCAGGCTGGCAGTCGCCGCCTGAAATGCAGCATAAGCGTCAGCCACCCCTTGGGTGATGTCCTTCTGCACGTTCAAAAGGTTGGCGCGCGACGCATCCCGTGTCGCCATTGCCCGGCGGACCGTGGCAGCCAGTCGGCCACCAGCGTAGATCGGCTGTTCTAAGCGCAGCGCGATGGTTGCATCTTCGAGGCTGTCATCGTTGTCATAGCTTTCGCGGATACCTGCATCAGCGTTCAGCCTGACATTCGGACCAAGATTGGCACGCTGCTGCTGCACGACCAGGTCAAGCGCACGCACCTGGTGCTGAGCTGCCTGAATGGCCGGATGGTTACGCTGCGCCAGGCTGACAGCTTCACCCTCGGATCGCGGCAGATTCGGCAGGCTCGGCTGACCGGCTGTGCGCCCGGGGGCTTTACCAACTGCGTTGACATATTCCGCCTGCGCAATGCTCAGGTTACCACGCGCGACCGCAAGGTCCGCTTGCGAGCTGGCCAACTGCGCCTGGGACAGCGCGACGTCCGTACGAGTCACCTCACCCACATCAAAGCGGTCCTGCGAGGCCCGCAATTCCTCGGCCGACACATCGACGTTGTTCAGACGGATTTGCACTGTTTCTTCCTGCAGCAACACGCCCAAATAGGCGTTCACACCGCGGAACAGGACCTGCTGTTCGACGTCCAACAGGGTCTGACGTGTTGCCAGAACCGTTTCCTGCGCCGACTGCTTACCCAAAACCGAGAAGCCGCCATCATAGATCAATTGACTCAGCGTGAGTCCGGTAAAAAAGTTAGTCGGTTCATTCCTGACCACGCCCAGATCTGTAGAATTGCGCGTATAGTCCTGACTGACCTCCACTGCCCAGTTTATGATCGGGCGCAGCGCCGACAATGCGATTGCGACGTCTTCATCAGCCGCACGCAGCAACGCGCGGTTCTGTTCCAGCAAGCCGCTCGTGTTGTAAGCCCCAATAAACGCATCAGTCAGGTTATCAGCCCAGACCGCGCGTCCCGGCACGGCACTCAACGCGATTCCCGCGGTCAATGCCAATGCCTTTACAAACTTGCCCCCCGTCCATGAACGCATAACGAAATCCTTCTCAAACCAAAATTACGCTGCCCTGACCGTAGTTTGCGCGTTTGTTTTCAACTAATCAAGGCAACAGAAAAATATGAGAAAGAATTATAGCGAAAATGCACACTCCGCACAAAATGCCTGTAAAACTGGGGCGTTGGCATTGAAGGCATGGCGCCAGGTCACTCGTCCCCCGGATTTGTGCCCGATCCGAACGGTGCCAAGCTTTCCTTCCACAAACAGGCAGGCAATGCGCCCGTGATCCTTGAGTTGTACGATCAGCGCCTCTGGCACCTGCTCGACGCCACCTTGAATCATAATCACGTCATACGGGCCATGCTCGGTGGCGCCCTGTGCCAGCGGGCCGACATGTACGATCGCGTTGTCGGCCTCCGCCTCCATCAGGATCGTCTGCGCCTCTGTGGCAAGGGCTTCGTCCTCTTCCACGGCCACGACCAGTTGCGCCATGCGTGCCGCTACTGCGGTGGAATATCCCATTGCGGGGGCAATATCCAAAACAATTTCATCATTCGAGATATTCAGCACGTCCAGCATCTTGGCCAGCGTCCGCGGCTCCAGCAGGCAACGCCCGTTCCCCAGATCGATCACACCCTCGGCATAGGCGGCCTCGCGCTGAGAATCCGGTACAAAGTTCTCTCTCTGGACGGTCAACATTGCGTCAATGATAGGGAATTTCGTGACATCCGAGGGTCGGACCTGCGTATCAACCATCGTACGGCGCCGAGTTGCGAAATCTGTCATTGGATCGCTCATGTTAGTCCCAAGTATGTCCGGCTTGTGCCATATTCAGACGAAACCGGCAACGGCTGTCGCGTTGAAAATTTGGCCGGATCGCAGGAACTTGGTGTCGCACCGCGCCATGTCGCACCACATGGGAACGGATTTTTGCAATCAACCCACTGGACGCCCCTGACGAAAGGTGTTAAAACGCCTGCCACACCACGGCAAGTATTTGATTTTGCTTGAAAAGGCGAGTTGGCGGAGTGGTGACGCAGCGGATTGCAAATCCGTGTACACCGGTTCGATTCCGGTACTCGCCTCCATTTAATTCTAAATCATTGACTAAACCCTGTAGTGCTCGGGTATGACACAAAGTGGGACACACCTACAATGGTGCAATCATCCCACCTAAGCCTTTCAAGACACGGTGTTTATTACTTCCGGTGGCCTATCCCTTCTTCTATTGAGGAAAAGCGGACATCTGTAGGAATATCGCTACGTACCCGCTGCCCGCACTGGACTGGTGGCTATGCAACTGCCCTGCCCCTCTCACGCAAAGTTAATCTGAAAGACCAACCCAAGTTCTTCTGACATGAACTTGCAAGAAGCCTGCTCCCCTCTCAGGTCCAGATTTTAGTCTAACTTGACCCAGGCCGCATTTCTTGAAGAGCTTTGCACGCATGCAGCTACAAACTTAACTCCATTAAGCCCGTCAAGGACCGTTGGATAGACAACCGAAGCGTCAGGTGAAAAACCATCTCGGAAAGCTTGGATGGCTGCAGCTGCTTCTCCATAGATGTTCGCAAAACCCTCCAGATATCCTTCGGGATGACCGGGAGGAACTCGGCTCAAACGACTAGCAGCATTACCAGCACCAGCTCCATTTCGGGTGATCAGACGCTTTGGTTCGTTGTAGGGCGTAAACCATAGGTAATTGGGGTCTTCCTGGGCCCACTCCAGCCCACCTTTTTCGCCATAGACGCGCAATCGAAGTGCGTTTTCATTGCCGGGAGCCACCTGAGAAGACCACAGCATACCCCGCGCTCCGCCTTCGAAGCGAAGCAACACGTGCGCGTTGTCATCGACTTTGCGCCCCGGCACAAAGGCCTGCAAGTCCGCCGCCAAGCTGTCCGCCTTCAGCCCGGTTACAAAGCAGGCAAGGTTGTATGCGTGGGTTCCGATGTCACCGGTTGATCCACCCGCGCCCGAGCGTTCGGGATCGGTTCGCCACTCAGCCTGTTTGAAATCCTGCTGCTCGGTCAGCCAGTCCTGCGGGTATTCAACCTGAACCACTCGGATTTTGCCAATGTCTCCGTTGGCAACCATTTCGCGCGCCTGCCGAACCATCGGATAGCCCGTGTAATTGTGGGTCAAAATGAATAGGGCATTCGCGCTTTCTGCTGCTTTGACCAGCTTTTTTGCATCGGCAAGGGTCGAGGTGAGTGGTTTGTCACAAATCACATGAATACCGCGCTTCAGGAACTCGCGTGCGGCTGCAAAGTGAACGTGATTTGGCGTGACAATTGAGACCGCCTCGATCCCAGATTTCAGCCGGGCTTCCCTTATCGCCATTTGTTTGAAGTCTTCATAAACCCGCTCGAGCCCCACTGCCTGACCACTTTCAAGAGATTTCTCTGGCGTCGAAGACAAAGCACCGGCGACCAGCTCGAACTTGTCGTCCAGTCGCGCGGCTATGCGATGAACACCCCCGATGAAGGCGTCGTTTCCGCCGCCAACCATGCCAAGCCGAATGCGTCCTGAGGTTTCTTCACTGCGTCCTGTGACCATCACTCAATCCCCAGCATTTTGCGATTGGCGGCTTCGTCTGCGCCACCGTCAGCGAAATCATCAAAGGCTTTCTCGGTCACACGGATTATGTGATCTGACACAAACTGAGCGCCTTCACGCGCTCCATCCTCTGGGTGTTTCAGACAGCATTCCCATTCGACAACCGCCCAGCCATCAAAGTCATTCGCCGCCATTTTTGAGAAGACAGCCCCGAAATCCACTTGACCATCGCCAAGTGACCGGAACCGACCGGCTCGATCAACCCAGCTTTGATACCCAGAATAAACTCCTTGCCGACCGGTTGGGTTGAACTCGGCATCTTTTACATGGAACATTCGTATTCGATCCTTGTAGATGTCGATGTTGTCCACGTAATCGAGGCATTGCAGGACGTAGTGTGACGGGTCGTACAACATGCAAGCCCTTGGGTGATTGCCTGTCCGTTCGAGAAACATCTCGTAGGTCACACCGTCGTGGAGATCCTCTCCGGGGTGAATTTCATAGCAGACATCGACACCGCATTCATCCGCGTGATTCAGGATGGGCACCCAACGGCGAGCGAGCTCATCAAATGCCGTTTCAATCAAGCCGGCAGGGCGCTGAGGCCAGGGATAAACATAGGGCCAGGCCAAGGCGCCAGAGAATGTCGCATGCGCTGAAATACCCAGGTTTTTCGAAGCTGATAGCGCTTTTTTTACCTGGTCTACCGCCCATTCTTGTCGGGCCTTCGGGTTTCCTCTTACACTTTCAGCGGCGAATCCATCAAACGCACTGTCATAGGCAGGATGAACGGCCACTAGCTGGCCCTGAAGGTGCGTTGACAGTTCAGTGACTTCGACACCATTCTCTTTGGCTTGGCCTTTGAAGTCGTCGCAATAACCGGCGCTGTAAGCGGCCTGTTCTAAGTCGAACAACCGGCCATCCCAACTGGGAACCTGAACGCCTTTGTATCCACAATCAGCCGCCCATTTGGTAATGGCGTCCCATGAATTGAACGGCGCTTCATCCCCCGCAAATTGCGCTAGAAAAAGAGCCGGACCTTTGATCGTTTTCATAGATTTCCTCCCCGAAACCAATGCCGCTAAGGCGGTAAATTTTCCTTCAGATAGATGTCGATACGGATACGTTCCTGTGCTCTATTGAATGGAACTTTGTCCGAAGTTGCGCGCAACAGACGGACGGCAGAACGAACAATATGCCCGGTGTCTTGCGAGATTAGAGCGTCAAATGTGCCTAGCCTCAGCGCCTCACGACTTAGCGGAGTAAGCTCATGTGCGATGATCACCAGATCTTTGCTAAACTTGTTCTCTGACAGAAATTGAATCAGACCAGCATTGCCTGCTGCTGACGAGTATATTCCGACCAGATCCGGGTAGGTTTCAAAAATTTCAGGCATCATCGTGTAGATCAGATCCGGATCATCCCGGCCTTCGACAGACGCCACGACTTCGAGGTGAGGAAAATCCTCAGCCACAACAAGATCAAAACCCTGGCGCCGTTCCAGGTGATCACGTGCCAAACGAGAGCCCGTCAGGACCAAAACTTTACCTTCGCGATGTACAAATCGTCCCATCAACTGAGCAGCTGTCCGTCCTGCCGAAACATTATCGATTCCTACAAAGTGATCCCGTTCAGAACTTGGCAAGTCAGACACCAAGGCAACTACCGGAACACCCTTGTCCCTGACCCTCTTTACAGCATCGCGGACAGAAGGCGTTTCAGGTCCGAAAACGGCAACTCCATCAACGTCTAAGCTTTCGACAGTGTCCAAAATGTTGACGATATCTTGTGGCTCAAACGGAGCGACCTTCTTTATCGAAATACGAGTCCGCTCAATAAACTGATCACGCGATTGCTCTGCGATCTGACTGCTAATAGCCTCCACAAACTCGTTATCCGTGTCCGGCAGAACAAAGAGGAAGTTGTAAACTCGGTTTCGCGCTAGGTTGGCCGCGGCCGTGTCGCGCACATACCCCAGCTCATCAATCGCCTTTTGTACTTTCTGAACGGTCACGGTCCGCACGCCGGGGCGTCTATTCAAGACCCGGTCAACAGTCGCCAGGCTAACACCCGCTACACGCGCGATGTCATTGACAGTTGGCTTTTTCACCAATTCTAGTTTTTGTTTTTGGTCTTCCACGTGTTCTTCAACCCTCAATCTCCCGCGCTAAGCCTTCAAACAACAAAGCAACAGCCTCAGCGCCAGGATCGTTATGTCCAACTAGGTTTTCTTCGGGAACATAGGCCGCGCGGCCCGCCTTCGCACGACGAATTTTAGCCGTGTTGTCCGCACCTTCGCGGGCAGCCTTTGCCGCATGGGTCATGCCAGACGGGAGTGCGGCAAGTGCAGGTGCTAGAGCGTCGATCATCGTCCTGTCACCGACCTTGGCACCTCCGACTTGGCTAACGCGATTCAGGCCTTCGACCAAAGACTTCGGTACCGAAGCCCCGCTCGCACAGGCATCTCCAGCTGCGTTGAAGAAGATTGCAAGTATCACGCCGGAAGAACCACCCATCGTCTGACTCAATTCATTGCCCAACGCTGGAAACAGTTGTGTCAAATCAGCAAGCGGCATTCGGTCAAGGCTCCCTTGTAACGCTCTTGCTGCGGTCGCCAATGTGCTCCCTGTGTCGCCATCCCCAGACTTCGCGTCCAACTCGTTCAGGTTCTTCTCAGCGTTGATGAGCAGTTCAGACAACCGAGAAATCGTTTCCCTTGTCGTGGGATTGTTCGAAGGAATTGGATCGATTGGAGTCAAGCCATCAGGCAAAGGCGCCACTTCTATTGGATCGATGGAATTGACGCCTGGCCAAGCCGCCAGATCAACACCAGCTTCAAGCGCCGATACATCGTCCTGATCTACAGGCAGTATGGATACGGAAAACCCGTGCATATCGAGCGACGTCATCATTGGTGCCGGACCAATGATACGGCGAGCGATCCCAGTCTCGCACAGGGCATGCGTGAGGACAGCCATTTCTAACGGTGTTGTGGAACCAAGGTTGTTGACCAACGCCACACAATCCCCAGAACCCACTCTTTGCTGTAGCTTCTCCACGACTGTGGACATAGCCGATACAGCATTCGAGAACTCCACCTGCTGTACTCCAGGCTCGCCATGGATGCCCAAACCGAGTTCCGCTTTGCCGGGCGCAATCCTGTCCTCTTTCGGAGAACCCGGAACGGTGCAGGTATCCAGACTCATACCGATGCTGACTACCTTGGCGATGGTGTTTCGTGCTGCATTGGTAACAGTGCCCAGGTCAGCACCACTTTCTGCAAGCGCGCCTGCAATTTTGTGCACGAACAAAGTTCCTGCCACGCCGCGTGGTTGCGGTAGGTCAGGCAGGGCGATGTCATCGTCGACAACGACCATCTCTACCTTGCGGCCCAATGCACGGGCGCGTTCAGCAGCTAGGCCGAAGTTCAACCGATCGCCGGTGTAGTTTTTGACTATAAGCAAGCACCCGGCTTCACCCGTGACCGCAAGAATGCCCGCCAGAACCGCCTCGACTGACGGGGACGCAAACACTTCCCCGCATACCGCTGCAGTCAGCATACCGGCACCAACGAAACCTGCATGGGCGGGTTCGTGACCAGACCCGCCGCCGGAAACCAGGGCGACTTTCGACTTGTCCCAATCTGACCTGTAGACAACCTTGATGTGCGGGTAGCCGTCCAACCGGGTAAGTTGCCCCCCAGAAGAGGCCAGAAGGCCGTCTATGGCCTCTGTTACCAGGGTTTCTTTTGTGTTGAGGAACTGGGCCATGCTTTTGCTCCTTAGTTCACACGCGCGCCGGACGCGTCAAAATACAACGGGTTGTGGGGGCGGATTTTTATAAGTTTTCCAGAAGGGTAATCCTGATGGACATCAATCAGGGTGACCACCGGGTGACCATTCAGGTTCAGGTGCAGCCGCGTTTGATCCCCCAGGTGCTCGGCACGTACCACACGTGCTTCACTGCCTTCACCTTCGATGATGTTTTCCGGGCGAAGACCAATCTGCAGGCCTTTGTGATCGCCTCCGAACAACTCGGACGGCAGGATGTTGATACGTGGCAGACCCAACCGGCTGGCAACGTAAACACTGCCCGGGTTTTCATAGATATCCCGGGGTGTTCCGTACTGAACCAATCGGCCGTTCTCCAAAACGCCGATATGCGTTGCCATTGTCATGGCTTCGACCTGATCGTGGGTCACGTACAGCAAGGTTGACCCCAGATCGGCCTGAATCCTTTTCAGCTCGACCCGCAAATCCGCCCGAAGCTTGGCGTCCAAAGAGCTGAGCGGTTCATCCATCAGGAAAATCTGGGGGTCGCGCACCAGCGCCCGTCCGATTGAAACGCGCTGCATTTCACCGCCCGACAGTTCAGTGGCTTTGTTGTCCAGTTTGTGCGGGATCTGGAGGATCTCCGAAACTTCGTTGACCTTTCTCGTGATCTCATCCTCTGGTGTCTTCAGGATCGGCGATCGCAGAGGGAAAGACAGGTTCTCACGCACTGTCATATGCGGGTACAGCGAGTATTGCTGGAAGACCATCGCCACATCGCGCTGGGCGGGTGTATCTATACCAACATCGCGCCCGGCAATGCGCACTGTTCCGGAATCCAGTTTCTCAAGTCCGGATATCAATCTCAGTGTCGTTGTTTTTCCCGCTCCAGTCGGGCCCAACAACACCACAAAGGCGCCGTTGGGGATCGTCATTGAGATATCATCTACCGCTTTGACGTTGCCAAATGACTTCGAGATGTTCTCCAACACGACTTCAGCCATTGCTTAGTACCTCGTCGTTCAGAGCGGACCTCAGCGCGCGCCCGGTAGACTTTTCAAATAAGGTTACTGCGGGTGAGCGGAACTCCAATCCCACCTTCTCGCCGGGGTTAACGGCTTCGCGCGCATCAATGCGAGCTTTCAGTTCCCCGTTCGGGCTTTGCAGCGTCACGATCTGGGTGGTTCCCAAGTATTCTGCGGCCAGGACCTTGGCCCGGTAGGCACTCGCATCCGATAGAAAAACATGCTCAGGGCGAACACCAAAAACCAAGTCACCTTCCGCCCCTTCCATCAGTTTGGGCACGGCTTCGTCATGGCCATTCAGTCGTACCATTTCCGAGCCGGGCGCGACCTTTCCCTGAAACGGCAGGAAGTTCATCGAAGGAGACCCGATAAAATCTGCAACGAACATTGTGGCTGGTTTGTCGTAGATCTCCTGTGGCGTGCCGAATTGTTCGATCACTGCGTTGTTCATAACAACGATTTTGTCGCCCATTTGCATGGCTTCCAACTGATCGTGAGTGACGTAAACAGTGGTCGCGCCCATACGATCATGAAGCGCGCGTAGTTCTTCGGCCATGTGCTCACGAAACTCGGCATCTAGGGCACCCAGCGGCTCGTCCATCATGAACGCCTTGGGTTCGCGAACAATCGCGCGACCCAGCGCCACGCGCTGCCTGTCGCCGCCTGAAAGCCCGCCTACCGGGCTATCGAGGATGTCCTTGATTCCCAGAATTCCCGCGACTTCCTCTACTTTGGCTTTGACAGCAGCACGCGGCATGCCCTGCGATATCAGTGGGTAGCTGATATTCTTGCGCACGTTCATATGCGGATACAGCGCAAACATCTGGAACACGAAAGCAATGTCTCGCTCTGAGGGTGGCCGTTGGCTGATTTCTTCGCCGTCGAGGTAGATTTCACCCGATGTTGGAAGTTCCAAGCCTGCGATCATCCGCAGCGTCGTCGTCTTTCCGCAGCCGGATGGCCCGAGCAGCATGAAAAATTCACCGTCCTCAATCGTGAACGAGCTTTCGCGAACAGCCGTGAAATCGCCGAACATCTTCTTTACGTTTTTGACTACGATCTGGGCCATTTCTACTCCGGGAAATGGCTGACGATGATGAACATGACGGTTCCGATCAGCGTGACTACGAAGGAATAGGTGAAGGCCCACAGTACAAAGGGCTGCATCAGCATGAAGACACCCAGCGCGATTAGGATGGTCGCAACCATCTCCCATGGGCCGCGGCGGAGCCGCATCAATCCGGTAAGAAATTCGCTCATTTGCGCACGGCTCCAAATGTGATCCCACGCAGCAAGTGTTTGCGCATCAGGATGGTGAAAATCATGACCGGGATTAGGAAGATCGTTGCGCCAGCGGCAACGGCAGGCCAGTCTAGGCCTCCAATACCGATAATGGTCGGGATGAATGGCGGTGCAGTTTGCGCATTCGCAGATGTCAGCAGCACTGCAAATGCGTACTCGTTCCATGCGAAGATAAGGCAAAAGATGGCTGTCGAGGCTATTCCGGTGGCGGCTTGCGGCAGCACCACTTTGTAGAAAGCCTGAAACCGTGTGTAGCCATCTATTAGGGCAGCTTCTTCGTACTCTCTCGGGATTTCGTCGATGAATCCTTTCAGCAACCAAACCGCCAAGGAAATATTCACGCCCGTATACAGCAAGATCATCCCCAAATGCGTGTCGCTTAATCCAAGATTTCTGAACATCAGGAAAATCGGGATGGCGACGGCGACAGGAGGCATCATCCTTGTACTGAGGATGAAGAACAGAAGGTCGTCCTTGAGCGGAACCTTGAATCGGCTGAACGCATAGGCAGCCAGGGTGCCAAGAAAGATACTTAGAAACGTCGAGCCAAATCCGATGATAACCGAGTTCATAAAGCGCTCACCGAACTTGGAAGGTCCGACAATCACCATGTCGTATTGGCGCACGATCTCATCGGCCCAATTCTGTGGTGGGTTTGCTTCCAGAAACTCCTGCGTTTGCCGCGTGCGTGTGGTGAAAAGGTTAACATAGCCTTCTAGCGTTGGGTCAAAGACCACCTTAGGCGGATAGCTGATCGCATCAGCAGGCGATTTGAAGCCAGTCAGCAAAATCCACACCAGCGGGATCATCGTAATCAGGGCATAAGCGATTACCAGAAAACCAGCGATCCACTTGGACCGGTTCGAAGGTTCGGTGACGGAAAAACTGCTCATCTCTGTTTCACCTTGTTCAGAGCTTTGACGTAGATCGACGCAAGGCCGAACACGGTGACGAATAGGATGATCGCATAGGCCGAGGCATAGCCGGTGCGCCACTTCTCAAACGCCTCCCGTTTGAGATTGATCGAAGTGAGTTCCGTTACAGAACCCGGCCCTCCGCCGGTTAGCTGAACCACCAGGTCGAACATCTTGAAGTTCTCGATCCCACGAAACAGAACAGCGAGCATCAGGAACGGCAGCACCATCGGGATTGTGATTGTGAAGAACTGCCGCAGCTTGCTGGCACGGTCGATCTCGGCGGCTTCGTAGATATAATCGGGAATGCTGCGCAGCCCGGCCAGACAGATCAGCATCACGAAAGGTGTCCACATCCAGGTGTCGACGATCACGATCGCCCAAGGCGCCAAAGTCACCGACCCCAGCATTTCAAAGCTCGACGGGTCTTTGCCGGTGAACCAAGACACGATGTAATTGAATAAGCCGATTTGCGGTTGGTAGAGGAACTTCCAGAAGTTTCCGACGACTGCAGGAGACAGCATCATCGGCAGTACGATGATCGTCGTCCACAGGTCATTGCCCTTGAACTTTTTGTTGATCAGCCACGCTAGAGTGAACCCGATCAACACCTGGAAAAAGATTGTCCAGAACAGGAAATGCGCCGTCGCCTGCATGTTCAGCCAGGTGTCCGAGTCGGTCAGGATACGCTCGTAATTCCTGAACCCGACATCTTTGACTTCACGCCCGATCCGGTTGGCCTTGTAGTTGGTAAAGCTCAGTTGGATGGTCCAGATCAACGGAAAGATATTGATCGCCAGCAGTAGAAATATCGTTGGGGAAATGAATATCCAGGCGATCGCGCGGTCGGATAGCCCCCGGATTTTTCGCGCAACTCGCTGCGGCGTTGCCTGCGCAACGCGATCTACGGTCCTGTCAGACATCTCTTTGCCAGTTCTTGTTGGTTTCGAACTCACGGGAGGGAGAAGGTGGAGCGGGTTCGCACCCGCTCCTGCCTGCGTCCGGGCTACAGCTTGCCTTCGTCTTCGAAGACCTCCGTCCAATCTTCGATCAGAAGATCAAGCGCTTCTTGAGCTGTGCCTTGGTCGGCAACCACGTAGTCGTGGATGCGTTTCTGCATCGCCAAAAGTAGCTCCGCGTAAGCGGGCTCCTGCCAGAAGTCCTGCACCCCACCCATTGCTTCTAGGAAGTCACCGGCAAACGGTTGGCTATCTACGAAGCCAGGATCTTCCAGCACTGAGTTATGTGCCGAGTAGCCGCCTAGCTCCCACCATTTGGCCTGAACTTCTGGCTGCGCGAACCACTTTATGTACTCAAGTGCGGCATCCTGTTTATCAGAGTAGCTGACAACAGAAATGCCTTGGCCGCCCAGTGTTGAGCCAGCCTGATTTTGCGGTGGATTCACGAAAAAGTCGATTTTGTCACCGCCGGTATTGGGATCGGCATAAAGACCTGGGAAGAACGCAAACCAGTTCATAGCCATGGCAACCTGACCGGACTTAAAGGCATCCAAGCTCTCACCCATGTAAGAGTTGGTGTATCCCGGAGGCGTCGCCGTTTTGTAGAACTCCTTATAGAATTCCAAAGCCTCAACTGCTTCCGGTGAGTTTACGGCGCCTTCCATGTCGTATGAGCCCGGAGTGTTTTCGTATTTGAAACCCCATGGATACAGCGCTCCGGTCACACCCATGGTGATCCCTTCCGAGCCGCGCTCGGTAAAGATTGCTGCCCCGTAGACTGTCTTTCCGTCGATTTCACGACCTTGGAAGAACTGCGCGATCTGCAACAACTCTTTCTGGGACTGGGGTTCACGTAGGTCCTGACCAGTTGCTTCTTTGTATGCGGCTTGGATTTCGGGGTTTTCGAACCAGTCCTTGCGATAGAACCAGCCATTAGCATCACCCATCGCAGGCAGCGCGTAGTAGTTTGGTGTACCCTTAGGCCAGGTCGAGTACGCGTAGACAGTGGCCGGCGCGAAATCGTCCATGCTAATGCCTTCAGCATCAAAGAACTCGTTCAGCTGGACATAATGACCATTCTCAGCGCCACCGCCGATCCATTGGCTGTCACCAATCAATAGGTCGCAGAGCTTACCCCCAGAGTTCAGCTCGTTCAGCATCCGGTCAGCAAAATTTGGCCAGGGAACAAATTCGAAGTTCATCGTGTGGCCGGATTCTGCTTCGAATTCTTTTGATAGCTCAACAAGCGCGTTGGCCGGGTCCCATGCAGCCCAACAGAGTGTCAGATCTTCAGCATTTGCCTTGGTAGAAAGAGTAGTAGCGGCAAGGACTATTGCGCTGGCCGAGGCCAGTTTTGTGTAAGTCATCCATTCCTCCCTTTTTTCGCCGTCAATCGAGGATGTGCGAATCGCGGCATACTTCCAAGGCTATTTGAGGTACGCACCTCAAGTCCAGAAATTTTTGAGGTCCGTACCTCAAATAGCCAGAGAAGGTCGCTGATTTTGCTTCTGAGTTGTTGATTTTTAGCGAAATTGTTTAACGGCATTGATGCGCATGTATTTTCAGCAGCGAGGCATTAAATGGCCATTTCGACTAATATTGGCGCAGCCCACAATCGCTGCCATCACGTGGCCGACAAGTTTAGGAACCCGCTTCTGAAGCACTGACAGATTAATTGGTCGATACCTTTGAGAATTGGAGTTAGCGTCAAACAGCACGGATCACTCTGGATCGCGTAACTCGTTTGGTCAGGTACAGACATATGAACAATCTCTCTATCGTCCGAATAAACCGCTACCCAATTAAAGGCTTGAGTTCCGAGCCCATGCAAACCGTGACGCTGCAAGCAGGAGAGGGCCTTCCAGGTGATCGCCTGTTCGGATTTGCTCGATACAACTCCGGTTTCGACGTGCAGAACCCTCAGCCACTGCCGAAAGATCGTTTTGTCGTTTTGTTGAATGAGGCTGCATTGGCAGGCATTCAGACTAGTTTTGATGTCAGGACCCAAGATCTTGAGATCAAAGCGAACGGAAAGACACAGCGCTTTAATATGCGAATACCTGAAGATCGGATGAATGCGGAAAGTTTCCTTGCCTCAGAGATCGACTTAAAAGATCCCGAACCGCCAAAGTTCGTCTCGTCAACTCCTCATCGGTTTACAGATGTATCTGTGGTATCGCTGAAAATGATGAACGCGATATCCGTTTTGAACCTGGCCTCTGTGGAAAAGTTGGGTGAACAACTGAACGCAGAAATCCACCCTGCGCGCTTTCGAGCGAATATCGAGATCGACGGTTTACCTTCATTTTCTGAGCTGGATGCAGTTGGATCAGTCCTAAGATTTGGCGATGTCGAGTTAAAGATACTCTCACGCACGAAAAGGTGTGCGGCCACTGAAGTGAACCCGGAAACGGCCGAGCGGGACCTGAAGATACCCTACCTTATTCGGAAGTTGATGGGCCATATGGATATGGGCGTCTATGTCGAGGTGGTTAATGGTGGAACGCTAACTATCGGTCAAACTGGGGAAGTACTCGCTTGAACATTGCCCCCGCCAATGTGGCTTTTCAGGAGCCTTGAGCCGCGTTCCTTGAAGTGAGAAAAGTCTACTCCTATGCTAGTTTTTTCTAAGTCGTAGCCGAAACTGGAAGGAACCGCCGGGGTTCACAAACCAACAGCTGACGATATCTGGCGAGTTCAACAGCGGTCGCTTTGGGTTCATTGCAGACATCGGCCGCCTTGCGGGACAATCCCGACGTTGAGTACTTTGCGCTCAAACAGGAAAGAAGCGGGACACCCAGGCATACGAGATGATCGGTTGTGACTGATTGGAAAGTTGCTTTTCGCAGCCAAACCTTCGTATGTTGTTGGCAAAGTTCGAGGGCATATCCGCTTTCGAAGCCGAACGCAATCGGCACCATATGACAGCTCTACACCGTTAAGGAATCTTAAAAAAAGAGGTTGGACCGATGATCGGTCGAATAGCCCTCAAGAGGATCTTACTCTCGCTATCAATCGGAACAACTGGTCCCGTCGTCGCCGAGGCGCCAGATGCAAGGGCCGCTATTTCGTCCGGATCGGTTGATATCGTCGCAGTTTTCAATGCGACCTGTGCGTCTGGAAGGACAACTGCTGCAAGCTTACGGGAGAGCTTTGAATCTCAAGGCTTCACCACTGATTGGCAGAATGACACATACGGTTACTTTTCCCGTATCGGCTTTATGGCGAACTATCACATCTATCCAGGCAGCTGGAACTGCATCGTGTCCGCAGAGAGAGTTGTGGCCCCCGATCTGTGTGAGAAATTATCATCAGATGGTATTGAAGTGAGTGCACGGCTGCCCGATGGAACCTGTGTCGCCAATATACCAGAGCACGGCCTGACCGTGTTGGTCCGAAATATCTGTCCAGATTCGTCGCCAGGAGCTTGCACTTGGGTGCAGGCTACACTGACTTCGGATCGGGAATGCCACGCCGATGAGATTGTTGATTTGACCTCTTTCACCCAAGGTTTACTGAACACAAATTAGTTGGCATTGACCGGTCATCAGGTCGATGGAGGAAAATTTCCCTAGAGACTTTTGTCTGAATGCATGCACTGCAGCACAGAGAGATCGGTTGAATGCCAAGTTGGAAACATCCGTAGCCACCGTCCTGATCTTTGTTTGTTGAGCGCGCCCAATTCTCTGAACGCAGCCCCGTAAGAAGCAACCTGCCGCTTGGCTATGATCACCACGGCGAAGGCCGACGGTTGCGCTACTTCGTCTTCAATCGACTGACCTCGGGCGGCAAGGATAAATCCGGCTGGCGACTTCCCGGCGCTGCGCTGGAAAACGCTGTCATTGATGTTTTCGTCAGACATTTGCAAGACGCCTCCGCCGCGCACCAGGTACTGGCGCAGCCGGAGGCCGGGTCAGCGGAGGCAGTGCAGACTTCAGTTGCGGATTTAGTAACCCGACTTCAACGCCATGGCGGTCAGGTCGGCGCTAATATTCTGGCCAGCGGCGGAATTGCACGAGGACAGATCGACCTCGAACTGAACCGTAATACCCTGGAAAACTCACTGGGCATCGCTGCAGATCTTCTGCACCCGAATCTCACACACATCACTGCATCCTTCAACCTTCGCCGCCGCGGCGTCGAGGCTAAGGTCATCGCTGGAGACATGGCGCACCAACCCGAACCCCACCTCCGGACTATGCTGCTCCGCGCCCATGGCTGGGCCCGTGATCTGAAAGCCAGTGTTCAACTGAAGGATATCGCGCAGCGGGAAAATCTCCCCGGCGCCTTCATCCGCACCCGCACCCGCACCCAGCTCGCCTTTCTCTCACCGAAGATTCAAGCCGCGATTCTCGACGGCACCCAGTCGCCCAAACTCACACTCAAGCGTCTGGTCAGCGTCACCCACCCACTTGACTGGGCCGAACAGGCGCGCCTGTTCGGCTTCTAAAACCTTCAGATGCGGCCTCCCTGATACAGGGTTTGCCCTCCCAGATCCGGCGGAACAATTCCCTGGACGCACGAGAAAATTCCCTGTGCCACTTTCCAGGAAATTCGAAACATAAGCCTTTGAAAAACATGCAGTTCTGACATGAAATGTGCCGGATTTCAGTCTCGTTTGACGAAATTTCCCTGTAAATTGCAGGTAATCAGGGAAATCCAGCCCAAAGCGACCCCGCCAAAATGCGGCACTGAGACTGGGGCCTGAATTGTCCTCTGAATGTACGGTCTGCTCCGTCTCAGATTGATAGCGCATGCGCCAACGCGCGGGAATTGCGACACAATTCCGGATCAGAAAAGACAACTGAAGTGAGACAGGTATGGGTGGCGGGGAGACAGGGATTCGAACCCTGGGGACGCTCTCACGCCCAACGGTTTTCAAGACCGCCGCATTCGACCACTCTGCCACCTCCCCGCGTGGAGCCGGGTCTAAGGCCAAGTTGAAACGGTGGCAAGAGCAAATAGGGAAATCTCGCCGAAGCGCGCGCAGTGGTCTTTCCATGGCACTGTGCCCACGTTATGCTTTGCGGGAAAGACCGTAGCAGACCGGCACGACAGAACCGGCGATCGGCGACGGGGCTCAGGAAACGAGGCCTCTTCAGGCAAGGGATGACAAAATGAAACGAGCGAGTGAGACACGCGCAAAACCGCGATCGCTGGCGGTGCTTGTCGTGGGATTGGCAGTTCTGGCTGGTTGCGAGGAAGGCTTGTCTCCGGAAGGCGCTTCATCAGCAGACGCCCCAAGTGATGACGCCCAGACCGATGATAAGTTCGAGCTGTTCCCAGATTATTCGAAAACCTCGGCTGACTCCGTTGAAGCTCCGGAAGTATTCAACGTGGTTGAGGCCGGTCTTTGGGATGGCCGTCCTTCCTTGGGCGGCATCTGGGTCGCCCATCCCGACGTTACCCAGCCCGAACGCGTGGTAATCAAGAACACGGCCAACAACAAATCCATTACCGGCGCCTTGTTCCGGCGGGAAAGAAGCCAGCCCGGACCGGCGTTGCAATTGTCCTCGGCAGCGGCAGAGAAGCTGGGCATCCTTGCCGGGGCGCCAACCAAGGTCGAGGTCACCGCCCTGCGGCGCAAGCCGGTCGAAACAAAAGAACCGGAACCGGAAGAAACCCCGGAAATCGAAACAGTAGAAACCGCGCCTGCAACGGATGACACCAAACCTCAGGACGATGTGGCCGAATCCACAGCGGTCGACGCGGAAAAGCCAGCCAAGCGCAAGTGGTGGCAAAAGAAGGAAAAGGTTGCCGCCGCTGGCGCAACCGGAGCAATTGCTGCAGCGGCGACCGACTCTGCAGCCGAGGCAACAACCGAAGCGGCAGAACAAGCGGTTGAAACGGTCGCCGAGGCGACTCCGGCCCCCACCCTGTCGGACCCGGAGGTCACTGCGCCCGAAAAAAAACCCGCCAAACGGAAATGGTGGCAAAAGAAGAAAACCGACACGATCACCGAAACACCTCTGGACCCCATCGCGGGCGCAGCGGCCGCCATCGACTCGGCAGAGCCGACCCCGGTCAGCACGACCGCTGCTGTAAACTCTCAGCAAAAGACCCCGCGCTCGCTGGCCAAACCATTTGTTCAGGTCGGAACCTTCAATGTCGAAGCCAACGCCAAGAGCGCGGTTTCGAAGATTCAGCGAAATGGCATGTCCGCCGATATTCGTGAGTTGAAGTCCGACGACAAAAAGGTCTGGCGCGTGTTGGTTGGGCCGGCGAAAACCCGCGCGGAACGCAATGCGATACAGCGCGACGTCAAGGATCTTGGCTTTACCGACGCGTTCACTGTCAAAAACTGAAACAAAGGAGGCCCCCCGTGCTGTCCTCACTGCGATCATCTGTTTTGACCCTTGGGCTGGCGCTGTTTGCCCTGCCAGCCCATGCTTTCGACACGCAGGCCCGCGCGGCCTATGTGATGGATCAGACAACCGGAACAGTGCTTCTGTCCAAAGAGGCGGATTTGCCGCTTCCGCCAGCGTCGATGTCCAAGCTGATGACGCTTTACGTAGCCTTCGAGGCGCTGCGCGATGGCCGTTTGACGCTGGATGAAACCTTGCCGGTTTCCGAACACGCGATGAGCTATGGCGGCTCGACCATGTTCCTGAACACGCAGGACCGCGTCCGGGTCGAGGACCTGTTGCGCGGCATTATCGTACTGTCTGGTAACGACGCCTGCGTGGTGATCGCCGAAGCGCTCAGCCCCGATGGAACCGAGGCCGGGTTTGCCCGCTACATGACCCAGCGCGGCAAGCAGATGGGAATGGACAGCTCGAACTTTTCCAATTCCAACGGCTGGCCCGCAGCGGGTCACATGATGTCAGTACACGACCTTGCCGTACTTGCAGATCGGCTGATCTCGGACTTCCCGGAATACTATCCCCTGTTTGCCGAGGAAGTGTTTGAATTCGATGGCCGCGCGCCGTCGAACAAGCGCAACCGCAACCCGCTGCTGAAACTGGGGATCGGCGCAGACGGACTGAAGACCGGCCACACGCAAGAAGCCGGATATGGCCTTGTCGGCTCGGCCAAGCAAGGCGATCGCCGGGTGA
Source organism: Ruegeria sp. AD11(2025) (assembly GCF_056542405.1). NCBI lineage: Bacteria > Pseudomonadati > Pseudomonadota > Alphaproteobacteria > Rhodobacterales > Roseobacteraceae > Ruegeria > Ruegeria sp. AD11(2025). The sequence goes on along the minus strand of NZ_JBQFZU010000009.1, from coordinate 110,251 downwards.
TCTTCGTTCTCACCGGCCTCGACAGCACCGCCCGCCGCGCAGAGGAGGCTGAGGCCGTGGTTAACTGGTCGTTTCGAAATTTTGTCGAGAGGACGGTTGCCAGCGCGGACACGCCGATAGCACAGGCCAATATCTGGATGGGGGCGAAGAAGACCGTGGATCTGGTTCCTGAAGAGGATCTGTCCCTGTTGTTCCCGGTGCTGGGCGACAAGGATATTGAGGCCGAAGTGGTCTATAACGGCCCCGTTAACGCACCGGTTGAAAAGGGTCAACAACTGGCCGAATTGGTTATCAAGCCCGAGGGCCTGCCGGAAATCCGACGCCCCCTGGTGGCTGCTGAGAGCGTTGCGACCGGAGGGTTTGTGGTGCGTATGATGACCGTGGGCGGTATTGTTCTGACCGACGTGATCGGCAATCCTCTGGACGCATTGTGACGAGACCCGGGTTGTTTCTGACCTTCGAAGGCATTGACGGATCAGGCAAATCCTCGCAGGCGCGTATGCTTGCGGATCACCTGCGTAATCTGGGCCAAGAGGTCGTCCTGACGCGCGAACCCGGGGGATCAGCCGGGGCCGAGGAAATCCGTCGTCTGGTTCTGGAGGGCGACCCCGACCGTTGGTCGGCCGAGACGGAACTGTTGTTGTTCACCGCCGCGCGCCGGGATCATCTGGAGCGCACCATCGAACCAGCGCTGGCCGCAAGCAAGGTTGTAATCTGCGACCGGTTTGCCGACAGCACCCGCATGTATCAGGGCCTTTCGCGCGGTAACCTGCGTGGGTTGGTCGACCAGTTGCACGCACTCATGATCGGGCGCGAACCCGACCTAACCCTGTTGATCGACATGGATCCGCAAACCGGCCTGACCCGCGCCAAAGGTCGCCAGGGCACCGAAGAGCGGTTCGAGGATTTCGGCATCGATCTGCAGGAAAAGATGCGCGCGGGCTTTCTGGCGCTGGCGGACGAATTCTCGGACCGTTTCCGTGTGATCGACGGCAATCGGGACATGGACAGCGTTGCACAGGATGTGACAGAAATCGTCCTGCAATCATTGTGACAGACGATAGATGAACGACGACACCCCAACCCCGGATCAGGCCCCCGGCGCCCCGCACCCGCGCGAAACCCGGCACCTGTTCGGGCAGGCTGAGGCCGAGCAGGCGTTTCTGAGCGCATACACCTCTGACCGACTGCATCACGGCTGGCTCTTGACCGGCCCACGCGGGGTCGGCAAGGCGACCCTGGCCTGGCGTATTGCCCGCTTCTTGCTGGCAACACCTCAGGTCGAGGGGGATGGGTTGTTCGGCGCCCCACCACCGCCGGAGTCGCTGGAGATCGATCCCGACCACCCCGTCGCGCACCGTATTCTGGCGGGGGCGGAACCGGGTCTCGCCGCTATCACCCGCTCACTCAACGACCAGAGCCGGTTGCGCAACGAAATCGTTGTCGACGACATCCGCAAGCTTGGAAAATTCTTTGGCCTTTCATCCACCGATGGCGGGCGTCGGGTCGTCATCGTGGACTCGGCGGATGAGATGAATGTAAGCGCAGCCAACGCGTTGCTGAAAATGCTCGAAGAACCGCCAGCGCGAACAATCCTGCTGCTGATCTCGCACCAACCGTCGCGCCTGTTGCCGACGATTCGGTCGCGCTGCCGCACCCTGCGCCTGTCGAAGTTGGGAGCAGAAGACGTGCAAGCCGCCCTGTCGCAATCCTGTGCAGAACTGCCCACAAAAGCCGATCATCTGGCAGCACTAGCCGCAGGGTCTGTCGGCGATGCAGTGCGGCTGATCAATCTGGGCGGATTGGATACCTACGCCGAACTGATCACCATTCTTGGCACCCTGCCCCGCATGAATCGCCAGCGCGCACTGGCGCTGGCCGAGACCGCCGCCCAGCGCGGCGCGGCGGAACGTTTCGAACTGCTGCTGACCCTGATCGACGTCGCCTTGTCCCGCCTCGCCCTGACCGGCGTAACCGGAGCCCCTCCTATCCCCGAAGCCGCTCCAAACGAAGCGGAAACGCTGGCCCGCCTGTCTAAGTCACCTTACCAAGCCCGCCAATGGGCCGAGGTCGCCGCGACCATCACAGCCCGCGCGCGCCATGGTCAGGCGGTGAACCTTGACCCTGCCGCTCTGGTCCTAGATACGATGTTCAAGATACAGGAAACCGCCGGTCAGAACAGATGAGCGACACCCCCCAGATCACCGACAGCCATTGCCATCTGGACTTCCCCGACTTCGAGGGGCAACTGCACCAGATCATCGCAAACGCCGCCGAGGCAGGCGTGACCCGTATGGTCACGATCTGCACGCGCTTGCGCAACGAGCCCACCGTCCGCGCCATTGCCGAGGCCCACGCACCCGTCTTCTATGCCGCTGGCACCCACCCCATGAACGCGGCGGATGAGCCGATGGCGACCGTCGACGAACTGGTCACTCTGTCCCAGCACCCAAAATTCGTGGGCATCGGAGAAACCGGGCTGGATTACCACTACACCGCAGACAGTGCCGAGGCGCAGAAACAATCCCTGCGCACCCATATCGAGGCTGCCCAGCGCACCGGCCTGCCCCTGATCATCCATGCCCGCACAGCCGACGAAGACATGGCGCGCATTCTGGCCGAGGAAAACCGCAACGCGCCTTACTCCTGCGTCATGCACTGCTTTTCGTCCTCGGCGGAACTGGCCAAAGCCGCTCTGGATCTGGGCTTCTACCTGTCTATGTCCGGCATCGCCGCCTTTCCCAAAAGTCAGGAACTGCGCGATATCTTCGCCGCCGCGCCGGTTGACCGCGTACTGGTGGAAACCGACGCGCCCTATCTGGCCCCGCCGCCATATCGCGGCAAACGCAATGAGCCGGCCTATACTGCCCACACCGCCCGAAAAGGGGCCGAGATATTTGGCATGGACTATGCCGATTTCGCCGCCCAGACGCAGGCTAATTTCGACCGGCTGTTCACCAAAGCCGCGACCTACAAGGCAGCCGCATGACCGAGCTGCGCTGCACCATCCTCGGCTGCGGTTCTTCCGGCGGCGTGCCCCGGCTGGGCGGACATTGGGGCGCGTGCGACCCGAACAACCCTAGAAATATTCGCCGCCGCTGCTCGATGCTGGTAGAGCGCGACGGACCTGAAGGCACCACATCCGTCCTGATCGACACCACGCCGGACATGCGCAGCCAGTTGCTCAGCACCGGAACCGGGCGGCTGGATGGGGTGGTCTATACGCACAGCCACGCGGACCATGTTCACGGCATCGACGATCTGCGCATGATCGTTTTCAACATGAAGGCACGTGTTCCCGTCTGGGCGGATGGAGACACCCAAAACGACCTGTTGGGGCGGTTCGGGTACGCGTTCGTCCAACCCGAAAGCTCTCCATACCCGCCGATCCTGGACCTGAAAACCATCTCCGGTCCGTTCGAGATCGACGGCCCCGGTGGCACAATCCCGTTTCATCCGTTCAAGGTAAACCACGGCTCGATCGACTCGCTGGGGGTCAAGATGGGCAATCTGGTTTATCTGCCGGACGTGGCTGAATTCTACGACGATTCATGGCCCTTGCTAGAGGGGTTGGACTGTCTGGTCATCGACGCCCTGCGCCGGTCACCGCACCCCACCCACGCGCATCTGGAAAAGACGCTGGGGTGGATCGACCAGTTGAAACCCAAACGCGCGGTGCTGACCAACATGCATATTGACCTGGACTATGCCACGGTCGAAGCCGAAACCGCCGATCACATCACACCAGCCTATGATGGCATGGTGATCCACCAGGCTCTGTAAAGCGCTGCGGACGCAGCCTGCGATATCCCTCGGGGTGGCAATATGCTGCAAAACCTGATCGACGTCATTCTGCCGGTTTTCCTCGTGATCGGTGCGGGCTACGCCGCGACGTCATTGGGGTACTTTAAAGAGGTCCATGTGGACGGCCTCATGAAATTCACCCAAGGCTTCGCAATCCCCTGCCTGCTGTTTCTGGCAATCGCACATCTGGACCTGAGCGCCAGCTTCGACCCGCGCTTATTGGCCAGCTTTTATACGGCTGCGGCGCTGTGTTTCACCGCAGGCCTGTTTGGCGCCCGCCTGATCTTTCACCGCGAATGGGAGGATTGCGTGGCAATTGGGTTCTGCTGCCTGTTCTCGAACTCAGTATTGTTGGGCCTGCCGATTACCGAACGCGCCTACGGCCCCGAAAACCTGTCCGGCAACTATGCGATCATCGCCTTCCACGCCCCGTTTTGTTATGCCGTCGGCATCACCGTAATGGAGGTGGTCCGCAATCGCGGCAATGGTGGCACGCGCATGATCAGATCTGTCTTGACGGCCATGTTTCGCAACGCCCTGATCCTTGGCATCGCGTTGGGTTTTGTCGTCAACCTGTCCGGAACTGGCGTGCCCACAGTGGTGGACGAAGCGCTTGGCCTCATTACCCGCGCCGCCCTTCCCGGAGCTTTGTTTGCTTTGGGCGGTGTACTGGTCAAATACAAGCCCGAGGGCGACCTGCGTGCGATTGCCTATGTCTGCGCCATTTCGCTGATGCTGCACCCCAGCCTCGTGTGGCTGTTTGGTACGACGGTGGGCTTGCCACAGGATCTGTTCCGCTCGGGCGTGCTGAACGCAGCAATGGCTCCCGGCTTTAACGCCTATATCTTTGCCAGCATGTATGGCCGGGCCAAAAGGGTCGCGGCATCGTCCGTACTGGTCGGGACGGCAGCTTCCATCTTAACGGTTTGGTTCTGGCTGACACTTTTGGGCTGATATTGGGACGGATTGGATTGACTTTGGCAGGTCAGGGAACACCTATCGGGAAAGAAGACAGGATCAAGTAGATGCCATACGCCCTCATAGTTGCCCATGGCCAACCGTCTGAGCCGATCCCGGCAGAACAGGCGTTGGCCACCTATGCTGCCGAGGTGGACGCCCTTTGTGACGGCGTGACTGTTCGGTCAGCCACTCTGGCCGCTCCGGGCGTATTCGAGCAGCGCGTGTCACAGCTGCCGGATGATGCTGTGATCTATCCGCTGTTCATGGCCAAAGGGTGGTTCGTAACCGGTGCCCTGCCCAAACGTCTTGCCGGGCGAAACCTGCGTATACTCGATCCGCTGGGGGTTGATGCCGACCTGCCAGGCCTGGTCGCGGCCGCTCTGCGTGATACGTTGAACGAATACCAATGGCCCCCAGAGGAGACCGATCTTGTGTTGGCCGCCCACGGATCCGGCCGCAGCCGCAACCCATCTGCGGTAGCCCGCGCCTTTGCGACTGACTTGGCGCAACACCTGACATTCAAGTCGATGCGTCTGGGCTTTGTAGAAGAGCCGCCCTCCATTGCCGAAGCCGCAGCTGGCCTGTCCGCTCATGCGCTGTGTCTGCCGTACTTCGCCTGCCACGGCGGCCATGTGCTTGAGGACGTCCCGCAAGAGTTGAACGCGGCAGCGTTCCAGGGGCAAGTGATGCCCGTGGTCGGAGAGTTGCCCCGGATCAAACACCACATAGCAACCACCCTGTCCCGTCTATTCCACGAGACCTAACCGATCGGACAACTGCAGGTTTTGGCGCAACCGGGGCTACCGTGAGCTAATCTCGGAAGGGCCCCTCTATCGCTGCCCTACAAGCGCCGAGTAAAGGCAGTGGCGAGACCTGCCCTTTCTTTTGGCTTCATACAGTGCCAAGTCCGCCGCATTCAGGATCTCGGCGGCTTTGGGGGGCTTGAACTGAGTGGACAATGCGGTTCCGATACTGGCAGAGATCCGGCAGGTATTGTTTTCGAACTCCATCGGCTTTCGCAGCCGGGCTATGAGGCGCGCCGCAATTGCTGACAGAACAGGTTCGTCCGACAAGCCTTTAAAAATAATGACAAACTCATCCCCACCAACGCGCGCAACCGTGTCATCGTTGCGGGTCTCTTCCACCATGATCCGGGCAGCCTGTTGCAGCACATAGTCCCCCGCGGCGTGCCCGTACTGATCGTTGACAGATTTGAAGAAATCTAGATCCAGATGCATAAGGGCAAACGGAGAACTCCCAGAGATCAGATGACCCAGCAACACATCCATCGCCCGTCGGTTCTTCAGCCCGGTCAACATGTCGGTAAAGGCTTGCTCTTCGGCGGCCAGCATTGCCCCTTGCAGCCTCAGGTTCAGCGACCGCGAGGCCTCCATCGCGGCGGATTTGGCCTCGACCAGATATAGCAATTCAATGGCCAGATCGGTGCCAGAGAAATCCGCACTGGTCAGCGCATAGTCGCGCACCGCATCCAGAATCGAGATACCAAAGGAAAGGTTGATGACCGCACCCTTCCCCTTCGGCAGAGGGGCGATCAGCCCCTTGAGCGCCGTGCGTGGCGTGTCATGAAGCTTAAGGTGCAGCTTGGCCCCGGCGAGGGACATCAGCGCCGACAGCGTCGTCACGGCGCGTGGTCGAACCAGTTCGAAAACCTCCAGAAAGTCTTTTCCGGCCATCGGCTGATCAGGGCGCAGTTTTTGCAACGTCGGCCCAACGCGTACAATGCTTCCGTCTTCGTCCACCAGCACAAACATCGGACATAGCGTTTCCAAAAGCGCCGCAAGATCACCGGTTTCCATCATGTTTTCCGCGCCCCCAGATCGAAGTGACGCCCTTCGGCAAATGCGCTTTCAACAAGAACGATCGAGATGACCTCTGCCTGACCCTCCTGCCCGTCATGGGACAGCATCGCCAGAGCGCCGTAATCATCGGCCATCGCACGCAGGACTCCGACCATTACGCTGGAATAACCGGGCAGGCCCAGATGGCAGAATAGTTGGTATTCCGTTGGCGCCTTCTCTCTCAGCTCCAGCGCTGGCAGGCTGAGGTCTGAAACGGCCAGCCGCACCCGGTCGGACAGATCATCCAGGGAATGCAAGAACTCAACATAGGTGACACCTCCGAAGCGTAGCAAGCGCCGCAAATCCTCCATATTGGGATGAGAAACCAGATAGGTTCCCAGATCCTCAAGGATTTCGGCGCGCGGGCGGTTCAGGTCAACACACAGCGCGTCCAGCACCCGGATAGTCATGTCATCGTCGTAAACCAGCATGGCCTCAAATTCGACCAAGCCCAGCTTCGCCGCCTCGGTCACGCGCAGCCAGCACGATTGTCCGTAAGTCGCGCATACAAAAGACTGTACCGCCCGATTGATCAGACCATGCATGAGAAGCCCCAGATTGGTTTCTGTTCCAATCTGGCCTGACAATCCTTAACAAAACCCCAAGATGGTTCGTGAGATACCGACAATCTGATGAAGAATCACGGCGGAAGCCGTTGACAGAAAATTAGAAATCCGTTGGCGCTCCGCCTTCCGCTTTCCGTCGGGCTACAAAGTCGGCCAATTCTTCGCGGATACCTTCCTCCATCGGCGGAGGCTCAAAGCTGGTGACGATTTCCTTGAACATGTGATGCGCACGTTCCGCCGTCCAGATACCACCCGCAACGTTCCACCCTTCGTAATTTCGCCAGTCACTCAGGAAAGGTTGGTAAAACGCCGTAGTGTAACGGTCCTGCGTGTGCTGGACACCAAAGAAATGGCCGTCATTACCAACCGCGCGGATTGCCTCCAGAGCGATCTCGTCCGGACCGGTCGCTGTGATCTCGGGCTGCATATAGCGTTGGATCTGCTGCAGGATTTCGCAATCCATGACGAACTTTTCGGGACTTGCGATCAGCCCGCCCTCAAGCCAACCCGCCGCGTGATAGACCATGTTTGTGCCCGACTGAACGGCCGCCCACAGAGAGTTCGACGTCTCCCACACCGACTGCCCATCGGGCACGTTGGCCGCACACACCCCAGAGGAGCGCATAGGCAGGCCGTAATACCGTGCCATTTGCCCGGTCATCTGTGTCGAACGCATGTATTCGGGCGTGCCAAAGGCGGGTGCCCCCGACTTCATGTCCACATTCGACGTGAATGTTCCGATGACACAGGGAATGCCCGGGCGAACGTATTGGAACAAAGCAATCGCACACAGCGCTTCGGCCAGCGATTGCGCCACGGCCCCGGCCATCGTCACCGGCGCCATCGCCCCGGCTAGCGTGAACGGCGTCACAACAATCGCTTGCCCTCGTCGGGCCAGCCGCAGACAACCGTCAATCATAGGATGGTCGTGCTTCAACGGTGAGGTCGAGTTGATGTTGGTGTACATCCGCGGCGATGTTTCGAACTCTTCATGGCTAAGGCCACCAGCGATCCTGACCATCTCCATCACATCTTCGACGCGCTCCTGACCCAACGAATAGGCGTGCATCGCCTTGTCGGTGAGGGTCAGCTTGTCGTACAGGACGTCCAGATGCCGGATGCTGGCGTGGATATCGACCGGTTCAACAGGATAGCCCCCCGCAAAGTGGATGCAGTTAAAATACTGCGTCAGTTTCAGCAGGTTCCGACACATCTCGCGATTGCCGGGGACCTTGGTGCCGATCTCCATGTCCCAATAGTTCGGCGGAGACGACACGTTGCCGAACACCATGGTCCGGCCACCGATTTCAATTGTCCGGTCGGGGTTGCGCGGCGTGATGGTAAAGCGCGATGGCGCCTTAGCCACCATCTCCATAACAAAGTCCCGACCCATGCGGACGTTGTCGCCATCAATGGTACACCCGGCCTCACGAAGGATGCCTATGGCCTCTTCGTTGTAGAACTCGATCCCGATCTCTTCGAGGATACGCATGGCCCCGTCATGGATCGCCTCAATCCCCGCCTGATCCAGCGGTTCGGTCGGTTTGTCGATATTGATCGGAGGGTTAAACGGCATCTGGTCGATGACAGCGCTGCCCCTGCGTTCGGCGGCACCGGCCCGTCCCCCACTGCGACGTCCGCGCCTTTTCGTATCAGCCATTTGGTCCTCCGGAACTTGCGTACCCCTATGCAAGCCCCGAAGGCGGGTGTCTGGCCGCTCTGTCTGCGACAGTCTATGTCGGTTTCTTATCCCGAAACGCCGAAAGTGACCGCCGCGCGATCAGTTATTGGACAGCCAGTCCGGAATGTGCCCGATATCCGGCAGCACGACATCCGCCATTGGTGCCAGCGCTTCGGCCGGAGCCAGTCCCGTGAGGACACCGATCGTAGTCATCCCGGCGGCGCGTCCGGCCTGAAGATCGTGCAGGCTGTCCCCGACCATGGCCACCTGTTCCGGGTCAACGCCTACATGGGCCGCAAAGGCCAGCAATTGCCCGGGACCGGGCTTGAACCCATGGCCACTGTCATAACCAGCGACAAAATCGAAATGGTCGCGAATCCCGACCGATGCCAGATGCCGAAGCGCGGGCATTTCACCATCGTTCGTCGCAACGCCCAGTTTCAGCCCGGCCCGCCGAAGCCCCGCAAGAAACGGCTCCAATGGAACTGCCTGCGCCTGCGGGGCCGAGGCCGACTCGACGTTCAGGACGTCAATCAACTCATCCAGTGTCATATTCAGCAAATGCGGGGCGAGGACTTCGGCGATTTCCTCGACTGTGCCAGCAATGACGATGCTGTCTTCGGAATAGGCGACCTGTTCCAGATCGAATCCGATAAGCCGACCCAGTTCGGCGGCGCGTGCATGATCGCCGTCGGCCAGACGCAATACTATGTTGCGCCCAAACGCGCCCCAGGTATTGGCAAAATCAAACAAGGTTCCGTCCTTGTCGAACAGGATCGCGTCGATGGACATTGATTGCTCCTGCAAGGTTGTTGATCAGGTCCAGTGGATGTCGGCGCCACCGGACAACACCGCGCGAGCCTGACCGGGCTGATCATAGGGCACGGAGTTGGTGTCACAGAAAGCGATCACCCACGAATCGTCAAGCATTAGAAACTCCAGCACCGATCCCAGAAACTCCGGTTCGCCCGCCCTGTCACGAAGATCCTGCGCCGAAGCCCCGGTCGAACCCAGAAAAACCGGCAGCAATTCTTCGTTGCCCACCAGCCAGCCCAAAACATTGAGCGCCAGAGTTTCTGCAGATTGAGGGGAGATTGACATAAAGTAGCCCCGGATCAGGTCTTGGAAAGGGTTTATTAACCAGACTCATAAACACTTTGGCAACGCATGCAATCAATGGTGACTGATATGTCCGTGCAGGGAACCATCCTTGTCCTCGACGGGACCTCGACCAATCGCATCATGCTGAAGGTCCAACTGACGGCAGCATGGTACCACGTCGTACAGGGCGAACGGCTTCAGGGTCTCACCGGGCTGTTGCGACGCGCCAACCCCGATCTGGTGCTTACGTCTCAGGCCTTGCCGGATGGCACGGCTGCGGATGTCAAAAGGCTGGTTCTGGCCGACCCAGACCTGATCGGTGTACCGGTAGTGGCAATCGCGCCTCAAAACGACAAGGCCGCCCGGTTGAAGGCACTCTCGGATGGGCTGGATGATGTTCTGGCGCATCCGTTCAAAGACACGGTCCTTCTGGCAAGGGTGCGTAGCCTGTTGCGCGCACGGGCAGAAGCGCAGGACCTGCATGTCGGGTCCGGTTCACATCCCATGGGCTTTGCGGAGTCGAGTGCCGCACCCATTTTGCCGCCCAAGGCGGCCCGTGTGACTATTCTGACGCAATCCGCGCGGACCGGAGCGTTGTGGAAAAATGCCCTGTCACAGCGAACGCGGCACAACCTGTCTGCGCATACCACGACAAACCTGCGGGGTGTATTGTCCGGGCCAGTGCCGGACGCCATCATCTTTGAAATCAGCACGAATCCGTCTGGCCTTAACCTGCTGGCCGATCTGAAATCCCGCACCACCACCCGGCATACGGTGCTGATCGGCGTTCTTGCGGAAGACGATGCCGTGCTGGCGTCAGAGGCGCTAGACCGCGGCGCCGACGCGATCTGTATGGACGGATTCTGCGCAGAAGAGGTCCTGTTGCGCCTGGAAAGCCAGATCAAGCGAAAAACCAGCTTGGATCAGATGCGCGCGTCGCTGCGGCGTGGGTTGGTCGAGTCCTGGGTGGACCCTCTGACCGGGTTGCATAATCGCCGCTATGCGATGCGTGCGATGGATCAGATCGCCCATCAATCCACCCGCACCGGCAAAGGTCTCGCTGTGATGTTGGCCGATCTGGACCACTTCAAGGCCATCAATGACAAGTTCGGCCATACAGGTGGGGATCTGGTTCTGACCGAGGCCGCCAGACGCTTGAAGCTAACCGTCGGTTCGGCAGGTTTCATTGCCCGGATCGGAGGGGAAGAGTTCATGATCGGCCTGTCGGAAACCACGCAAGCCAAGGCGCTCGAACTTGCTCGGAGCTTGTGTGAGTGCATTCGCGAGAGGCCATTCAACCTGCCAGACACCCCTGCCCCTATCCCGGTCACGATCAGCATCGGACTGATCGCAACCCAGCCCAATCTCGCCTCGCCATCGCATCAACCTGCTGGGCTGGACAGGTTGATCAAATCAGCCGACACCGCGCTCTACGCTGCCAAGACCGCTGGGCGCAATCAGGTTCAGGTCCAGCAAAGCGCGGCCTGAGACCGTCAGTCCTTGTTCTTTCGACCGTGACGTTTGCGTTTTACCACCTCTTGCAGGCGGTCCGCGTAAACCTGACGCTCGGCATCCGTCATCGCTGTGATCCGGTTCAGCCACTCCTCCTGTAACGCATTTTGCAAGTCTGCCATGGCCTGCGCCTGCTGCTGCAGCAAAGCCTGTACAACCGCTGGATCGAACGGCTCCGCCCGCAAGGCGGCCTCCAGCGCGGCAAAATCCTGAGACCGGAGTTTTGCCCCTTTCACATGCCGCTCGGACAATTCCCCGCGCAAGACTTTCCGATCTTCCTTGGGCAGCGCCCGATAAATCGCTGGCCCAAATCCGGGGGGCGCCTTGCCGTGATCCCCGCCCTTGACCCGGTAAACCGTGCCCAGAGCGACCCCGACAACCAAAAGGTTCAGCGCCAGCGATACGGTCAGAAGAACCGTTACCCACCGTCTTTTGGGCTTGGTATTATCGCTCATTCGGCGTCCTCCAGAAATGTTGTGTCCAGGCCAAGGTCGGCGACCACAAAGCTGTTCTCCTGCGGGTAGATAATTGTCGCCGGATCAGGCAGGAAACCTGGTGCGGACACTCCGATCCAAATACCTGCTGCACTGGCCGCGACCAGTCCGCCCATGCTCTGCCAACCGCCGATTCCATCAAGAATCCGAGCCCAAACAGAGCGCGGGGGCGCTGTGGGTTTCAACCGGTCCAGACGCACCGCTTCGGCATCCGTCAGAATGCGAACCGCCAGATCATCGGGCAGTTCGGGTTGGGTTTGCCGTGCTTGGGCAAGTAACTGATCCAGGTCCATATCGTTCTCAGCCATCTTCGTACCCCAGTTCATCCTGTCGCCCGGCCAGTATTGCCGCCAGGGCGCGTTTCCCGCGCGCGGTCAGGCTTTCCACCGCTTCCGTCGAAATGCCCATGATCCCTGCAATTTCGGGGTTGGGCAACTCCTCGATATGCCTCAAGATCACCGCTTGACGTTGACGATCCGGCAATTGCGATAACGCCTCCTGCAGCGCGTCCCTGCGCGCTGCGTCCTGCAATCGATCCGCCGCGCTGAGTTCTTCGTCCTCGGGCTCTGGCACATCGTCCAGACGGTCCGGCCGTTTCTTGCGCTGCACGTCCACACACAGGTTTAATGTCACACGATAGAGCCAGGTAGACACTTTCGCCTGGCCGGGCACCCAGTTCGGCGCCATCTGCCACAGCCGCATCATTGCGTCCTGCGTCACATCTTCCGCTTCGGCCCGATTGCTGAGCATTCGTAGAGCCACCGAAAAACATCGTGGTGCCAGCCGATCCGTCAACGTACGTGCCGCCGCTGCATCGCCCTTGGCGAACTGCCGCAGCAACGCATCGTCCGACGCGTCCGCGGCGCATGAGGCACCGCGGACTTCGTTCAGGGGGGACGTCAGGTCCTCCATCCTTCATCAGCTGTCGTCAGAGTCCGCCTTGCCGTTCCTTTTGTTCTTCCGGCCCATCCGCTCTTTTGCATCGGTGTATTCCTGTTCCGAGATCGTGCCGCTGTTATCCGCGTCGATACGGTCAAACATCTTGCCAGTGCGGCGTGGTTTGGGCAACTCGTCCTCGCTCAGAAATCCGTCCTTGTTGGCGTCATTCCTTTCGAACATTTTGGTCACGCGGTCATTGGCCTTCTTTTGTGCCGTAGCCTGCATTTCCTCGACGCTCAACTGACCATCGCCATTTGTGTCGGCTTCGGTGAATCGCTTCGTTCGGTGGGCCTCCATCTCTTCCTTGGTCAGTTGACCGTCACCATTTGCGTCCAATTCCTGAAAGCTCACAGGTTCGCGATCTTTCGGCCCGGCCGCCAGAACCGAGGTGCCTGTGACTGCAACGGCCGAGATCAGGATGGCCGGAATGAGTTTCGCGCTTTTCATATCGTTTTCCCTTTGTTTGCGGCCCCATCGCCGCTGCTCACATTTATTCAAACGAGTAGGACCACGGGTTCCGTCGCTAAAACCTGAAAAACTTTTGGCGACCTAATGCAGCCGACCTAAGTCACAATGCGCCGCACCCCCCTTTTCTGCGGAACAAAACAAGCGCATTATCCTGCGCAATCGAACGCGCGAGTTTCAAAATGACAGATCAGACGATCGACACCACGACCGAGGATGACCGTCCGACACGGCCCGCTTTGATCAAAGGGTTTCGCGGCCGTTGCCCGAAATGCGGCGAGGGCAGGCTGTTGCACGGCTACCTGAAGGTCAACGATAGCTGCAGCAATTGCGGGCAGGAGCTGTTTCATCACCGGGCAGATGACGGCCCGGCCTACTTGACCATATTGCTGGTCGGTCACCTGCTGGCCCCTGCGTTGCATGTGACATATGTCGAGTTTCGCCCCGAGCCTTTGACCATGTTTCTGATCTTTGCCATCGGCTGCACGGCCCTGTCGCTTTTCCTGCTTCCCCGGTTGAAAGGCGCTGTGGTCGCCTATCAATGGGCACGTCGGATGCACGGGTTTGAAAAAGCTTGATGACCCGCGCGGACAGATTGATCAGCGAATGACAGAAGACAAAACAGCGATACGAAATGCAGCGACGGTTATCGTCCTGCGGAACCGTTTGACCGAACCATCAATCCTGATGGGGCAGCGCGGCGCAAAAGCCGTCTTCATGCCCAATAAGTTCGTGTTTCCCGGCGGTGCAGTTGATGCGGCGGACGGAGGCATTCCTCTGGCCTCCCCCATGCCTGAACTTTGCCGCGAACGGCTGGACGAGAAGTCCGAACCGGGGCTGCAGAACGCGCTGGCCGCGGCGGCAATCCGCGAGTTGTGGGAAGAAACCGGGCTGATCTTGGGTGAACCCGGAACTTGGAACAGCACGGTTCCAGAGGATTGGCAAAGCTTTGCCTCCATGGGGTTCCGACCAGCCGCGGATGCTCTGCAGTTTGTGTTCCGCGCCGTGACGCCGCCAGGCCGCCCTCGCCGGTTCGACGCGCGTTTCTTTCTGGTCGATGCCGACGCGATCCAGGGCGATCTGGACGATTTCGGCCACGCCTCGGATGAGCTGTCCCACCTGCAATGGGTGCCCCTCGGCCGTGCGCGCGATCTGGATTTGCCTTTTATTACCGAGGTGGTTTTGGCCGAAATTGCAGCCCGGGTTTCAAACCCCGAGCCGCCTGCAACCGTGCCCCTCTACCTGCATACCGAGGAACAAAGCCTGTTCCTGCAGCTCAAAGGCTATCCGATGCCTGAAGCGGACTAGGCATCACTTCATCCGGCTGATCACCGTGGTCACTTCGGGCTTTTTGCCGATCTCGGCCTTGGCGGTCTGACGCACGATGCGGCGCATGGCTTCTTCCAGCTTGTCATCGTCGCGCAGGGTTTTGGCGTCCGCCCGCATCAGGAACTGGTTCAGATCTTCTTCCAGCACGTCGACCAGCGCGGCTTTGGAGGTACCGATCTCGGGCAAGCCCATCGTGTCGCACCACGGTTCACCCAGCGGTTCATCTTCTTCATCCAGAATGACCGTGACCGTCACGTGCCCGTTCAGGGCCATGCGGATACGGTCCCGCACGATTCCGTCCAAAGCGCCAACCTTGACGGTGCCATCCAGATAGGTGCGACCGGTTTCAATAAAATCCGCCACCTTCGGCTCATTGCCGGTCAGGTCCAGCATCGTGCCATTCACCGCCAGAATGCCTTTGCGTCCACCAGCTTCGGCCAGCTTGGCATGTTCGCGCAGATGCCGGTGTTCACCATGCATCGGGATCACCATTTGCGGGTCGACCAGCGCGTGCACCCTTTCAAGATCGGGACGATTTGCGTGACCGGACACGTGGTACAGGCCCGAGCTGTCGTCCACCACATCCACGCCCTTTTCGCTGAGCTGGTTCATGACAACGATTACGCCGCGCTCGTTGCCGGGGATGGTTTTGGACGAGAACAGAAATAGATCACCCTCTTTCAGTTCAATTCCGCGATACTTGCCGCGTGCCAGTTGTGCGCTGGCGGCACGGCGCTCGCCCTGGCTGCCGGTTACGATCAGCATCAGGTTCTGGCGCGGCATGTCCACGGCCTCTTCGGCACTGACAACCTTGGGAAAATCAGAGAGGATGCCCGTTTCAGTCGCGGCTTCGATCATCCGCCGCATGGCACGGCCCAGCAGCACAACCGAACGCCCGGCCCGTGCTCCTGCCTCGGCCAGCGTTTTCACCCGCGCCACGTTCGACGCAAAGGTGGTCGCGACCACCATGCCCTCGGCGCTTTCAACCAGCTTGGTAATCTCGGGGCCGACCTCAGATTCTGAGCGGCCAGCATGGGGCGAAAACACGTTGGTGCTGTCACAGACCAGCGCCTTGACGCCGGGTTTGGCGACCTCGGCCCACAGATCGGGATCAAACGCTTCACCCACCACCGGGTCGGTGTCCAGCTTGAAATCCCCGGAATGTACGATCCGGCCTTCGGGCGTGTCGATCACCAGCGCCGCGCTTTCGGGAATGGAATGTGAAACCGGCAGAAACCCAACCTTGAACGGGCCGACAGAAATCTGCTCGGGCCAGGCCGAAACCGTCTGCACCGCGTCCTCAGGGTGGCCGTGTTCTTCCATCTTACGGCGCGCGATATTGGCGGTGAAAGCGCGAGCATAGACCGGCACGCCCAGCGCTTCATAGCAATGCGCAACCGCACCCACGTGGTCTTCATGCGCGTGGGTGACAAACACGGCATCAAGCCGGTCAGCCCGTTCCTGTAGCCACGAAATATCAGCGTGGATCAGGTCAACACCGGGAGTCGTGTCCATATCCGGAAAGGTCACCCCCAGATCGACGAGGATCAGCCGCTCTTGCCCCGGCTTGCCGTACCCATAGACATAGGCGTTCATGCCAATTTCGCCGGCACCGCCCAGCGGCAGATAGATCAGTCGTTCACTGCTCATGTCGAGCCATTTTCCTTGTTATAGCGATGGATCACGGTCAGCCCGTGCATCGTCAGATCGTCTTCGATCGCATCAAACCCGACATCCGCCTGATCGAACAAAGGCGCAAGCCCGCCGGTGCCGACCACTTTCATCGGCATTCCGTATTCCTCTTTGATCCGGGCAATCAGCCCTTCGATCAAGCCGGAATAGCCCCAATACACGCCAGATTGAATGCAGCCAACCGTGTTTGTGCCAATAACCTTTTCCGGGCGGGTGATGTCGATATGCGGCAAGGCCGCCGCCCCTTGGTGCAGTGCTTCAAGGCTGAGGTTCACGCCGGGCGCGATGATACCCCCGACATACGCCCCGTCCGAGGCGACCACGTCAAAATTGGTGGCGGTGCCGAAATCGACCACGACAACATCGCCACCGTGGCGATCAAACGCGCCAACCGCATTTGCCAGACGGTCAGGGCCGGGAATAGTTCCCTCGTCAATGCGCGGCGCCACGGGCAGCAGACATTCCGGCTTGCCCACAACCAGCGGGCGGCAACCAAAGAAACGGTCGGCAAAGATGCGCAGGTTGAACACCACGCGCGGTACGGTCGAGGCAATGACCACATCGGTAATGTCCGCATCGATCCCGTAGTGTTTCACCAGCGTCGAATACCAGGTGAAATAGGCATCCGCCGTGCGGGAGTGATGGGTCGAGGTGCGCAGCGTGCACAGGAACACCTCACCGTCCCAGATCGAGAAAACGGTGTTGGTGTTACCGCAGTCAATTGCCAGAAGCATCTGCGCCTCCTTCAGAAAAACACATCCGCCGCAGGAATGCTGACGCGGCCCTTGGCGGTCTTTAGGACAAGGTTGCCGTTAGAGTCCACGGTTTCAAAGGTTCCCACCGTCTCGGAGGTTGAGGTGCGGGCGGTGATTACCTCGCCCAACCGGGCAGCACGGGACAGCCACGCCGTCCGGATTGGTTCGAACCCGTAGGTCACGAACTGGGTTTCATACCCTGCGTATGCCGAGGCCAACTCAGTCAGGAAATCCTCGGGGATGACAGCCGCACCGGTTTCCGACAGCAGAGAAACAGGACGCACCGCGCTTTGTTCGACCGCATAGGTCGGGGGGGCCTCAGACAGGTTCACTCCGATCCCGATGGCCAGATGAGACAGTTCACGTCCCTGCCCGGTGCTTTCCAGCAAAATACCAGCCAGCTTGCCACCGTTCAGCAACACATCATTGGGCCATTTCAAAGACAGCCCTGCCGCCCGGCCGGTCACCGCGACACAGGCATCAAAAAGCGCCAGCGCGGCCACAAAGCTGCGCAACGCCGCCTGTTCGGGATTGCCCTGCGGGCGCATCAACAGGGTCGCTGCCAGATTGCCTTTTGGGTTGGCCCAGGCGCGGCCTCGCCGTCCCCGCGCGGCGGTCTGGTGGTGCGCCATGATCCAGACCGGACCCGGCGCCGTCGGGGCAAGCCGGGCGGCCTCATTCAGGGTGCTGTCGATCTCCTGCACGATGTGCAGTCCGTATCCTTGCGGCCAAGCAGTCATGGCAAAAAGGCCCGGTCTGTTGACCGAGCCCCCTGCATTTGGATGCCTGTCACGTCAGTTGACAAGTGTTGCCGCTGCAGCTGCCGCAGCGCCTTCGATGCCGAACTGATAGAATACACCGACCAGCATCAGAGCGGCCGACCCCATCAAAGCGACCCACAGAACCGGCGTGGAACGCGTTTCGATCGGATCTTCGTTCTCATCCCCGAAATACATGTAAAACACGATCCGCAGGTAATAGAACGCACCGATCACAGACGCGATGGCCGAGACAATAACCAACCCGGTCAGACCTGCGCTGACACCGGCCTGCCAGACGCCGAACTTGGCGAAAAAGCCCAACATCGGCGGCACGCCCGCGAGGCTGAACATCAGGATCAGAACAGCCAAAGCCTTACCAGGATCACGCTTGGAATACTGCCGCAACGCGTCGATATCAGTGACTGGTTTGCCGTCCCGTTCCATCATCAGGATGAAAGCAAAGGTGCCGATATTCATGGTCACGTAGATCGCCAGATACATCAGCATCGCCTTGATGCCCATTTCCGTACCCGCCGCCAGACCGATCAGCGCATAACCCATGTGGGCTATCGACGAAAACGCCATCAGCCGTTTGATGTTGCGCTGCCCAATCGCGGCAACCGCGCCCAGCAGCATCGACAGAACGGACAGCAGAACAATCACTTGCTGCCAGTCCTTGACCACTCCGCCAAAGGCGTCGTGCATCAGGCGGGCAAACAGCGCCATCGCCGCCACTTTCGGCGCGGTGGCAAAGAAGGCGGTGATTGGCGTGGGCGAGCCCTCGTACACGTCCGGTGTCCACATGTGGAACGGCACAGCCGAAACCTTGAACGCAAGACCCGAGATCAGGAAGATCAGGCCGAACAGAAGGCCAACCGAAATATCACCATGATGGACAGTCTGGATGATACCCGTGAACAGCGTGGTGCCGGTAAAGCCATATACCAGCGATGCGCCATACAGCAGCAGGCCCGAGCTGAGTGCGCCAAGCACGAAGTACTTCAGACCGGCCTCGGTCGATTTCGCGCTGTCACGGCGCAAGGCGGCCACAACGTAAAGAGACAGAGACTGCAGTTCCAGCCCCATATACAGGGACATCAGGTCACCTGCGCTGACCATCATCATCATGCCCACAGCGGCCAGAGCCACCAACAGCGGATATTCAAACCGCAGCAGCCCGCGACGCGACATGTAGTCCTGACTCATCACCAAAACGGCCGCGGCAGACAGCAGGATCGCAACTTTGGCAAAGCGCGAGAACCCGTCGTCGATGAACATGCCGTTGAAGGCCACGTTGACGCCATCGCCATTGGTTGCAATCCAGATTGCCAGCAGCGCCATCAAGCCAGCCGTAGACCACACGAGAACCGGCGCCAGGGCATCCTTTGCCGTATAGACAGCTCCGATCAGAGCGGCCATCGCATATACGGCCAGAACGATCTCTGGCAGGATTATTGTCAGATCAGCCTGGATCATTTCTCCAAAGCCTCCTTAGTGCGAAGCGGCCGTCTGGATCACGGCCTCAGCCGCGGCCAGAGCCGTGTCATAGTTCGAAATCAGTGCGGCGGTCGAGTTACCGATTACATCGGTCACCAAAGACGGGTAGACGCCCAGAAGGATGGTCATCACGATCAGCGGCGCGAAGATCAGCCGCTCGCGCGAGGTCATGTCGGTCATCGCCTTGAGGCTTTCCTTGATCAGGTCGCCAAAGACCACGCGGCGGTACAACCACAGCGCATAGGCCGCCGAGAAGATCACACCGGACGCCGCCACTGCGGTGACCCAGGTGTTGACCTGGAACGTGCCCATCAGGGTCAGGAACTCGCCGATAAATCCAGAGGTTCCCGGCAGGCCGACATTGGCCATGGTGAACAGCATGAAGACCAGCGCATAGGCAGGCATCCGGATTACCAGACCGCCATAAGCGTCAATGTCACGGGTATGCATCCGGTCATAGATGACGCCGACACACAGGAAGAGCGCCGCCGAGATGAAACCGTGGCTGAGCATTTGAAAGATCGCACCGTCAATACCCTGCTGGTTTGCAGCAAAGATCCCCATGGTCACAAAACCCATATGCGCGACCGAGGAATAGGCTATCAGCTTTTTCATGTCCTCCTGCACCAGCGCGACCAGCGAGGTGTAGACAACCGCAATAGCTGACATCCACAGAACCAGATCGGTCATCACCGCCGAACCCACTGGGAACATCGGCAGGCTGAACCGCAGGAAACCATAGCCGCCCATCTTCAACAGGATCGCCGCCAGCACGACCGAACCCGCCGTAGGGGCCTGCACGTGCGCATCCGGCAGCCAGGTGTGCACCGGCCACATGGGCATTTTCACCGCAAACGAGGCAAAGAACGCCAGGAACATCAACGTCTGCATACCGCCAACGATATAGATGCCCAATACGCTGAAGCTTTCGGACGAGAACTGATGGCTCATCAGTGCCTCGATATCCGTGGTGCCTGCATCCGCGTACATCGCTACCATCGCCACCAGCATCAGCACCGAACCGAGGAAAGTGTAGAGGAAGAACTTGAAGCTGGCATAGATGCGATCCTTGCCGCCCCAGATACCGATGATCAGGAACATCGGGATCAGACCTGCCTCGAAGAACAGGTAGAACAGCACCAGATCCAGCGCCATGAAGACGCCCAGCATCAGCGTTTCCAGCAGCAGGAAGGCGATCATGTATTCCTTGACGCGGTCGGTGACCTGCCAGCTGGCCAGAATGGTCAGCGGCATGATGAAGGTGGTCAGCAGCACGAACAGAACGCTGATGCCATCCACGCCCATTTTGTACTTCAGGCCCAGCAGCCACTCACCCTCTTCCACCATCTGGAAGCCGGTGTTGGACGGGTCAAAGCCCGTATAGATGCCGATCGAGACCAGGAAGGTCACCGTTGTCGCAACCAGCGCAACCCATTTCGCATTGCGCTGCGCGGCCACATCATCGCCATGCAGGAACAGGGCCAGAATGCCTGCCGCCACTGCGGGGATGAAGGTGACGATGGAGAGGATATTATCCATTATTGTGCGCCTCCGCCGATCGACATCCAGGTGACCAGGGCGGCGATGCCCAGAACCATCCAGAAGGCGTAAGTAAAGATGTAGCCCGTCTGCGCCTTGCCTGCGAGGCGGGTGAAGAAGGGAACAACGCCCATGGCGACACCGTTCAGGAAGCCGTCGATGGTGTTGCCATCGCCGCGTTTCCACAGGAACCGGCCAAGCGCCACCGTGGGCTTGACGAAGACCGCGTCATAGATCTCGTCAAAATACCACTTGTTCAGCAGGAACAGGTACAGCGGCCGCTGGTTCTGTGCCAGACGTCCCGGCAGCGACGGGTTCACGATATAGAACCAGTAGGCCATGACAAATCCCAGCACCATCGCAACGAACGGCGAAACCTTTACCCATTTCGGAGCCGCGTGTGCGTCGTCCAGAATATGGTTATCCGGCGCGATATACAGGGCACCCTCGCCCGGCTTGCCGGTGAAGACATAGTGGTGATCCCCACCATGGGCTGCCTCGTCACCGTGACCAGCGTCAGCGTGCGCAGCCTCATCCCCGTGGCCGTCATCCGCAAGCGTGTCCGACCCGTTGTCATCACCCGCATGAGCCGTATCAGCATGCGTATCTGCCTGGCCGTGATCGCCCGCGTCAGCATGCTCGGACGCCTCGGCAACCGGAATTCCGTAGAATTTGCCGACCTTGTCCGCGTGACCAAAGAAGTTACCATACCAGATCATGCCGGCAAAGACCGCACCCAGCGACAGCACGCCCAGAGGCACCAGCATACTCATCGGGCTTTCATGCGCGTGGTCGTGCGTATGCTGATCGCCGCGCGGCTTGCCGTAGAAAGTCAGGAAGATCAGGCGCCAGCTGTAGAATGAGGTGAACGCAGCCGCGACTACCAACAGCCAGAAACCATAAGCCGACCCACCTGCATAGGCGCTCTCGATGATCGCGTCCTTGGACAGGAACCCGGCGAAACCAAATGTGGTCAGCGGAATGCCAACACCGGTGATGGCCAGCGTGCCGATCATCATCGCCCAATAGGTATAGGGGATTTTCTTCCGCAGACCACCGTACTCGGTCATTTCCTGCTCGTGATGCATCGCATGGATCACCGAACCGGCACCAAGGAACAGCAGCGCCTTGAAAAACGCGTGCGTGAACAGGTGGAACATAGCCGCCGAGTACATGCCGACACCGGCAGCCACGAACATATAGCCCAGCTGGGAACAGGTCGAATAGGCGATGACACGCTTGATATCGGTCTGCACCAGACCCACCGTCGCGGCAAAGAATGCGGTCGAGGCCCCCAGCACGGTGATGAACCCGGTCGCACCCGGCGCAAACTCCATCAGCGGCGACATGCGGCAGACCAGGAAGACACCGGCGGTCACCATGGTTGCGGCGTGGATCAGTGCCGACACAGGCGTCGGGCCTTCCATCGCATCCGGCAACCATGTGTGCAGGATCAACTGCGCCGACTTGCCCATCGCACCGATGAACAGCAGCACACAGATCACCTCGATGGCGGTCCACTCACCCCACAGGAAGTGCAACTGCGTTTCCGCCAGTTCAGGGGCCGACGCGAAGATGTCCGAGAGGTTGATGCTGTCCGTCAGGAAGAACAGCGCAAATATGCCCAAAGCAAAGCCAAAGTCACCGACCCGGTTCACCACGAATGCTTTAATCGCAGCAGCGTTGGCCGATGGCTTGCGATAGTAGAACCCGATCAGCAGATACGAAGCAACGCCCACGCCTTCCCAGCCAAAAAACATCTGAACCAGATTATCCGACGTCACCAGCGCCAACATGGCAAAAGTAAAGAAAGACAGATAAGCAAAGAAGCGCGGCTTGTAGCTTTCGCCTTCACGCCATTGTGGATCGTTATCCATGTAGCCAAAGGAATAGAGGTGCACGAGCGCCGATACGGTCGTTACCACGATCAGCATGATCGCGGTCAGCCGGTCCAGACGCACCGCCCAGCTTGTCGACAGCGAGCCGCTCTCGATCCAGCGCATAACCTCGATCTGCTGGGTGTGGCCGTCGAAGGCGAAGAACACGATCCACGACAGCAGACAGGCCAGAAACAGCAAGCCGGTGGCAGTCCACATGGCGGCCTTCTCACCGATGAAGCGCCAGCCAAAGCCGCAGATCAGTGCGCCCACCAGCGGGGCAAAGAGGATGGTGGTTTCCATGTTCTCTTACCCCTTCATCATATTGACGTCTTCAACCGCGATGGTGCCGCGGTTGCGGAAGAAGCAGACCAGAATGGCCAGCCCGATCGCCGCCTCGGCCGCCGCAACTGTCAGAACGAACAGCGTAAACACCTGCCCGACCAGATCGCCGAGGAAACTGGAAAAAGCCACGAGGTTGATATTCACCGCCAGCAGCATCAGTTCGATGCTCATCAGCAGGATGATGACGTTCTTGCGGTTCAGGAAGAGACCGAAGATGCCGATGACGAACAGCGTCGCCGCGACCGTAAGATAGTGTTCAAGTCCGATCATAGCTTCGCTCCTGGCGAGTCAGGGTAGTAGAGTTTGCAACCGCAGGTAGGTTCAGGCCGTCGGCTGCGAGGAAGATCATTTAAATGATCTTCAATTTTATCAACCTTGGCTGTGATCCCATTCTTCTCAGCTGATGCGGTCAATTGAGAAAGTGTTGAAGACTGCGTCATTTCCAACAGGCCATCTGGGCCATCAAAGCAGCCTATAGACGTGTAGGGAATTGTTAGCGCAGCTCCGCCACACAAATTTCCATGGAAAGTGACCGCGTCGCCTGTTAGGCAGTCCGCTATCCAGAGGTCATTGATCGCTCCGCATGTCAAATCAGTAATTGGCTGGGCGATAAGCGAACCCGAAAAAGCGATGACTGGACCACCTTCTACTGGCGATTTCCACGAGCCTGCATTTTCAAACTCGCAACGGTCCCCAATTGTCATAGGGGCGCGTCCCAAGGCATCTTGAAACCAATTGGGTAGTGTGCATTCACCAGCCGCCGTAGTTCCAGCGCAAACAACTGCTGCGAGGCAAGTTATGGTGGGCAAAAACCTCACAACCCCTGCCCCGGTTTCACGTCCTTCAACTCCATCGCCTTGGCCGGGTCGCGCATCATCTGACCGACGATGTCCTGACGCTTGATGTCCTGACGGTGGCGCAGCGTCAGAACAATCGCGCCGATCATGGCCACCAGCAGGATCAGGCCCGCAAGCTGGAACAGAAGGAAGTATTGATCGTAAAAGATGACACCCAACGCCTCAGTGTTGTGGCGGTCTGCCGGGACCGGTTGCGCCAAATTGGCCGCCGCGCCCTGCGCGCTGTCCCATGCACCAAAGGCCATGACGAATTGCATCAGGATGACCAGACCGATCAGCAGGGCCAGCGGCATATAGCGCGCCATCTCGGCCTTGAGCTCGGCAAAGTCCACATCCAGCATCATCACGACGAACAAGAACAGCACCGCGACCGCGCCCACGTAGACGATGATCAGCAGCATCGCCACGAACTCGGCCCCCAGCAGCACGAAAAGCCCCGCCGAGGACAGGAAGGACAGGATCAGCCACAGCACCGAGTGCACCGGCTGGCGGCTGATCACCGTGAACAGCCCGCCGGTGATGGCGCTGATGGCAAACAGATAGAAGGCAAAGACGGTCATTGATCCTCATCCTCGTTATCGCCCATGACTTCCTGCGCCAGGTCCAGCGCGCGGGTCATGGCCGGGATGCCGGCAAAGACCGACATCTGACCGATCGTTTCCACGATCTCTTGTTTCTTTGCGCCAGCTTCCAGCGCGTGGCGCACGGTCTGACGAACAGCCGAGTCCGCCTGTGCGCCCTGACAGGTCAGCCCGGCAAGTGTCAGCAGCAGGCGGGTTTTGGCATCCAGACCGTCTTTGTTGACGGTGTTGCCGAACATCATTTCCATGACCTCTTTGGGCATGGTCGGCCACAGCGCCTCGAACCCCTTGGGCGAGAAATTCTCCATCGCCGGGTTCATCGCCTTGGCCATGTCCTGAGCCTGCTTCATCATCAGCTCGAACGGATTTGTCGGGCTGTCACTCATCTGTACGGCGCATCCATTTCCAAATTTCGGGCGATTTCGGCTTCCCAGCGTTCGCCGTTATCGAGCAGCTTCTGCTTGTCGTAGAACAGCTCTTCGCGGGTTTCCGTGGCGAACTCGAAATTCGGACCTTCGACGATGGCATCGACCGGGCAGGCCTCTTGGCAGAAACCGCAATAGATGCACTTGGTCATGTCGATGTCATAGCGTGTGGTGCGGCGGCTGCCGTCCTCACGAGGTTCGGCGTCGATGGTGATGGCCTGCGCCGGGCAGATCGCCTCGCACAGTTTGCAGGCGATGCAGCGTTCCTCGCCATTCGGGTAACGGCGCAGGGCGTGCTCACCCCTGAAACGTGGCGACAGAGGGCCCTTCTCATGCGGATAGTTGATGGTGGCTTTGGGGGCGAAGAAATACTTCATTCCCAGTTTGAAGCCGACCCAGAAGTCCTGCAGAAGAAAGTACTTGGCGGCGCGGGTATAGTCGATTTGCGTCATGATCAGCCTCCTACGCTCCACCGGGCGAAGATACCCCAGAACCATTCGAATTTCGCTGCAAAGGCCACGAACACTACCCAGGCCAGCGAGAACGGCAGGAACACTTTCCAACCCAGCCGCATCAACTGGTCATAGCGGTAGCGGGGCGTGATTGCCTTGACCATCGAGAAAATGAAGAAGAAGAACGCCATCTTGCCCACCATCCACAGAACACCGTCGGGCAGACCCGGGATCGGCGACAGCCAGCCGCCGAAGAACAGCAGCGTGGTCAGCGCACACATCAGGAAGATCGCGATATATTCACCGGCCATGAACAGCAGGAACATCGTGGCCGAGTATTCCACCTGATACCCGGCCACCAGTTCCGATTCCGCCTCGGGCAGGTCGAAGGGCGGGCGGTTGGTTTCGGCGAGTGCCGAGATGAAAAACAGGAAGACCATCGGGAAATGCGGCAGCCAGTACCAGCCAAAGAAGCCATAGCCGGTATCCTGCGCGCCCACGATGGAGCCGAAATTCATTGATCCGGTTGAGATGATCACACCGATGATGATCAATCCAATGGACACTTCGTATGAGATCATTTGCGCCGCAGACCGCAGAGACCCAAGGAACGGGTACTTTGAGTTCGACGCCCAACCGCCCATAATCACGCCATAAACCTCAAGCGAGGACACGGCAAAAACATACAGAACCGCCACGTTTAGGTCTGACAAAACCCAGCCATCGTTGAACGGGATCACCGCCCAGGCGATCAGCGACAGAACAAAGCTTGTCATCGGGGCCAGAATAAAGACGGCGCGATCTGCCCCGGCGGGGATCACGACCTCTTTCACGACGTATTTCAGCGCGTCGGCTACCGATTGCAAAATGCCATAGACGCCAACCACGTTGGGTCCGCGGCGCATCTGAACTGCCGCCCAGATCTTGCGGTCGCCATAAACAAGGAACAACAGCGAGATCATCACAAAGGCAACGACTGCAAGCACTTGCGCCAGAATGATGATGGCTATTCCGCCTGGGGTGTTAAAGAAATCAGCCATTGGTCCTCACACCGTGGGTATTCCGTTTTCCGCGAGCGATGCAAAGGCCATGTGCCTGCGCAAACTGCGGCTGGGTCGGCGCGTTGGTGTAAACAGCATATGCCGCCATTGCGCCACCCTTAATCTTGGGTTTCACACACAAATCAGGCGCGGCGTACTGCCACCCGGCATTCGCATTTGCCTGTGATATGAAACAGCTTTGGTTCATTCCGCTGCGATCTTCTCGGATTTGCGAGCCTGTGCCTGCGCCGACAGTTCGGCCATAAGCTGTGAAGCCCGTGCAATCGGGTTAGTCAGGTAGAAATCCCTGATCACATTGCGGAAGGTTGCCTTGCCCAGAGGGCCTGCATCCAGCGTTTGAACTTCGTTCTCTATCACCTCGTCGATGCGGGCCAGATGCGGAACCGCCTCGATCAGTGTGGTGCGCAGTTGCGCCAGCGAATCGAAGGGCAGCGTCGCGCCCAGTTCAGCCGAAAGAGCGCGTAGAATGGCCCAGTTTTCCTTGGCTTCACCCGGAGCAAACCCTGCGCGCATCGCCAGTTGCGGGCGGCCTTCAGTGTTCACGAACAGGCCGTTTTCTTCGGTATAGGCCGCTCCCGGCAGGATCACGTCGGCGCGGTGAGCGCCCCGGTCACCATGGCTGCCCTGATAGATCACAAAGGCACCCTCGCCGATTTCGACCTCATCCGCGCCGAGGTTGTAGATGACATCCGCCGCGCCGACCGCATCCATACTACCTTCGTTTGTGGCATCCACATCCATCGCACCGACGCGCGAAGCAGCGGTGTGCAGAACGATCAGACCGCTTTCAGTGTTGGTTGCAATGGTTTGCGCGGCAGCCAGAACGGCCGCACCGTCCGCCTCTTGCAACGCGCCCTGCCCAATGATGACCAGCGAGCGTTTGCCCTTGATCTCATCATCGCCGCCCATGTCGACGACTTTCTGCAGTGCTGCGCGATCGTCACCCATGTGATGGTATTCATAGGTCAGATCGACCGACGGACCGACCAGAGCGATCTCGGCACCGTGTGTCCAAGCCTTGCGGATGCGGGCGTTCAGAACCGGTGCTTCGTCACGCGGGTTGGTTCCGATCAACAGGATACGCTCGGCGCCATCGATGTCCTCAATTGCTGCGGTCCCGGCATAAGCACCTCGATTGCCAGCTGGCAGTTTGGCGCCGTCGGTGCGGCATTCCACAACACCGCCTTGCCCTTCGATCATCTGCTTCAGCGCAAACGCAGCCTCGACCGGGGCCAGATCGCCCACGATCCCGGCAGGCTTCTCAGCCCCTTTCAGCGCCTCGGCCGCTTTGGTCAATGCCTCGGGCCACGAAGCAGGGCGCAACTTGCCGCTTTCACGGATGTAGGGCTTGTCCAGACGCTGACGACGCAGGCCATCCCAGACAAATCGGGTCTTGTCGCTGATCCACTCTTCGTTCACGCCATCATGGTTGCGCGGTAGGAAGCGCATCACTTCACGCCCCTTGGTATCGACGCGGATGTTTGAACCCAGAGCGTCCATCACGTCGATGCTCTCGGTCTTGGTCAACTCCCACGGGCGCGCGGTAAAAGAGTAAGGCTTCGACGTCAGCGCCCCAACCGGACACAAGTCGATAATGTTGCCCTGCATGTTCGAGTCGAGCGTCTGGTTCAGATACGAGGTGATCTCGGCATCTTCACCGCGCCCGGTCTGGCCCATCTGTGCGATCCCGGCAACCTCGGTGGTAAAGCGCACACAACGGGTACAGCTGATGCATCGGGTCATCGCAGTGCCGACCAGCGGCCCCAGATCCAGATCATCCACCGCGCGCTTGGCTTCCTTGAAACGGGTGCCCGACAGACCATAGGCCATCGCCTGATCCTGCAGGTCACACTCACCACCCTGATCGCAGATCGGGCAATCCAGCGGGTGGTTGATGAGCAGGAACTCCATCACCCCTTCGCGGGCCTTTTTGACCATGGGCGAGTTCGTCTTGACCTCGGGTGCCTGACCTTCCGGCCCCGGACGCAAGTCGCGCACCTGCATCGCGCAGGAGGCGGCCGGTTTCGGTGGGCCGCCCACGACCTCAACCAGACACATCCGGCAGTTCCCGGCAATCGACAGACGTTCATGATAGCAGAAGCGCGGCACTTCGACCCCGGCCTCTTCACAAGCCTGGATCAGAGTCATCGCACCATCGACTTCGATTTCCTGCCCGTCGATGTTTACTTTGCGGAGGTCAGACATGGTCTAGTTCGCCCTCAAATACACGCCAATGGCGCTGTTTCTTTCGATTTCCTTCCGCCCCAGCGTGCAGAAAGAATTCGGATTTTCATACGTGACGCCGTTCTGGGCCAGATACGCTTCGCCCTTGGCGCGCATCCTGTCCTTTTCGGCGTCGGAATCCACATAGGCGCGGATTTCATCGTCCGAGTACCCCAGATTGTTTGCTTTGGACTTCAGCCCCCACATCACACCTATCGCTTTCAGACGTCGCCCGCTGATCGATGGGCAATATTCCGAAATTTCGTTTGCAATGGCGATGTAGTAGAGTTCGTTGTCGATCTCTTTGACTTCGCGCAAGGGCGGCTTTGCCTCGGCAAGGGTCGGCAGGGTCAGCACAGACAAAAACACGAGAGTTTTCATACCAGACATAACAACTCCTTTCGTCTTGGGAGACCCAAGACGAACGGCACGCGGGGCGCTATGCAATAACACCCGCCGCATCATGGCCTGATATGCAAGAACACGCATCATGGTCTTTGACAGGTTCCTGCAAATGTCAGTTTGTCATCGCTGATGCGCAGGTTCTGCGGCTCGGTATCCGGACCAACCTTCCATACGATTTTCGAAGAACCAAACTGCTTGATGCAGAATTTGGTTCCCTCAAACCGACCTGCCTCCCGTGCACCGTCCAACGAGGCAGAGACTCCGTTGACGACAACCGTAAAGTCAGCTGGTGAAACTTTCTTGTCGACGGGCTTTGCTTTGGCCCGGAATGCGTGACCGTCAAACAGGACCTGATTCTCGGAAGGCGAGACGATTCCGCAAGCCGATACCGCCGCTAGCGCGACAACTGCACTCAGCATGAAGCCGTGGTTCTTAACTTGTCTTAGCCCGAACATCAGATGTTTCCCCAACCCCACCATCAGAACGCCGCCACCAGCGCCATGAGGCCGGTGATAAACATGCAGGCCCAGCCAACGACATAAAGAACCGATCGTAAACCACTGTGAGGATTGCCGATTCCACGGATATGTACGAACAGCATTGACAGACGTGCCAACAGTGCAACCGAGGCGAGCAGGTTCACCCAAAACGGGCTTACCCCCATCAGGATCGCCGCAGCTGTAACCGCCACATACGCGGGCAGCGTCTCGGTTCCGTTCAGATATGCGCGGTTCAGCCGATACGCCTTGTCGGAATAGTCCTGTTCCGGCGTCGCCCCTGGGGCCAGCCCCTTGCCCTGTTTGGCCAAGGCGGAAAACGGGGCCAAAAACAGCACGACGAGGGTGAAAACCATTACCGAGGCGACTGCATGACCGTATTGTGCGAAAGTCTCCATCTGGCTCACTCCGCCGCCATGGCGCCCATGCGACCCGACTTCTGTGCCTTTATGCGATCCTCGATCTCTTCGCGGAAATTGCGGATCAGGCCCTGTATAGGCCAGGCCGCTGCGTCTCCAAGGGCACAGATCGTGTGGCCTTCGACCTGCTTGGTCACGTCGAACAGCATGTCGATCTCTTCCAGTTCGGCCTCGCCGCGCACCAGACGGTCCATGACGCGCATCATCCAGCCGGTGCCTTCGCGGCACGGCGTGCACTGACCGCAGCTTTCGTGCTTGTAGAACTTCGACAGACGCCAGATCGCCTTGATAATATCGGTGGACTTGTCCATCACGATCACGGCCGCAGTCCCCAGCCCCGAGCCCAGATCGTTGCGCAGATGGTCAAAATCCATGATCGCATCGCGCATGTTCTCACCGCGCACGCAGGGCACTGACGATCCGCCCGGGATCACGGCCAGTAGATTATCCCAGCCGCCGCGGATTCCGCCGCAATGGGTCTCGATCAACTGTTCGAAGGGGATCGACATCGCCTCTTCGACGACGCAGGGGTTGTTCACGTGCCCCGAGATCGCAAAAAGCTTGGTGCCCGCGTTGTTCTGACGGCCAAAGCCTGCAAACCAGTCGGCACCCCGGCGCAGGATCGTCGGCACAACAGCAATGGATTCGACGTTGTTCACCGTGGTCGGGCAACCATACAGCCCCGCGCCCGCCGGGAACGGAGGTTTCATCCGCGGCATGCCCTTCTTGCCCTCAAGGCTTTCGATCAGGGCGGTTTCTTCACCGCAAATATAGGCGCCGGCCCCATGATGCAGGAACAGATCGAAATCCCATCCCGAACCGGCCGCGTTCTTGCCCAGTAGGCCCGCGTCATAGGCCTCATCAATCGCGGCCTGCAGGGCTTCACGCTCACGGATGTATTCGCCGCGCAGATAGATGTAGCAGGTATGCGCATTCATCGCGAAAGAGGCGATCAGGCAGCCTTCGATCAGCGTGTGGGGATCATGGCGCATGATCTCACGGTCTTTACAGGTGCCGGGCTCGGACTCGTCCGCGTTCACCACCAGATAGGCCGGACGGCCGTCGCTTTCCTTGGGCATGAACGACCATTTCAGACCGGTCGGAAAGCCCGCGCCACCGCGGCCGCGCAGACCTGAGTCCTTCATCGTCTGGATGATCCAGTCACGGCCCTTTTCGATCAGGCCAGCAGTGCCGTCCCAATGCCCCCGGGCCTGCGCGCCTTTGAGCGTGCGCTCATGCATCCCGTAGATGTTGGTAAAGATCCGGTCCTGATCCTTCAGCATCGTGTGTTACCTTCAGCTGTCCTGACGCATGCGCCAGAGTTGAAAAATGTTGACGCCCGCATAGATAAAACCTGCCAGAGCGGCGAGATCGAACAGAAGCGCATGGCGCGTTGTCAGTCCCAATGCGGGGCCGATGAACATGTTCATGGCAAGCCAGATCACCATCGTCACAGCGATGACGATGCCGATATGTCGGCCCTTGCGGGCTATGGCTTGTTCCTTATCCTTGTCCATCTCACCCAAGGCGCCCCGGATGGGCACCGTCGTTTAGTCTTCGTAAGTGCCGTCTTCCTTGGCACGTTTGGCGAATTCGGTTTCCTCACCCGCCGCAAGCTTGGACGCCTGTTCGATCCAGCCATCGCGTTCGATCCGGCCCTTGAATTTCAGACGCGCATCTACCCAAGCGACATGTTCCGGCGTCCAGGCTGCGATCTGATCGTAGTGGTAGAAACCCAGTTCGTTCAGCGTTTCTTCCAGCTTCGGACCCACGCCTTTCAAAAGCTTGAGGTCATCCGCCCTGCCATCCCGCGCTGTGGTCAGCGTCTCGGGTTGATCTTCCTTGGCCTCTTCCGGTTTGGGCTTGGCTTTCGCCTCCTGCGCCTGTTTCACAGCCGGTTTCGGCGTTTCGGGCGCTTTCGGAGGTTTCTCCGACGCCGAGGCATCCGCCTGCTTGCCATCCTTGCCCAGCCAAGGGGTCAGGATCGGGACCTCGGTCCCGTCAATCCGCTTGACCGTGTCGCTCAGATCCGTCGCCAGTTCGACGCTTGCGTTGTACTGAGGTTTCCCGGCCCCGTACTCGGCCAGACTGCTCAGGCCCTTCAGCGGTTCCGCCGCATAGCGCCCGTTCTGCGGGCCCGGAGTCGGCACTTTGCCTGCCACAAGATCATCGATGATCTTGCCAAAGCTCT
This sequence comes from Ruegeria sp. AD11(2025), assembly GCF_056542405.1. NCBI lineage: Bacteria > Pseudomonadati > Pseudomonadota > Alphaproteobacteria > Rhodobacterales > Roseobacteraceae > Ruegeria > Ruegeria sp. AD11(2025). Next base: position 77,964 of record NZ_JBQFZU010000009.1, on the reverse strand, counting down.
CAGCAGTCAGGTCTTCGTAGTAATCCTTACCGATCTGAGCCATCGGAGCGTTGGTGCAGGAGCCAAGGCATTCCACCTCTTCCCAACTCAGCTTGCCATCGGCGGACAGCTCATGCGGCTTGGCGGTGATCTTTTCCTTGCAGACCGCGATCAGATCCTCGGCCCCGCAGATCATGCACGACGTCGTGCCGCAGACCTGAATATGCGCGACAGAGCCAACCGGTTGCAGTTGGAACATGAAGTAGAAGGACGCAACCTCGAGCACACGGATATAGGCCATGCCCAACATGTCGGCCACGGATTCGATCGCCGGGCGGCTCAGCCATCCCTCCTGCTCCTGCGCGCGCCACAGCAGAGGGATAACCGCACTGGCCTGACGGCCCTCGGGGTATTTGGTGATTTGCGCTTCTGCCCACTGCCGGTTGGCCGCGGTGAAGGCGAAATTTTCGGGTTGTTCGGGGTGAAGACGGCGGAGCATTAAGCACATTCCCCATTTTCTGCCATTCCAAGTTTCCACGACTCGGGATCATTTGAATTATTGGACGAAATAACTTCGGCCTCCACGAGGTCGAAAATGGCCCACACAAATGGCTCTTGTCCGGCGGAACAGTTCTCTACGCCCGATCCCGCCAGCAGTTTGGGATACGCCATGCAGTTTCTAGATGAGCTTAGTTTACTCAACACATAGTTCGCAGCACGTGTCTCGAAGGTTTCGTAGCGCTCATAAACCTCAGGAAACTTTTCGAATGGATCGCAATCGGTAGCCAACCAGCAATTGGATGCTTCCCGCACTACGTCAGACGAAAAAAAGTTGCAGAGATCGCTCAAAGGCGCAGCGGAAGCTGAGTGTGTTATTGGTAGGAGCGCCAACGCAGAAGCGAGTAACTTAGTCACCGATCAATCTCCCCAAACACAACGTCCATGGTGCCGATGATGGCGGCGACGTCGGCCAGTTGGTGTCCTCCGGCGACGTGGTCCATGGCTTGCAGGTGCAGGAAACCGGGCGCACGCAGCTTGGCGCGGTACGGCTTGTTGGTGCCGTCGGCGACGAGATAGACGCCGAACTCGCCCTTGGGCGCTTCGACGGCGGCATAGACTTCGCCTGCGGGGACGTGGAAGCCTTCGGTGTAAAGTTTGAAGTGATGGATCAGGCTCTCCATCGAGGTCTTCATGTCGGACCGTTTCGGCGGCGTGATCTTGCCTCGGGCCAGAACATCACCGGGGCAATCGCGGATTTTTGCAATGGCCTGACGGATGATCAGCAGGGACTGGCGCATCTCTTCCATGCGGACAAGGTAGCGGTCATAGCAGTCGCCGTTTTTGCCAACGGGGATCTGGAATTCGAACTCGTCATAGCATTCATAGGGCTGCGCACGGCGCAGGTCCCATGCAAGGCCCGATCCGCGCACCATCACACCAGAGAAGCCGTATTTCTGGATGTCATCCTCGGTCACAACACCAATATCGGCGTTACGCTGTTTGAAGATGCGGTTTTCGGTCAGCAAACCATCAATGTCGTCCAAAACGGTGGGAAATTCGTGGCTCCACGCCTCGATATCGTCCAGCAGTTCCGGCGGCAGGTCCTGATGCACACCACCAGGGCGGAAATAAGCGGCGTGCAGACGGGCACCACAGGCGCGCTCATAGAACACCATCAGCTTTTCACGCTCTTCAAAGCCCCACAGCGGCGGGGTAAGCGCACCTACGTCCATCGCCTGTGTGGTCACGTTCAGCAAGTGGTTCAGGATGCGCCCGATTTCTGAGTACAGAACCCGGATCAGCGAGCCACGACGCGGGACCTCGACCCCGGTCAGCTTTTCAATGGCCAGACACCAGGCATGTTCCTGGTTCATTGGTGCCACGTAATCCAGACGGTCAAAATACGGCAGATTCTGCAGATACGTCCGGCTTTCCATCAGTTTTTCGGTGCCACGGTGCAGCAGGCCGATATGCGGATCACAGCGTTCGACAATTTCACCGTCCAGCTCAAGCACTAGACGCAAAACTCCGTGCGCCGCGGGGTGTTGCGGACCGAAGTTAATGTTAAAGTTGCGGATCTTCTGTTCTCCGCTCAGCGCGTCCGTGCTGCCGTCATCGTATCTTGAGCCGTCCATCAACGCCCTCGTTTCTTCTTCGCTTCGGCCCGAACCCGGACCTTTTCCGCCTCGGCCGCCTTAACTGCGGCCCCCGCCAGCAGGACCCCCAGCGCGCCCAACGCGATCAGTTCCCCCAGCAGCATCATCTCAGCGGCGCTCCAGTTCCTGTAATTTCAGCCCAACCCACCAAAGCAACGCAATCGTGCCGAATGGGATCAGACAAAGAAGGCACCAGTATTTGTTGATCCCGAAAAACGGCAAAATCTTCACCATCGGGATGATGGTCAGTGCCGAAAGGATCAACCACCAGATGCCACCCATTATTCACTCTCCTGTTTCTCGTCCCCCGGCAGAATGTAATTCGCGCCTTCCCATGGGGACATGAAATCGAATTGCCGGTATTCCTGCACCAGACTGACGGGCTCGTAGACCACGCGCTTCTGCGCCTCGTCATAGCGCACTTCGGTGTAACCGGTGGTCGGGAAATCCTTGCGCAGCGGATGGCCTCGGAAACCATAGTCGGTCAGGATGCGCCGCAGGTCCGGGTGGCCCGAGAACAGGATGCCGAACATGTCGAACACCTCACGCTCGAACCAGTTGGCCGAGGGGTGAACGTCCACGATCGAGGGCACCATGTCTTCCTCGCGGATCGACACCCGCAGGCGGATACGCTGGTTCTGGTACATTGACAGGAAGTGGTAAACCACGTCGAACCGCTTGGCCCGTTCGGGATAGTCCACACCGGTGATGTCAACGAGGGTCGAGAACTTGCAGTTCTGGTCAGACCGCAGGAATTCGACAAACTCCAAAATGTTCGACGGAGCTACATCGACGTTCAACTCGCCATGGGTCACGTCCCAGGACAGAACGCAATCGGCTCGCTTCAGCTCAAGCTGTGCGCCGAGTTCTTTGAGTGCTTCGCTCATCAGCTCTCTCCTCAGCGTACGATGGTGCCGGTGCGGCGGATTTTGCGTTGCAGCTGCATCAGGCCGTACAGCAACGCCTCAGCCGTCGGAGGGCAACCGGGCACATAGATGTCCACCGGAACAACCCGGTCACAGCCGCGAACAACAGAATAGGAATAGTGGTAATAGCCACCGCCATTCGCGCAGGATCCCATCGAGATCACATAGCGCGGCTCGGGCATCTGGTCGTAAACCTTACGCAGCGCAGGGGCCATCTTGTTGGTCAGGGTTCCAGCCACGATCATCACGTCCGACTGACGCGGCGAGGCGCGCGGGGCAATGCCAAACCGTTCCGCATCATAACGCGGCATCGAGGTGTGCATCATCTCAACCGCACAGCAGGCCAGACCGAATGTCATCCAGTGCAGCGAGCCGGTGCGCGCCCAGTTGATAATATCCTCGGTTGAGGTCAGCAGAAACCCTTTGTCCTGCAGTTCGGCATTCAGGGCCTGGGTGGCGACTTCCTTGTCGACGCCAGCGGTGTTTGCACCCGTCATCACTCCCATTCCAGGGCCCCTTTCTTCCATTCATAGGCAAAGCCGACAGTCAGCACCGCCAGGAACACCATCATGGACCAGAAACCCACATCGCTGATATCCTTGAAGCCGACGGCCCACGGGAACAGGAAGGCGATTTCCAGATCAAAGATGATGAAGAGAATCGAAACCAGATAGAATCGGACGTCGAATTTCATCCGCGCATCATCGAAGGCGTTGAAACCGCACTCATATGCGCTGACCTTTTCAGGGTCGGGATTGCGGACGGCCAGTACCACAGCAGCTAGAATCAGTACGATTCCAAGGCCCACGGCAACGGCCAGAAACACCAGAATCGGGAGGTACTCCCGCAGCAGGTCTTCCACGAATAGCTCCTTTCCTGCGCATACCCCCCAGGGACGCGCCGTCAATTGGCGTGTTGACTGGACATTCTCTATCCGCGCGGGGTCAGAGGGTCAACCGAACACAAACGCGCAGGGGCTTAATATTCCACTTGCTTCCACAAATGGAAAACCTGGCATTTTCGCGAATCTGATTTCGCGCTGACAGGTGCTAAACATGACTGTTCCATGCAGGTTTTCTCTTTTCAAAGAAGGCGTTGATGCCTTCACGCGCCTCGTCGGTTTCCCACCGCTCGACCAGAGACCGGATGGTCTGGTCAATCACGGTGTCGTCAATGCGCGGGCCCAGCGTTTGCACAAGATCCTTGGCCGAGGCCACGGCCCCCGGCGCGCAGGACAGGTAGGGTTGGATTTCGGTCTCAATTGCTTCGTCCAGATTTGCGACAGGAACAGCTTTGGCCAACAGGCCAAGATCCACGGCCTCTGCCGCGTCGAACACCCGGGCCGACATGAACACGCGCCGCGCCCGGGCCGCACCCATGCGGGCGATAACATAGGGGCCAATGGTTGCCGGGATCAGACCCAGCCGGGTTTCAGTCAGCGCCATCTTCACGCCATCCACACCAACGGCCACATCGCAAACCGCGGTCAGTCCGACACCACCACCAAAAGCGTTGCCCTGAAGCGCTCCGATCAGCGGTTTGGGCATCGTGTTCAACGCCTGCAGCATTTCGGCCAGCTTGCGCGCTTCGGCGAACCGGGTTTCGGGGTCGGCGGCCATCTGGTCCTGCATCCAGCCGAGGTCGCCACCGGCACAAAAGCTTTTACCCGCGCCGGTCAGAACCACGACCCGAACCGTGTCATCCGTCCCCAACTGCGCCGCCGCCTGCGTCAGCTCGGAAATCATCTCCGCCGACATTGCATTGTGCTTTTCCGGACGGTCGAGCGTCAGAGTCGCCACACCGCGCGCGTCCTGCGTAACCGAGATCGTTTCGAACATCGCCCCTCACTCCGCTAGCATTGCTCGGGCTATCTGGGCGGCCTCTTCGACAATCGCCTGATCAATCCCAGTCTCATATCCAAGCCGCTCCAGATGCGCGACAACGGCTTCGGTTGCAACATTGCCGGAAGCGCCGGGTGCATAGGGACAACCGCCTAACCCACCAACAGCCGCGTCGAATGTCCGGACGCCCAGCGCCAGCGCCGCGTCGATATTGTCGATGGCACGGCCGTTGGTGTCATGGAAATGGCCTGCCAACCGGGTCACCGGCATTCGCTCTCGCACTGCCAGCAACATATGCGCGACAGTGTCAGGCGTTCCCTGCCCGATCGTGTCACCCAAGGAAACCTCATAGCAGCCCAGTGCAAACAGACGGTCCGCAACCTCGGCCACCTTCTCGGGTGGGGTCGGGCCATCATAAGGGCAGTCGGTCACGCACGAGACATAGCCCCGCACCGGCAGATCAATGTGACGCGCAGCTTCAAGGATCGGAGTGAACCGTTCAATGGATTCCTCGATCGTGGCGTTGATGTTGGCCTTCGAAAACCCCTCGGAGGCCGCAGCAAACACCGCGATCTCATCCGCCTTGGCCGCCAGAGCGTCCTCATAACCGCGCATGTTTGGTGTCAGCGCGGCGAAACGCACCCCGTCCGGCCTTTCGATTTCGGCCAGCACCTCTGCGCTGCCCGCCATCTGCGGCACCCATTTAGGTGAGACAAAACTGGCCACTTCGATCCGGTTGAACCCGGCGCGGCTGAGACAGTCGATCAGCGCAACCTTCTCGTTCACAGGAATTTCACGCTGTTCATTTTGCAGGCCATCCCGTGGACCTACCTCGAAAATCTCGACCCGCTCATCCATTGCAGCGCTCCTCCCGGTTTAGTTTTCAACATGTTGACCCGACTGTGCCACGCGATGCGTCACAGGAACAGGCTACTCCTCTTCCAACCGGACCAGGGCAGCTCCGGCCTCAACCTGCGCACCGTCTTCGGCAAGAACTTCGGCCACGATACCGTCACGGGCGGCAAGCAGCGAATGCTCCATCTTCATTGCCTCCAGAATGGCCAGCCGATCCCCCTCTTTCACCACCTGCCCGACCGAGGCAAACACTGCCTTCACCAATCCGGGCATGGGAGCTTCAATCACATTTGTATCACCGGCGGCGCTGGTATCCCGATCCAGAGGGTCGACGAAATCGAAGGCCTGCCCATAGTTTTCAAACACGGTGATCCGTGACCCCGACACCGCAACACGCGGCATAGGCGCACCACCGATCGACCATCCCTGACCGCTACGTTCTGCGATGAGGGTTTCTGCGCCAACTTGCCAGATCTGCCGGTTTGGACCTTCGACCTGCACATCCAGATCAATCAACTCGTCGGCCATCAACTGAACAGCACGATGCAAAGGTGCCCACAGAGAGAACCCGGTCTCATCAGAGGTCTCACCCAGACCCAGCGCGGTCAAGGCGGCGGCCACGCACGTCGCGGCAGAGGCAGGCCCATCCTGTGTCAGCGCTTCCAGATCCCGACCGATCAGGCCGGTATCCACGTCGCCCGCCGCAAATCCCTGATGTCGGGTCAGCGCGCCAAGAAAGGCCAGATTAGTGACCGTACCCGCCACTTCTGTCTGCTGCAGGGCGCGGTGAAGCTGCTCCAACGCAACTGCGCGGGTTGGCCCGTGTACGGTGACCTTTGCAATCATCGGGTCATACCACGGGCTGATCGTGTCGCCCGTGCGCACACCGCTGTCGGCGCGGCAAGCAGACGGGAACTGCAGATGCGTCAGAGTGCCGGTTGCAGGTAAGAACCCTTTGGGCACGTCTTCGGCATACAGCCGGGCTTCGAACGCGTGGCCATTAATCGACAAGTCGCCCTGCCGCTTGGGCAGAGCCTCACCTGAGGCAACCCGCAATTGCCATTCGACCAGATCGACGCCGGTAATTGCCTCGGTCACCGGATGTTCCACCTGCAGGCGTGTGTTCATCTCCATGAACCAGAACCGATCCGGGCGCAGCCCGTCCGACGCGTCGACGATGAACTCAACCGTCCCCGCACCCTTGTAGCCAATTGCCTCAGCCGCGCGGACGCCCGCCTGCCCCATGGCCTCCCGCATCTCAGGCGTCATGCCAGGGGCCGGGGCTTCCTCGATCACCTTCTGGTGCCGACGCTGCAGCGAACAATCCCGTTCGAACAGATGCACCGCGTGGGTGCCATCGCCAAACACCTGCACCTCGATATGACGGGGTTTGGCGACGAATTTCTCGACCAGAACAGCGTCATTACCAAAGGCGGTGCGGGCTTCGCTGCGAGCACTGTCCAAAGCTGAGGCGAATTCAATTGGGCGTTCGACCAGACGCATCCCCTTGCCGCCGCCACCGGCCACGGCCTTGATCAGAACCGGATAGCCGATGGTGTCAGCGGCACCTGCCAGATGCTCGGGGTCCTGATTGTCGCCGTGGTAGCCGGGGACAACAGGCACACCTGCCTGTTCCATCAGCACCTTGGCGGCGTCCTTGAGGCCCATTTTGCGGATCGCATCCGCCGAAGGCCCGATGAAGGTCAGGCCCGCAGCTTCGACCGCATCCACGAAATCAGGGTTCTCGGAGAGAAAGCCGTAGCCCGGGTGAATCGCCTGCGCGCCCGTCTCCAGCGCCGCCTGAATGATCACGTCGCCCTTGAGGTAACTTTCTGCTGGGGCCGCACCGCCAATATGGACCGACTCATCCGCCATATGCACATGCTTTGCCGAGGCATCAGCGTCTGAAAATACAGCAACGCAGGCGACTCCCATCTTCTGAGCCGTTGCCATAACCCGGCAGGCAATTTCGCCACGGTTGGCAATCAGGATTTTGTTAAACATCTCTTACCCCTCAACCGCCAGGTCTTCGATTAGGTGGAACCGTTCGCACAACAGTTCCATCTCTGGATCGAAACCACCATTACGCTCAAAGTACCGGCGATGATCTTCGCGCCATCCCTCAAGCGTTTCATTCTCACCCTCGGCCAACGCGAAATCCTCGGTCATATCGCAGAAGCGACAGATCGAAACATCGACGGTCTCGATCACCAAAGCAGGGCTTCCATCCCACTCCAAAGCGATGTCGCGGCGCCCAACAACCGGTGTTTCGGGGCTGCCATCTGGATAGTCCCTCAGCGCGCCACAGGTTGCCGTTTTCCGGCCTGCTCGCACCAGTGAAAGCAACTCGGCACTCATATTTGCGCTGTCGCCAAATTTGAAAGTTTGTGCGCCGGGATACCGGGTCAATACATCTTGCATTGTCATGTTCATCACATCCTGAACACGCCGAAACGTGTCTCTTCGATCGGGGCGTTCAGCGCGGCATTCAGCGACAGCGCGAGCACATCGCGGCTTTTGCGCGGGTCGATGATGCCGTCATCCCAAAGGCGGGCCGAGGCATAAAGCGGGTGCGATTGCTCCTCGAACATCTCAAGCGTCGGGCGCTTGAATTCGGCTTCTTCCTCGGCCGACCACGATCCGCCCTGCCGTTCGATCCCGTCGCGCTTGACGGTGGCCAGAACGCCGGCGGCTTGCTCTCCTCCCATCACGGAAATGCGCGAGTTCGGCCAAGTCCACAGGAACCGCGGCTGATAGGCACGACCGGCCATGCCATAGTTGCCAGCCCCAAAGGACCCGCCGACCAGCATGGTAACTTTCGGCACGTTCGTCGTCGCAACAGCGGTCACCATCTTCGCTCCATGCCGCGCGATACCCTCGTTTTCGTACTTGCGACCGACCATGAAGCCGGTGATGTTCTGCAGGAAGACCAGCGGGATTTTGCGCTGCGAACACAGCTCAACGAAATGCGCGCCCTTCTGCGCGGCCTCGGAAAACAGCACACCGTTGTTGGCGATGATGCCAACCGGACAGCCTTTCACATGGGCAAACCCGGTCACCAGTGTCTCACCGAACCGAGGCTTGAATTCATCAAACCGAGAGCCATCGACCAGACGCGCGATCACTTCGCGGATATCATACGGCGTGCGCAAATCGGCGGGAACGACACCGAGGATTTCTTCGGGATCGTAGGCGGGGTCTTCGGGGCTGGCCCAGTCCACGGTCTGCGGTTTGCACCGGTTCAACGATCCAACCGCCCGCCGTGCAAGGGCCAGCGCGTGGGCGTCGTCCTCGGCCAGATAGTCCGCCACACCTGACAGACGAGTGTGTACATCGCCGCCACCCAAGTCCTCGGCGCTGACAACCTCTCCCGTCGCGGCCTTGACCAGAGGCGGCCCGGCCAGAAAGATCGTGCCCTGTTCCTTCACGATAATGGTCACGTCGGACATTGCGGGGACATAGGCCCCTCCCGCCGTGCACGAGCCCATCACCACGGCAATCTGAGCGATCCCCTTCGCGCTCATCCGCGCTTGGTTATAAAAGATGCGGCCAAAGTGGTCGCGGTCGGGGAACACTTCATCCTGATTGGGCAGGTTCGCGCCGCCACTATCGACTAGGTAGATGCAAGGCAAATGGTTTTCCTCGGCAATCTCCTGCGCCCGCAGGTGTTTCTTAACCGTCATCGGGTAATAGGTGCCGCCCTTCACGGTGGCGTCGTTGCAGACCACCATGACCCCGCGCCCTTGCACCCGGCCAATGCCGGCGATGACCCCGGCACAAGGCGCAGCATCGCCATACATCCCATGCGCCGCTGTCGCGCCGATTTCGAGGAACGGAGACCCCGGATCGAGCAAGTTCGCCACTCGGCGACGCGGCAGCATCTTGCCCCGCGATTCATGCCGCGCGCGAGATTTCTCGCCTCCGCCCATGCGGGCCGCTTCGGCGGCGTTCGAGATTTGCGCCAGCGCGTCGAGATGGGCCGCGCGGTTTGCTTTGAAGCCCTCGGAGGCGGGCATGGCTTTGGATGTGAGTTTCATTATTTGTTTTCCTCAACCATCAGAAAACCAGCCGAAAAAAGCAGCATCATTTTTCCTCCAACAACGTCTTTAACCAAATCACCCTTTGGCTCGTTCGCTCCAAGCGGCAGCTTGCACCAAGGAGTTTTGCACCTGATCCGCCTCTCCACTGAAGATATTCCACCAAGCAATCAGCATCCCGAGCCTCTTCCCAGCGGTTTTGTGCTTCGGTCAAGCTCGGCGCTCTCAGAGGCAGAGACGAAACGCTGTCAGCGTCTCCATCATCAAGCGCTCTGTAATGGCTAAGTAGGTCTGCGGCACTTTCGTCCACCAGCGCGTCCCAAACAGCTGTTTCAGCTTCGGCGCAAAAGTACATTCCAAGGGTGCTTTGTCCCCAAGAAATGTCTTCATCCATGCAATCGCCTGAAAAAGTGCTAACACAGTCGGAAAGGTTTGTTGGCTTAGCGACACTTTCTACACACGCACGAACTTGAGTGTCCATGTAGGCTTGGTCCACAATAGTTTGACCATGCTCATCTTGTACTTGATAGTTTTGAGCTCCAACGTCTTGGGGCAGCACTAATGTGATGGCCAAAACAGTGCTTAGAGCGAGCAAATCAAAGCTCTGCAGCTTGCTCAGCATTGCTTGCTTTCCTTCCCTGCCAGCGCCTTCAGCTCCTTGCGGATCACTTTCCCTGTCACCGTCATCGGCAGTTCCTCCAAAAAAGCCACCTCACGCGGATAGGAATACTGCGCCAAACGGTCTTTGACCCAGTCCTGCAATTCCTGCCCCGTGGCTTCGGCCCCCGGCTTCAGCACCACATAGGCCTTCACAATCTCGGTCCTCAGCGGATCGGGTTTGCCGACTACGCCGACCGTCGCCACCGCAGGGTGGGTCAGCAGGCAATCCTCGATCTCGGCCGGGCCGATGCGGTAGCCGGCCGAGGTAATCACGTCATCATCTCGCCCGACAAAACGCAGGTAGTCGCCCTCCCAAACGCCTCGGTCGCCGGTGATCAGCCAGTCGCCGCGGAACTTCTCCCCCGTCACCTTAGGCCGATTCCAGTATTCCAACAGCATCGAGGCCGATCCGCGCCGGATGGCTACGTCGCCCTCCTCATCGGTCGGGTGGCCAGTCTCGTCGATCACCGCCACCTCATGCCCCGGTACAGGCTTTCCAATGCAGCCCGGGCGCACCGGGAAATCCTCGGCGCAGGAGGACACGACCATGTTGCATTCGGTCTGGCCGTAAAACTCGTTGATCGTCAGGCCAAACGCCTTTTGCCCCCAGGCCAGCATTTCAGCGCCCAATGGTTCACCGCCAGATGCAACGGAACGCAGGCCGGGGATGCTCTGATCCGCTGCCTTCAGCATCCGCAGGGCGGTCGGTGGAAAGAACACGTTCCGCACCTCACCGCGCGCGATCACGTCGGCGCAGGCTTCAGGCGTGAATTTTTCAAGTCGCGCCGCAACCACCGGGATGCCCAGCGCCAGCCCGGGCATCAGCACGTCGAACAGGCCGCCGATCCAGGCCCAGTCGGCAGGCGTCCACAGGCAATCACCGTCACGCAAATGGTTATGGCTGATCGAAACACCCGGCAGGTGACCGGTCAGAACCCGATGTCCGTGCAGCGCCCCCTTCGCGGTGCCGGTAGTGCCCGAGGTATAGATCAACACCGCCGGGTCCTCGGGGCCGGTATCAGCAAAGGGCAGCGGATCATCGGACGGCGCGATCTGATCAACGCGCACCGAGCGCGCCAGATCACCCAGCAACCCTGCGCCGTCTTCATCTGTCAGCACCAGCTTCGCCCCGGCGTCCCCAACCCGAGAGGCCAGTGCGTCATGCTTGAACAGCTTGAACAGCGGCACCGAAATCGCGCCGATCTTCCAGATCGCCAGATGGGCCGCCGCACACCACGGCGACTGGCTGAGCAGCACTCCCACACGGTCACCGGGTTGAACCTGCTTCAGCAACGCCCGCGCAATTCCGTCGGTCATACGCCCGAGCTGACCGTAAGAGATGGCATCATGCCCCCCCGCGGTCAGATCGATAATGGCTATGCTGCCGGTGGGGCGCGAAAGACACTGTCGCGCCATGTTAAGCCGGGCAGGAATGTTCCAGCCCCCCACGTCCCGCATACCCGGTATGCATTTATTGGGACGCATACGCAAAACCCCTTGTTTTCATGACAGTCTCAGGTCGAACGCACGCTTTCGAACTCGCGGGAACTTGATGCAGATCAGAGTTTACCTTGCCCCTGTTCGGCAAAACCGTCCCATCATCAAATTCAAAGGCCTTAAAATGATCAAAACACTCGCCGCTTTGACACTTTCCACTGCGCTTGTCGCGCTTGCCGCCCCTGCAATGGCCCAGAACCAAGGTGACTGGACCGTCGGTGTTGGTATTGGCTACCTCGACCCGAAATCCGACAACGGTACTCTGGCTGGCTTCGATGCCGAAGTGGATTCGGACACCCGCCCGATCTTTACCGCTGAATACTTCGTCCGCGACAACCTTGGTATCGAACTGCTGGCCGCGACCCCGTTCAGCCACACTGTTACCCTGGGTGGCAGCGTTGATGCAGGTTCGGTCAAGCACCTGCCGCCCACCCTGTCGCTGAACTACCACTTCCCAACCAACAGCGCCTGGAAACCCTATGTCGGCGCCGGTATCAACTATACCATCTTCTTCGACGAGAAATCGGCTCTGGGTGATCTGGAACTGGACAACTCGGTCGGTGTCGCGCTGCAGGCCGGTCTGGACTACATGGTCACCGATAACGGTGCTGTACGACTGAACGTCCGCTGGTTCGACATCGACTCGGACGTCAAACTGAACGGCGCCGATATCGGCACCGCCGAAATCGATCCTTGGCTGGTCGGCGTATCCTACGTACATCGCTTCTGATCCTTTGAAAGAACGCCCCGCTGTTCCCTCGACTGCGGGGCGTTTTTCTGTCACAGCACTTCGCTCATCAATTCCCGCCCGATCAGCATCCGGCGGATTTCGCTGGTCCCCGCACCGATCTCCATCAGCTTGGCATCACGGAAAATTCGGCTGACCGCCGAATCCGACAGGAACCCGGCCCCACCCATCGCCTGCACCGCCTGATGCGCCTGCACCATCGCCTGTTCCGAGGCGTAAAGACAGCAAGCCGCCGCGTCCTGACGAGTCACGTCCCCCCGGTCACAGGCCTTGGCAACCTCATACACATAAGCCCGCGCGGAATTCATCGCGGTGTACATGTCGGCGATCTTGCCCTGCATCAGTTGAAAGTTGCCGATGGGTTTGCCGAACTGCTTGCGCTCAGCCAGATAGGGCATGATCTCGTCCAGACAGGCCGCCATGATGCCCGTCCCGATCCCGGCCAGAACCACGCGCTCATAGTCCAAACCGGACATCAGTACCGCGACGCCCTTACCCTCTTCACCCAGAACGTTTTCGAACGGCACTTCGACGTCTTCGAAAATCAGCTCGGCCGTGTTCGACCCGCGCATCCCCAGCTTGTCGAAATGGGGCGAGGTCGAAAATCCCTTCATCTCTTTTTCGATCAGAAAAGCCGTGATCCCCTTTGAGCCCGCCTCCGGGTCTGTCTTGGCATAGACAACCAGAGTGTCCGCATCCGGCCCGTTGGTGATCCAGTACTTGCTGCCGTTCAGCCGAAAATGTTCGTTGCGCTTTTCCGCGCGCAGTTTCATCGAAACCACATCAGATCCAGCCGAGGCCTCGGACATCGCCAATGCGCCCACATGCTCGCCTGAGATCAGACGCGGCAGATACTTCGCCTTCTGTTCGTCGGTTCCATTCAGCTTGATCTGGTTGACGCACAGATTCGAATGCGCCCCGTAAGACAGCGAAACCGAGGCCGAGGCCCGCGCCACCTCCTCCACTGCGACGGTATGGGCCAGGTACGACATCCCCGCCCCTCCGTATTCCTCGGGCACCGTGATCCCAAGCATCCCGAGATCGCCCATCTCTTTCCACAACTCGTTGGGAAAAGCGTTGGACTTGTCGACTTCAGCCGCGATCGGCTTGACCCGATCCTGCGCCCAGCGGTGCACCATCTCGCGCAGGGCATTCACGTCTTCGCCCAGATCAAATTGCATTGTGGCCGAGAACATACGCGATCTCCTCCTTCGCATAAATGAACACATGTTCAATAAACTGATAACAGCCGGATTGCATCTGGTCAACGACCCTGATCGGCACGATCCCCCAAAAACACAGACAGCCGCCCCAAAGGGCGGCTGTCAAAAAGAGCGTGCACCGCAGGTGCACTCAATTGGATCAGGATTGATAGACCGCGCCAACCTCGGATCGGATGATACGCGCGATCAAACGGCAATCCTCCAGCGAAAAGGTCAGAGGCACACGCATATCCATGATACCGGCCAGAATGCGATCACTGGTGGGCAAAGGCGTGCTGTCCGCGTAACGCCAACTGTCATAGCGGGAGGTAAACCCGGTCGGCTCCGCGCCGCCAAACCACTTGAGCTCCACCCCGCGCGCGGCACAGCGCCGGATTACCTCGGCAATGCGCTCCGGCGACCAGTCGAGCAACAGGAACTGGATCGACGACCCGACATAGGTCTCCTCCTCAGGGCGCTCGACGATGGTCAGACCCGGCGTTCCGCGCAGCCCCGCCGCAATCTCATCGTAGCGTTCGTTCCAACGCTGCACCTGCCGGTCCAGATCGCGCAGTTGCGGGCGCAGAATGGCGGCGCGCAGGTTGTCCATACGGCCGGATACGTTCGGCGTTGTGTATTTGATCCGCTCGAACACCTCGGGTCCCGGCGCAGCAAGGTGGCGTTCATAAAGCATATAGGACCCCGACAGCATCGTCGCCTTGGCTGCCAGTTCTTCGTCATCGGTGATCAGCAGCCCGCCTTCACCAGAATTGACATGCTTGTAGGTCTGACAGGAATAGCACCCGATCGCCCCCTGCCGCCCCGAAAGCTGCCCGCGCCACGCCGCGCCCATCGTGTGGGCGCAATCCTCGATCACGATAACGCCTGCCGCATCGCACATCTGCATCAGCCGATCCATGTCGCACAAGTGCCCGCGCATATGGCTGAGCATCAGGACCTTCGCCTGATCAAGCTTTGCCTCAAGGTCATCCAGATCAATGGTCAGGCCCTCAGTCACCCCCACAAAAATCGGCCGCGCCCCGACCGAGGCAATCGCCCCCGGCACCGGAGCCAGCGTAAAGGCATTGGTAAGAACCGGATCGTCCGGCTGCACTCCTACCGCACGCAGCGCCGTCGCCAATGCATAGCCGCCGGAGGACACCGCCAGACAGTATTTCGCCCCCATCTGCGCCGCGAATTCCTGCTCCAGCAACGCAGTTTCGCCCAGCTCTCCGGGGACAACGTTGTAACGGTGCAGGCGCCCGTGGCGCAGGACGGCCATCGCGGCCTCGATCGCCTTTTCGGGGATGGGTTCCTGCTGGGTGAAGCTGCCAGTGAATGTCTCGGTCATGGGTTTGTTCTGATGCTGTACGTGTCGCAGGTCAAGAGATCACGCCGCCGCACCGATCAGCCCTTCGACCACCGAATGCAGATCGTCGAAGTGATGTAGCAAAGCCTCGGGTTCGAGTGCAGCCATGTCATCACCAGACGGGCCGAACGTGACCAGAACCGACGGCACACCGGCGGCTCGGGCCGTATTGCGGTCAGTATCTGAATCTCCGATCAGCACACACAGATCTGGATGCCCGCCTGCCCGGCGCGCAGCCTCGCGCAGAGGTTCCGGGTCCGGTTTGCGCACTGGCAACGTGTCCGCGCCGACAAGAGAGGCAAAGGTATCCCGTACGCCCATCTGGGTCAGCAATTGATGCGCCAATGCCTCTGGCTTGTTGGTGCAGATGCCCACGCCGTAACCGGCAGACCGCAAAACCTCGACCGCTTCCAGTGCGCCGGGATAGAACTGTGTGTGAGTGTCGATGGCCCGCGAATACGCCTCGAGCAGCGTTGGGTAATAGGCGTGAACCATATCCTCGTCATAAGCACCGACACGCTTGAGCCCATGCGTCAGCATCATCCGCCCGCCCCGCAATGCAACCGCTGCGTCCTGTCCGTGCACCAGCACATCCCCGTGCCCCATCTCGCGAAAACAGTGGTTCGCTGCGGCCAGCAGATCGCCGGACGTATCGGCCAGGGTTCCGTCCAGATCGAAGATAACGGTGCGCATTGTGCCTCCTGTTTCGGCGGTTTTTTGCCGTGTAGTATTGCAAACGGCAATCTTGTTTGATGGCTGAACCGCTTGCGCCTTTGACCCCAGCGGATAAAACGGAAGGCAACAAAACACAAAGAGAAATCATTTTCATGAGTACTGCCCTTGTCATCCTTGCCGCCGGAAAAGGTACCAGGATGAAATCGGATCTTCCTAAAGTTCTACATCCAATCGCCCAGACTCCCTTGCTGGTCCACGCCATGCGCGCCGGGGCAATTTTGTCACCCGAGCGCACCGTGATTGTCGCAGGGCACGACTCCGAAGCCGTGGCCAAGGTTGCTACAGCCGAGGACGACACTGCCCAGATCACGGTTCAAGAAGAGCAATTGGGCACTGCCCATGCCGTTGCCCAAGCGCGCCCCGCACTAGAAGGGTTCTCGGGCGATGTCGTTGTCCTGTACGGAGACACTCCGTTTCTGAGACCCGACACACTAGAACGCATGGTTGCAGCGCGGGCGGAAAACGATCTGGTTATTCTGGGATTCGAGGCTGCCGATCCCGGGCGCTATGGCCGCCTGGTGATGAAAGGGCAAAGTCTGGAGAGGATCGTCGAATTCAGGGACGCATCTGACGAAGAACGTGCGATAACCTTTTGTAACTCGGGACTATTGGCTTGTGACGCGCAGACGTTGTTCGACCTGATCGAAGCAGTGGGCAACGACAATGTCGCGGGTGAATTCTATCTGACCGACGTTGTCGAAATAGCCCGTGAGCGTGGGCTGAAGGTTACGGCCGTTGCCTGTAGCGAAGCACAGACGCTGGGTGTGAACTCTCGCGCCGATCTGGCCGCGGCGGATGCCGTGTTTCAATCCAATGCGCGCGCCGAACTACTGGACCTCGGTGTAACTCTGATGGCTCCGGAAACTGTCTATCTGGCCGCCGATACGATCATTGGCAGAGATGCGGTTATTGAGCCAAACGTAGTTTTCGGCCCCGGCGTAACTGTCGAAAGCGGCGCGACAATCCGTGCGTTTTCGCATCTCGAAGGCTGCCATGTCAGCCGTGGAGCCATCATAGGTCCCTTTGCCCGCCTACGCCCGGGTACAGAACTGGCTGAAAACACCCGCATCGGCAATTTCGTTGAAATCAAGAATTCTGAAATCGCTGAAGGTACCAAAGTCAATCATCTTAGTTACATCGGAGACGCCACGGTGGGGGCAACCTCGAATATTGGCGCGGGCACGATAACGTGTAACTACGACGGAGTTTTGAAGCATCGCACGACGATAGGTGAGAATGTCTTTATCGGATCGAACACCATGCTCGTGGCGCCTGTAACGCTGGGCAATGGTGCAATGACCGCCGCAGGTACTGTGGTAGCCCGGGATGTTGAACCCGACGCTCTGGCCGTGGCCCGTGCTCGGCAAGACAACAAACCCGGCTACGCTCGCAAAATATTTGATATGTTAAAGGCGAAGAAGGCTCGTCGCGATAAAGGAGTTTGATTCATGTGTGGTATTGTAGGTGTTTTGGGTCAGCACGAAGCCGCCCCAATTCTTGTTGAAGCTTTGAAGCGGCTGGAATATCGCGGATATGACAGTGCTGGCATCGCGACTGTTGACAACGGCGCCTTGGGGCGTCGTCGGGCGGTCGGAAAGCTCGTGAATCTAAGCGATCTGTTGGTGCATGATCCACTACCCGGCAAATCCGGAATTGGACACACCCGTTGGGCGACCCATGGCGCGCCTTCGGTCACAAACGCCCACCCACACAGGGCAGGCCCTGTTGCTGTTGTGCACAACGGTATCGTCGAAAACTATCGCGAGTTGCGAGCCGAATTGGCCGAGCACGGTGTAGGTTTCGCCACCGAAACCGACACCGAAACCGTAGCCCTGATGGCTGAGCACTTCCTGAAAACCGGCCTGTCCCCGGTTGAGGCGGCTTTCCAGACCATCGACAAGCTGCAGGGCGCCTTTGCGCTGGCCTTTCTGTTCGACGGTCAGGATGACCTGATCGTCGCGGCCCGAAAAGGCTCGCCCCTGGCTATCGGGCATGGAAACGGCGAGATGTACGTGGGCTCTGACGCAATTGCGCTGGCTCCATTGACCGACCGCATCACCTATCTGGAAGAAGGTGACCGAGCGGTGGTGACCCGCACCTCGCTTGATATCCGCAACGAGGCCGGAGAACTGGCCAACCGCGAAACCCGCCGCATTAAGTTGGACCAGACGCGGGCTGACAAGGCGGGCCACAAACACTTCATGGCCAAGGAGATTGCCGAACAGCCCGTGGTGGTGGCCGAGGCGATCCGGTCGTACATGCCTACCGGCGGGGACAAGGTCGTCCTGCCCGATGATCTGGATTTCACCAAGCTTGACCGCCTGACCATGGTCGCCTGCGGCACCGCTTTCTATGCCTGCCTGACGGCGAAATACTGGTTCGAACAATTGGCCAAGATGCCAGTCGAGGTCGATATCGCCAGCGAGTTCCGGTATCGCGAGCCGCCGATACCGGGCCGGACGGCGGCGCTGTTCGTCAGCCAGTCGGGCGAAACAGCCGACACGCTGGCCGCGCTGCGCTATTGCGAGGGCAAGGCCGACAAAGTCGTGTCGGTGGTCAATGTCCGCGAAAGCTCGATTGCGCGGGAAAGCGACATTGCCCTGCCCATCCATGCGGGTGTCGAGATCGGCGTCGCCTCGACCAAGGCGTTTACCTGTCAATTGAGCGTATTGCTGATGCTGGCGCTTAAAGCCGCTGCGGATCGGGGAACGCTGAGCGACGAAGAACTAGCCGATCACGCCGCAGCGTTGCGCTCTCTGCCGACGGTACTCAACGCCGCGCTGGACCAGAACCAGGCCATCAAGAAATCCGCTCAGCGCTTGTCCGAAGCGCGCGACGTGTTGTTTCTGGGGCGCGGCCTGATGTATCCGCTGGCACTGGAAGGTGCGTTGAAGCTCAAGGAAATCAGCTATATCCACGCAGAAGGTTATGCATCAGGTGAACTGAAACACGGCCCCATCGCCCTTATTGACAAGCATATGCCGGTGGTCGTCATGGCCCCGCGCGATGCAGTGTTCGACAAGACCGTTTCGAACATGCAAGAAGTGATGGCGCGCAAGGGTAAAGTCATTCTGGTCTCGGACGATGACGGTGTTGCCGAGGCGGAAGACGGCGTCTGGAGAACCATCCGTATGCCTCGTGTACACCCCAGCCTAGCCCCGATCCTGTATTCCGTCCCGGCGCAGCTGCTGGCCTATCATACGGCCGTGGCGAAAGGCACGGATGTGGACCAACCGCGCAACCTGGCGAAATCTGTCACGGTGGAGTGAAGAATGGCCAAGCAATTCCCGGAACTGGATGACGCCCAGCAAAAGTTCATCACAGATCAGCACATCTTTTTCGTCGGCACGGCGGCACCTGACGGGCGGGTGAACATCTCGCCCAAGGGGATGGACTCGCTGCGTATTCTGGGGCCCAACCGGATTGTCTGGATGAACCTGACCGGCAGCGGCAATGAAACCGCTGGGCATTTGCTGGAAACCAATCGCATGACACTGATGTGGTGTTCCTTCACCACGCGCCCACTGATCCTGCGCACTTATGGGACTGCGCGCACGTCGCATGTAGGCGACGCTGGCTGGGACGAGCTGGCCGATCTGTTTCCGGACCACCGCAGCGCGCGGCAGATCTATGATCTGCATATCGATCTGGTTCAGACCTCCTGCGGCTATGCGGTGCCGTTCATGGAGTATCAGTCCGATCGGGACACCATGCAGAAATGGGTGGACGGAAAGTCGGACGACGACATCCGCGCCTATTGGATGGAAAAAAACCAACAGACCATCGACGGCAAACCGACCCGCGCCGACTAATTCGATGCTGGACACCTATCTGGATCAGATCAAAGCCCATGCGGACGCCGAGCGTGCTGAGCAGATGGCGGCCTATCACAAGGCCGACCGTCCTTATCTTGGCGTCGGCAACCCGGTACTGAATGACCTGACCAAGGCATGGCGTCAGGAACTGGACGTGCCTGCGCGCGTCGAACTGGCAGATGCGCTCTGGCAAACCAACGTCCACGAAGGTCGCCTGGCTGCAGCCAAACTGCTGACACAGGCCCGCATTCGCCCTGACGAGGCTGTCTGGGAACTTCTGCAAAGCTGGCTGTCCGATTTCGACGCTTGGGCTGTGGCCGATCACGCCTGCATGGCGATGCAGAAACGTCTGTCAACCGACCCGTCCCGGCTGGATCAGGTCGAATGTTGGACAACGTCGGATCATATGTGGACGCGGCGCGCAGCGCTGGTGGCCACGCTGCCCTGGACGAAACAGAACCACCCGAAACCCGAGGATCTGGCGCGTCGCGACCGCATCCTTGGCTGGGCGTCGGGCTTTGTCCCTGACCGCAACTGGTTCATCCAGAAAGCCATTGCATGGTGGCTGCGCGAGCTATCGAAACATGACCCGGACCGAGTGATTGCCTTTCTGGCATCACATGGCGAGGCAATGAAGCCCTTTGCCCATCGCGAAGCCGGAAAGTACCTGAAAAATCAGTTGGAATAGACCTCAAGTTCGACCAACTCGTCAAACGGCAACAATAAAGCCCGCATCGCGTCCAGCGACAACCGGCTGCCGCCACTCTCCGGCCCCGGGGCCGGGACCAGAGTGATATAGGCTTGCGACCCGGTTTTCGGCACTACCACGCGACCGGTGAATTCAGTATCGACCAGCGGTGTTTCCAACCACCGTCCTGGCGTCGTCGGGTCCCCCAATCCGGCAATGGTGGTCTTTGCACCAACCCAGCTTGCAGGCGCGACCGCAACCGGTTCCGGTTCGACCGTTTCCTCAGTCACGACCTCTTCCGCCTCGGCGGGTGCGCTACCCGCCCCCAATACACGATCTGTTGTCGACCGCACGGTGTCGCATCCCGCAACCAGAACGCACAAAGTCAAAAGCGTATATCTCATGCCGCCAGCTTACCGCCCTGTGCGCATCTGTACCAGCGCAAAGGAAATTTCGCCCTTGTCGGAGATGGGTCCCGGCTTTACCTATGTCGCATGACTGCTCCGCTTATCGACCCGTTCGCACGTGCGATTACCTATCTCCGCGTCTCCGTCACGGACCGCTGCGATTTCCGCTGCGTGTACTGCATGTCCGAGGATATGAAGTTCCTGCCGAAGAAAGACCTGCTGACGCTGGAAGAGCTGGACCGCATGTGCACCACCTTTGTGAAGTTGGGTGTGGAAAAGCTGCGCATCACCGGTGGCGAGCCGCTGGTGCGCCGTAATATCATGACGTTTTTCAACAGCATGACTCGCCATCTGGACAGCGGCGCGTTGAAAGAGCTGACGCTGACCACCAACGGTTCGCAGCTGCATCGCTTTGCAGATGATCTCTATGCAGCGGGCGTGCGGCGCGTAAATATCTCGCTGGACACGCTCGACGAGGACAAATTCGCGCAGATCACGCGATGGGGCCGCCTGAAACAGGTGCTCAACGGAATCGACGCAGCGCAAAAGGCTGGACTGCGGATCAAGATAAACGCGGTGGCCCTGAAGGGATTCAACGAAGTAGAATTGCCCACGATCACGAAATGGTGCGCCGAGCGCGACATGGACCTGACCTGGATTGAGGTCATGCCGATGGGCGACATCGGCAACGAGGATCGGCTGGATCAGTATTGGTCGCTGAAGGACGTGCGCAAGGAATACGAAAACCACTATTCGGTCACCGATCTGACCGAACGCACCGGCGGACCCGCGCGCTATGTCCGGCTTGAAGAAACCGGGCAAAAGATCGGCTTCATCACGCCGCTATCGCATAATTTCTGCGAAAGCTGTAACCGCGTGCGCCTGACCTGCACCGGCGAATTGTACATGTGCCTCGGCCAAGAGGACATGGCCGATCTGCGTGGCGCTTTGCGTGACCATCCCGACACCGAGCAACCGCTTGAGGATGCGATCCGCGCCGCGATCAACCTCAAGCCCAAAGGCCATGATTTCGACTATTCCCGCCAAGCGGTCGACGGCCAAATGAGCCGTCACATGAGCCACACAGGCGGCTGACATGCCGGATCAGCAGAGCCAGCCGACGCTGCTCTACAACTTGTATTGCGGCCTGACCGCCGTTGCAGGCCCGCTGGTCTGGCGCACGGTGCGGAAAAAACTGCGGGCCGCCGACGTTCCCGAAACACGACAACAAGAACGACTGGGCCACGCCAGCCTGCCCCGCCCCAGCGGCCGCCTTATATGGTTCCACGCGGCCAGTGTCGGGGAAACCTTGTCGGTGATCAGCCTAATTAAGCGGTTGGGAGAGCGCCTGCCCGATGCCGAGTTTCTGATCACCTCTGGCACACCGACCTCAGCAGCGCTGATTGAAAAACGCATGCCGCCGCGCGCGCGCCACCAATTCCCGCCCCTCGACATGCCCGGCCCCGTCCAGCGCTTTCTGGATCACTGGCGCCCGGACGCCGGTATCTTTGTCGAAAGCGAAATCTGGCCGCGCCTGATTGTCGAAGGCGCGACCCGTGGTATCCCGCTTGCGCTGCTCAATGCGCGCCTGTCGGACAAATCCGTAGAGGGTTGGAAGAAACGCCCCGACACGGCGCGCTTCATTCTGGACCATTTTCGCCTGTTCCTGACTCAGAATGACAAGACGGCGGCAAACCTGATCGGCATGGGCGCGCGCGCAGACCGTGTTCAGCCCGGCACGAACCTCAAGGCGATGTCCGATCCTCTGCCGGTGGAGCAAACCACACTGTCCGACACTCGCGCGCAGGTCGGAGATCGCCCCGTCTGGATCGCCAGCTCGACCCATGCGGGCGAAGAGGAAACCGTGCTGGAGGCTCATGCGGATTTGCTCAATCGATGGCCCGATCTGCTTTTGTTGCTGATCCCCCGCCACCCTGAACGCCGCAATGACGTGGCCGCGCTGATTGAGCAGGCCGGACAAACCGCAGCATTCCGGTCTGCCGGGGATCAGATCACCGGAGAAACGCAGGTCTACGTGGCTGACACTCTGGGTGAGACCGGCACATGGTACGCCCTTTGCCCCGTTGTGTTTCTGGGCGGATCACTGAAAGAAATCGGCGGCCACAACCCGTTCGAACCCGCACAGGCCGGAGCCGCAGTGATCACAGGACCGGGCTACTTCAACTTCGCCGAAACCTATGCCCCGTTGATCGAAACAGGGGGAGCCCTGCAAGTCCAATCCGCCCCCGATCTGGCCGCCGCCGTAGCAACCTTGCTGTCGGATCAAGACGCTCTGGAGACGGCGCGCAGCGCTGCAAAATCCTGCGTGAACACCCAAAAATCCGCACTGGATTCCATCGTCGAAACGCTCTGTACCCAGCTCAGCTTGTATGACCGGGATCCAGCTTCATCGGGCTATTAATTTCCCGGCTGTGCGGGGACCGAGCCCCCGCCCTGCCCATCAAGCCGCAGGCATCCGCTGCTCAACGATCCCGGCCCACCAACTGCATCCGGCAGGAATCGCTTCATCGTTGAAATTGTATTCGGGATGATGCACCGCTGCTGTATCGCCATTGCCGACCAGAATATACGCCCCCGGCCGTTCCTCGAGCATAAAGGCAAAATCCTCACCGCCCATGATCAACGGCGCCTCATCACAACTGCCGGAAATGGATCGCGCGACATCTGCGGCGAAATCGGTCTGCTCGTCGCTGTTCACCATCACCGGATAACCCCGGTAATAGGTCACCTCGACGGTCCCGCCAAAGGTTGCGGCCACACCGTTGCAGATCTCCTTGATGCGCTTTTCTGCCAGATCCCGCATTTGCGGGCTCATCGTACGGACGGTCCCTTTCAATTGCACCGTCTGCGGGATCACGTTGAATGCCGTAGTCGAGGTCTCAAATGATGTTACCGAGATCACAACCTGATCCACCGGATCGGCATTGCGCGCGGCGACTGTCTGCAAGGCCAGCACCGCTTGCGCGGCCATCACGGTGGTATCTACGGTCTCATGCGGCTTGGCTGCGTGCCCGCCTTTGCCTTCGAATGTGATGTCGAACTGATCGGTGGCGGCAAAGAAAGCGCCCGGACGAATGGCAAAGCTGCCCACGGGGCGGCCGGGCCAATTGTGCATCCCGTAAACCTCCTGAATGCCCCAGCGGTCCATCATCCCGTCTTCGCACATCTCGCGGCCGCCTCCGCCGCCCTCTTCCGCCGGCTGAAAGATCACAACAACAGTGCCGTCGAAGTTCCGTGTTTCCGACAGGTATTTCGCCGCTCCCAGCAACATCGCCGTGTGCCCATCATGGCCACACGCGTGCATCGCCCCTTCGGTCTTGGAGGCATAGTCCAACCCCGTTGCCTCGTGGATTGGCAACGCATCCATGTCCGCCCGCAGGCCAATCACCTTGCCGCCCGTATCAACCTTGCCCTTGATAACACCAACGACACCGGTGCGGCCGATGCCGGTCACCACCTCATCGCAGCCGAACTCCTTTAGCTTGTCCGCGACCAATGCGCTGGTGCGATGAGTCTCGAACAGAATCTCGGGGTTTTCATGAATATCGCGGCGCCACTCGGTGATTTCACTCTGCAGTTCGGCGAAGCGGTTCTTGATCGGCATAGTCATCTCCCAACTTGTTCTTTTGACCGGGGTACATCCCAGCGTAGTCGCGGCGTCAGTCCAAAGGCGCAGGCCGCAGCGCGCCAGATAACAGGACAATCAGAATGGCCAAAGGCAGCAAAGCCGTGAACGCCAGTCGTAATGTAAGCATCTCTGCCAGAAACCCAATAAGCGGTGGGCCGATCAACAACCCTCCGTA
Organism: Ruegeria sp. AD11(2025); assembly: GCF_056542405.1. Lineage (NCBI taxonomy): Bacteria > Pseudomonadati > Pseudomonadota > Alphaproteobacteria > Rhodobacterales > Roseobacteraceae > Ruegeria > Ruegeria sp. AD11(2025). The sequence goes on along the minus strand of NZ_JBQFZU010000009.1, from coordinate 53,225 downwards.
CCCCAGCGTCGCCACACTGGCGATGGCCTGCCCCGGCGGCACGTGCGGATCATTCGCGGCCCGGCTGAAGGCCAGCGGCATGATTACGGCATAGCCAACGCCCATCAGCGCAAAGCCTGCCAGCGCCAGCCCTGCCTCTGCTGCCGAGACCACAATTAACACGCCCAACGCCGCGCAAACGCCGCCGAAACGGGCAATGGCAACGGGGCCAAAGCGGGCGATCACGAAGCCCCCGGCCAGCCGGAAGGCCACCATGGTCACCGAAAACACAGCGTACCCAAGGGCCGCGATGCTTTCCGCTGCTCCGGTTACATCGCGCAGGAATATCGCGCTCCAATCCGCCACGGCACCTTCACCCAATGCGCCGCACAGGGCGGTGAAACCCACAAGGATCAGCGCACCGGAGGGTAGTGCAAAAACCGCGCCCCCTGGCGACACGGCCTTGCGGGACGACCAGCGCACCCAGGACAATGCCAACGCCAAGGCCACGACCGCGCCACCAGCCAGCAAAAAATGCTGCATCACCGTCAGTCCCATCTGTACCGCGCCAAACCCACTGAGCGCACCCAGTCCGGCCCCAAGGCTCCACATCGCGTGAAACGAGGACATGACCGGCTTGCGATAGGCCTGTTCCACTTCGGCCGCCCAGGCGTTCATCGCCACGTCCATCGAGCCATGAAAGGCCCCAAATACGAACAGGAACGCTGCCAGCGTCCAGAACCCTCCCGCCATGGCCAGCAGGATCAGAGACAGCGTGTAGAGAACCGCAATGACCCGCGTCAGCGCTACGGCGCCAAACCGGTCGGTCAGTCTCCCGGTGACGGGAAAGGAACACACCGCTCCAGCCGCCATGAACAAAAGGCCGTAGCCCAACGCCTCATGCGTCAGGTCCAGTTGGTCGCGCACAGCGGGGATACGCGACGCCCAAATTCCGAAAAGCGCACCGTTCAGGATGAACATGGCAGCCACGGCCCGCCACGCGGCCACAAGTCCGATCACCGGGTTTCCTTCGCAAACAGCGTCACTCGCCCCCGTTCTACAGGCTCGCGACGGATTGGCAAACGCCGTTCATTCCAGCCGCTTGCGGACCTGCCGGATAAAGAACCACACCGCCAGCACCACCGGGATCGTCACCGCCGCCGTCAGCATTCCCTTGCTCATTCCGGCCTTGGTCAGCGGGTACAGCACATAACTGACAAGCGAGACGGCATAATAGCTGATGGCCACCACCGAGAGCCCTTCGACAGTGTGCTGCAGACGCAGGGCCAGATCGGCACGGCGATCCATGCTTTCCAGCAGTGCCTGGTTCTGCGCGCTGCGCTCCACGTCCACCCGCGTGCGCAACAATTCTCCGGCCCGAATGGCCCTGTCTGAAAGCGCCTGCAGGCGACGCTCGGCGGCTTTCACAGTGCGCATGGCAGGATCGTAACGGCGCATCATGAAATCGGCGAAACTCTGGCGACCATCGAAACGCTCTTCCCGCAACACTTCGATCCGCTGGTTCACGATTGCCTCATATGCACCCGTGGCCCCGAACCGGAAGGAGCACTGGGCCGAGAGGGTTTCAAGCTCGGTCGAGGTAGACAAGAGATCGGGCAGCAATGCGTCGGGATGGGCCGAATTGTCGGTCATCTGCCCCATCAACCCGGTCAGTCTGCTGTCCAGCTCACCTATGCGGGACGTCAGTTGTTTGACCCGGGCAAAACCCAGCATCGACATCGCCTTGTAAGTCTCGATCTCACACAAGCGCTGAATGATTCGACCAGTCCTGCGCCGCCCGGTGCCCTCGGCGACAAACAGGGCAAAACGCATGTGACCGGCCGGATCGATACGGAAATCGCAGGCGCAAATGGCAGCGTCGTCCAGCACCCGCGCGACGGCCAGACTTTCGGGCTCAAACCAATCAGCCAGCGCCGCCTGAACCGCTTCATCCTCTTGCCGCTCGACCACCCGGATCATCGCCGAGGTAACCCGTTGGCCCGGGCTCGCCATCAACCAGTCGGGTGGGAAGACTTCGAAATCAGCCGGGTTGAAGGGACGGTCACTGACGTTTTGTGTAATCGCAGTGTAGGTGACGAATTCGGTATGCTGTTCCCATTTCAACCAATGACGGCCGATCCGCCCTGCATAGTGGGTGGCCTGAGGTTGAGGATGCTGCGCCCCGTGTCGATCCAACAGGTTGATCAGATGGGTCAGATCCTCATCCCGATCCCGCGCTGCAGCGGCTTCCGGCTTTTTAATCGCCAGAAAAACCACGGTGCACGGGGTACTCGCGACCGGAAAAGGGCGTGCGTGCAGCTCATTCGCCAAAACATAGCGCAGAGGATGGTCGTCGATGGGCGTCATTTGGGGCTCCGATTCATTCGGGCACTATAGGGGACATCAAAAATACATCAATTCTCTTTTATTTCATATACTTACATGGATACAACAGTATACACTATAGGCTATGTCATTGATTTGGCTGCCACAGCTCGATCGGATTGCCCTCGGGGTCGTTTATACGGGCGAGTTTTCCAACCTCACTGTCCCACTCGGCACGGGTTTCAACCTCAATCCTAGCGGCCTGCAACTGTGAGATCATCGTAGCCAGATCATCGACACGGAAATGGATCATCCATTGTTGCTCGGCCCGTCCAGAAAACTCGGTGTCCTGCGCGAATGGGGCAAACACCGTGTAGCCTTCGCGCTGCTTTCATGGCACCGGCTCGTAGTGATTGACGACAAGGTGCTTTTCATACCAAGCACTCAGGGCTTCGGGATCACGCGCGAGAGAGAACACCCCGCCTATACCATTCACTTTTTTGCATCACCGATCTCCCTGATTTGCGTTTCCCCAGGGTACCCGTCTGCTTAATCTGGCCAAAATTTCTTGGGGGGCTTTGAGGGGCAATGCCCTCCATTCATAAGAAAAAGAAAAGGGCGCCCGCAGGCGCCCTTTGCAATTTGGTTAAGCCTGTTGATCAATCGATCATCGGCAGCAGCTTGTCCAGCGACTGCTTGGCATCGCCATAGAACATGCGGGTGTTCTCTTTGAAGAACAGCGGGTTTTCGATGCCCGAATACCCGGTGCCCTGACCACGTTTCGACACAAACACTTGCTTGGCCTTCCAGCATTCCAAAACCGGCATGCCGGCGATGGGGCTGTTGGGATCTTCCTGCGCCGCAGGGTTCACGATGTCGTTCGAACCGATGACGATGGCCACATCCGTATCCGGGAAGTCGTCGTTGATCTCGTCCATCTCCAGCACGATGTCGTAAGGCACCTTCGCCTCAGCCAGAAGCACGTTCATGTGGCCCGGCAGACGACCCGCAACAGGGTGGATCGCAAACCGCACTTCCTTACCCTTGGCACGCAGCTTGCGGACAAGTTCCGAGACCGATTGCTGCGCCTGCGCTACCGCCATACCGTAGCCGGGGATAATGATCACGCTGTCGGCGTCATTCAGCGCGGCTGCGACACCATCGGCATCGATCGCCACCTGTTCGCCTTCTACTGCCATCTGCTCGCCCTGCGGGCCACCAAAGCCGCCCAGGATCACACTGACAAAGTGACGGTTCATCGCCTTGCACATGATGTAGGACAGGATCGCACCGGACGAGCCCACCAACGCACCAACCACGATCAGCAGGTCGTTGCCCAGCGAGAAGCCGATAGCCGCCGCCGCCCAGCCCGAGTAGCTGTTCAGCATCGATACAACAACCGGCATGTCGGCGCCGCCGATGCCCATGATCAGGTGATAGCCGATGAACAGCGCCGCCAGAGTCATCAGGAACAGCGGGAAGAAACCGCCCGAGGCGGTGTACCAGATAAGGCAGATCAGCGAGAGCCCCGCCGCCGCCGCGTTCAGCGCATGACCGCCGGGCAGCTTGGTCGCTGCAGACGTTACCTTGCCCGCCAGCTTGCCATAGGCCACGACCGACCCGGTGAACGTGATTGCACCGATGAAGACGCCCAGGAACAGTTCGACATGCAGGATCGACAGTTCCGCCGGGGTTTTCTTGGCGATCAGCTGCCCGAACCCTCCGAGACCGGTGTACAGCACCTCTTTCGAGGCATCCGCAACCGCCATCACTTCGGCGACGTTCAGAACTTCAAAATGCGCGTTGAAGCCCACGAACACAGCCGCCAGACCGACCAGCGAGTGCATCGCGGCCACCAGCTGCGGCATCTCGGTCATCTGCACGCGCTGTGCAACATACTGGCCAATGAAACCGCCACCAGCGATCAACAGCAGCGACAGCAGCCACAGGCCCGAACCGGGACCAACCAGCGTAGCAAAGACCGCCAGCGCCATACCGACGATGCCGTACCAGACCGCACGCTTGGCGCTTTCCTGGTTCGACAGACCGCCGAGCGAAAGAATGAAAAGGACAGCCGCAACGACATAGGCGGCAGTAGTGAAGCCAAATTCCATGTGCCCGGCCTCCTTAAGATTTCTGGAACATGGCGAGCATGCGCCGGGTTACGAGGAAGCCGCCGAAGATGTTGATCCCGGCCATGAAGACGGACAGCGCCGCCAGCAGAATGACCAGGAACGAGCCCGATCCGATCTGCATCAAGGCACCGACGATGATGATCGACGAGATCGCGTTGGTGATCGCCATCAGCGGAGTGTGCAGGCTGTGCGAGACATTCCAGATGACCTGGAAGCCCACGAAGATCGCCAGCACGAAGACGATGAAGTGCTGCATGAAGCTGGCCGGAGCGATCAGCCCCACCAGCAGCATCAGCGCGCCACCTACACCCAGCAGGGTGAACTGCTGCTTGGTCTGCGCCTTGAAGGCCGCAATCTCCTGCGCCTTTTTCTCTTCCGGGGTCAGCTCTTTGATCTCGGGTTTTTTCTGCGCCGCAATCGCCTGCACCTTGGGTGGAGGCGGCGGGAAGGTGATCTCGCCCTCATGGGTCACGGTCGAGCCGCGGATCACGTCATCTTCCATGTCATGGTTGATCTGACCGTCCTTCTCGGGCGTCAGGTCCGTCATCATGTGACGGATATTGGTCGCGTACAGAGACGAGGACTGCGCCGCCATCCGGCTGGGGAAGTCGGTATAGCCGATGATGGTCACGCCATTGTCGGTCACGATCTTCTCATCCGGCACAGTGCCTTCGACGTTGCCGCCACGTTCGGCCGCAAGGTCAACGATGACCGAGCCCGGCTTCATCGCCTTGACCATATCCTCCAACCACAGCTTGGGCGCCGGGCGGTTGGGGATCAGCGCCGTTGTGATAACAATGTCCACCTCCGGCGCCAGCTCACGGAATTTGGCCAGCTGCGCGTTGCGGAATTCCTCGGACTGGACCGAGGCATAACCGCCGGTGGCCGCACCGTCCTGTTGTTCTTCTTCAAAATCCAGATAGACGAACTCGGCCCCCATGGATTCGACCTGCTCAGCCACTTCGGGGCGCACGTCGAACGCATAGGTGATCGCACCCAGCGAGGTCGAGGTTCCGATGGCTGCCAGACCGGCCACACCCGCCCCGACGATCAGAACCTTGGCAGGCGGCACCTTGCCAGCTGCCGTCACCTGACCGGTGAAGAAGCGGCCGAAGTTGTTACCAGCTTCGATCACGGCACGGTAGCCTGCGATATTCGCCATCGAGGACAGCGCGTCCATCTTCTGCGCGCGGCTGATCCGAGGCACCATCTCCATGGCTATGACGTTTGCGCCCTTGGACTTGGCCAGTTCCATGCCCTCTTCGTTCCCAGCAGGGTTGAAGAAGGAAATCAACGTCTTGCCCTTGGTCAGTCGCTTCAGCTCGGCCTCGGTCGGGACCCGAACCTTGGCAATGATGTCCGAGGATTTCCACAGCGAAGCGGCGGTTTTGACAATCTCGACGCCTACGGCCTCGTACGCCGCATCCGAAAAGCCAGCAGCAGCACCCGCCCCTTTTTCAATGGCGCATTCATAGCCCAGTTTCTGCAACTGCACAGCCGAATCCGGGGTCATCGCGACCCGGTTCTCACCGTCCAGTATTTCCTTTGGTGTGCCTATCTTCACTGGCAGTCCCCCTAATTCTCGCTCGTTTCGAGTGTGTGGTCGGTTATGTTTGTTCAGCACACATGTATCTTGCGCAACATTATTTCGCAAGCGCAGCAATCGTTACGTGATGTCATGACGTCGGCCATTCTAAATCCACCGGCGAGTCTTTCGCTCATACCGGGCGAAATCCGCGCGAAACGTACGACGCAGGCGGTCTTCTTCGGGCAGTATGAAGCGGCGTTCCAGCACCCACACGAAAACTGGAATCAAAATCAGGGACAACACTGCATCAAACCGCAGAACTAGCCCGGCCAGGATCAGAACATCACCCACATAGATCGGATTGCGGCTGCGGGTATAGATGCCTGATTGCACCAGCGACGAAGGCGTTTCGTGCGGTATAACCGTTGTCTTGTGGCGCCGGAACTCGACTACTGCCAGCAATGCAAAAAGGACACCGCCGCCGATCAGGATGCCGCTCAGCAGGTCGGTAAGTCCGCTGTCCAGGGACAGCCCCAGCGAAAAATGGCGCGCTTGGAGCCAGGCCAGCAAAGCAAACCCAACAAGCCAGACAGGCGGTAAGTCGATCCGGCGCATGTTCATTCCCCACAATTGACGAAACGTAAAGGCGTGTCGTTTCTGGGCGCTTTCCTATCGCTTTCGGAACAGATTGGCAAAAGCTCAGTATGTCGCATCAATGGACAGGCATGTGCGGATCGGATAGGCCGAAGAAGACCACCGAGCCGTAACACAAACTGGTGAGCCCCTGATGACCGATTTCTCCGCGACCAAAGCCATGTTCGATCTGCCCGAGGGTGTTATTTACCTTGACGGCAACTCACTGGGTCCTCTGCCGCTTACCGCCGTAGACCGAGTGAGCGGCATGATGGGCAGAGAATGGGGTCAGATGCTGATCACTGGCTGGAACAAGGCCGGGTGGATGGCTTTGCCGACCGGGCTGGGCGACCGCATTGGTCGGCTGATCGGCGCGGCGCCCGGCACGGTGGTGACCGGCGACACATTGTCGATCAAAGTGTATCAGGCCGTGGCCTCGGCCCTTGAATTATGCCCGGATCGCAAGGTTGTATTGTCGGACAGCGGCAACTTCCCGTCCGACCTCTATATGGTGGATGGCCTGTTGCGGTCGCTGGGGCCGGATTACAAATTGCGGATTGTCGCGCCTGAGGACGTGGCCACCCACATCACTGAAGACGTCGCCGTCCTGATGCTGACAGAGGTCGATTACCGCAGCGGTCGGATGCACGACATGAAGGCGTTGACCGAACTCGCCCACGCCAACGGGATCGTGACCGTGTGGGATCTGGCCCATTCCGCCGGGGCGATCCCGGTGGACCTGTCCGGCTGCAATGCCGATTTCGCGGTGGGTTGCACGTACAAATACCTGAACGGAGGCCCCGGCGCGCCTGCATTCATCTATGTCGCCCCACGCCTTGCCGAAAGTGCGCGCCCCGCCCTGTCCGGCTGGCTGGGGCACGAAGCGCCCTTTTCCTTTGATCTGGACTACCGCCCCGGCAGCGGGATCGAGCGGATGCGGGTGGGCACCCCTCCGATCATCCAGATGACTGCGCTGTCGGCTGCGATGGATATCTGGGACATGGCAGACATAGCAGACGTGCGCGCCAAATCCATCGAACTTACCGAGCTGTTCATAGCCCGCGTCGAAGCCTCCTGTCCCGAGTTGGAACTGGCCAGCCCGCGCGATCCGAACCAGCGCGGCAGTCAGGTCTCCTTCCGGTTTGATGACGGGTACGCAGCGATGCAGGCCCTGATCTCCTGCGGCGTGATCGGAGATTTCCGGGCCCCGGACATTATGCGCTTTGGCTTCACACCGCTTTATATCGACGAGCAGGATGTGGAGCACGCGGTCGAAATCCTGACCGACATCATGAATAACCGTTTGTGGGATGCACCGGAATTCAAGGTGCGTCAGCGGGTTACCTGAACTCAAGCCCCGTGCCGATCAATGCGGCGACCTGCGCCACCTGCTGTTCATAGACTTCGGACCCGGCCCCAATCAGCTTGAGCCCCTTGAGCGTGGCCGTGATCGTTCGCCCGGTCTCGGCCGCATCGGCCAACAGGCGCACCCGCCCGGCTTGCGCTTGTTGCGTCAACCAATCGGCATAGAGGCCGGCCAGTCTGGCCTCACCTTCCGAGATGATCTCGGTCGCCATGGACTTGGTATTGTCCAGCATCTCGAGCCCATGAGGTGAGGCCAGTATCGCCGCCATCCCCTCGGTCTGGGCCTTTATCGCGCGGGTCAGAACGTCGGGCACCGACCCTGAAGAGGCCAGAGCTCCGGCGACTGCCGCGCTTTTCTCGGCATAGTATATCTCGGTCAGCTTGCTGACGATCGCCTCTTTATTCCTGAAATGCAGATAGACGGCTGGCCGGGACATTCCCGCCCCGCGCGCTATGTCATCCATCGAGGTTTTTCGAAATCCATAACTGGCAAAGGCCTGAAATGCGGAATTCAGGATCGCCTTTTGCCGTGAATCGTCAATTATTTCCGTCATGCTGAACTCGTGACATTTTTTGTTCATTTTGTCAATTGACATACTGACACTTTAAGCCAATTATGTCACGGAACCAGCCACAGCTAGATGAGGTGCGCCATGGCGACCGCTCTTAAAATCAACGGAAAGCAACATCAGATTGACCTGCCCGATGACGTCCCCCTGCTTTGGGTGCTGCGGGATGAAGCCGGACTGACCGGAACCAAGTTTGGCTGCGGCGTGGCCGCCTGCGGTGCTTGCACCGTGCATATCGATGGCGAGGCCGTTCGGTCCTGCCAAGTGACGCTGTCGGATGTCTGGGGCGATGTGACGACAATCGAGGGGATGGAATCGCCCGACGCGATGACCACACTCCAACAGGCCTGGGTCGATCATCAGGTGGCTCAGTGCGGCTACTGCCAGTCGGGCCAGATCATGCAGGCCGCCGCATTGCTGGCGGAAAATCCCGCCCCCTCGGACGCCGAGATTGACGAGGCGATGCAGGGTAATCTCTGTCGTTGTGGCACCTACCCCCGTATCCGCGCCGCGATCCATGACGCGGCCGGCAAATTGAAGGAAGCGTAACCGATGGCTTCTGTTGGAAAAATCCTGCGTCGCACTTTCCTGATCGGCTCCGCCGCGATTGTCGGCGGCGTGGCGTTTGGCGCCTATTACGTGAGCCGCCCCGCCACAAATCCGCTGAAACCCGGTCAGGGTCAGGCAGCGCTGAGCCCGTTTGTTCTGATTGACCAGAACGGGGTGACCCTTTTTGCCCCTCGTGCTGAGATGGGACAGGGCGTCAGAACCACATGGGCTGCGTTGATCGCCGAAGAGTTGGACGTAGATCTGGACCAGATCAATGTCCTGCACGGCCCTGCGGCAGCGGCCTATTACAACTCGGCCCTGATGGGGGAAAGCCTGCCCAACAAGGGCTATGATATCTCGGACTTCCAGCACAATCTGGGCGATGCGTTGGGCGTGCTTGGCAAAGCGCTGAGCCTGCAGGTCACCGGCGGCTCGACCTCGATGAAAGACGGGTTCGAGCGGATGCGTCAGGCCGGAGCCTCCGCCCGCGAGACGCTGAAACAGGCCGCGGCGGACCGGTTGGGCGTTGATCGCAGCGAACTGAAAACGGCCTCGGGTCACGTCATTGCCCCAAACGGAGACAAGATCGCTTATACCGAGCTTGCCGTCGACGTTGCCAAGCTTGATCCGATCGAGGCACCTCTGCGTGACCCGTCCGAATGGCGCTATCTGGGTCAGGCCCAACCACGTCTGGACATGGTCGAAAAGGTGACCGGGACGGCTGAGTTCGGCATCGACGTCCGCCTTCCCGGCATGAAATTTGCCGCCGTCCGCATGAACCCCAAGCTGGGCGGAGCGATGAACGGTTTCGACGACAGCGCCGCGAAATCCATGCCGGGGGTCGAGAAGATTGTCGATCTGGGCAACGGAGTCGCGGTGATTGCCACTAACACATGGCTGGCCAATCAGGCGGTCGAGGCCATCGACGTGGATTGGGGTGACGCCCCCTATCCGCCCGACACGGACGGTATCTTTGCCAAGATTGCCGAAGCATTTGACGATGCCCCGAACTCGACCATGCGCGATGACGGCGATGTCAGCGTGACGCCCGAGGGCGCGACAGAGATCACAGCAGAGTATCGCCTGCCCTATCTGGCTCACGCCACGATGGAGCCGATGAACGCGACTGCGCTTTATACCGTCGATGCGTTGGAACTGTGGTGCGGCAATCAGGCCCCGACCCTGATCCGTTTTCGTGTCGCGAACACTGCGGGCCTCGATACCGAGGCCGTGCAGATCCACACCACCTATCTGGGCGGCGGCTTTGGTCGTCGGGGTGAACTCGACTTTGGCGATATCGCCACCAAGGTTGCCATGGCTATGCCCGGCACGCCGGTTCAGACCACGTGGAGCCGCGAAGAAGATATGCGCCACGACTATTTCCGCCCCGGCGCCATCGCCCGGATGCGCGGAGCGGTGCAGGACGGCAAGGCGGTCCTGATCGACGGCAAGGTCGCGGCGCAGTCCTGCACGCAACAGGCGGTGACGCGTTACACCGGTATGCCCGGCGCAGGACCGGATAAGGTGTTGGTCGAGGGCTTTTTCAACCAGCCCTACGCGGTGCCGAATTACCGGATGAGCGGCCACATCGCCAAGCTGGACGTCCCCGTCGGATTCTGGCGCTCGGTCGGCAACAGCCACAATGGATTTTTCCACGAAACTTTCATGGATGAGATGGCCCATGCCGCCGGTCAGGATCCGCTGGAATTCCGGCTGGAACTGATGAAATCCGAGCACGCGCCTTCGGCGGGTTGCCTGGAAGCAGTGAAAGAAATGTCAGGCTGGACGGGCCAAACACCGGATGGCGTTGGGCGCGGAGTTGCCTTTACCTACAGCTTCGGCACTCCGGTCGCTCAGGTGATCGAAGTGCTCGACGAAGATGGCACCATCCGCATCAACAAAGCGTGGATCGCCTGCGACATGGGGCTGGCTCTGGACCCCGAAAACGTCAAGGCGCAGATGTTCGGCGGCATGATGTATGGCCTGTCCGCGGCCTGCTACGGCGAGATCACCTTTGCCGAAGGCGAGGTCGAGCAATTCAACTTCCCCGACTATGACGCGCTGCGGATGCACACCGCGCCGCAGGTCGAAGTGCGCGTGCTGGAAACCAACCGCCATATGGGTGGCGCAGGTGAGCCCGGCACGCCCCCCTCGATGCCCGCACTCGGAAATGCGCTGTTCGACCTGACCGGAAAACGCGCCCGCACCCTACCGCTGATCAATCAGTTCAACCTGCTGGTCTGATCGCGCCGCGCCGGTCCGGTCCCTCTCTTTCGGACCGGCGCAAAATTCACGCCATTTGCTGTATCAGGCCGGCGTCCGATCCCGTCGCCCAGGCACGCACGGCTGCACCGAACGCCTCGAACAGGGGGCGGGAGACAGGATCGTTGATCGCATCCCACTCGGGGTGCCATTGCACCGACAGGGTAAATCCGGGCGCATCCTTGACATAGATCGCCTCGGGAGTACCGTCAGGCGCATGTCCGTCGATCACCACGCGCTGTCCGACTCTTTTGATGCCCTGACCGTGCAGCGTATTGGTCATGACCTCGGGCGCGCCGAACAGTTGGTGAAACACGCCACCTTCATTCAATGACACCACATGGCGCAGGGCGAACTTTTCCTCAAGCGTCCCGTCCGGCGGCATCCGGTGATTCATCCGGCCCGGCAGATCGCGAATTTCCGGATAAAGCGTCCCGCCCATCGCCACGTTGACCTCTTGGAATCCTCGGCAAATTCCCATGAACGGCTGGCCGCGTTCCACGCAGGCTCGGACCAGAGGCAGGGTGATCGCATCCCGCGCCCGATCGAACTCACCATGTGCTTCGGTGGCGTCCTCACCATATTCCTCGGGGTGGACGTTCGGGCGCCCGCCGGTCAGCAGAAAGCCGTCACAAACCTCCAGCAATTCCTCGACCGTGACATAGCGAGGATCGGAGGGGATCAGCAGCGGCAGACAGTGCGATACATTGGCCACGGCGTCGGAATTCATCGTTCCACCCGCGTGCGTCGGATATTCATCGTTCATGAGGTAAGAGTTGCCGATGATACCGACGACAGGCCGAGACATTCCGCATTCCTTGCTGCTTGATTGATTAACAGGGAAGCTATCCGCAGCAATGAAAACGTGCAACAGAACACGCCCTGCAAAACAGCGCAAGGACGTGTTCAATCATGCACACAGCGTTCTGATTTTAAACAAAATCTCAGGACGCTGTTGCGAAATCAGTTGGCGACTCGGAATTATCTCCCCAAAACCACCACTACTCTCCAGCAAAGACCAATTGAAATCAGATTTCCCCGGTCAGGCCTGCTGCCTCAATTCCGGTCAGTCCCGCAGTCGCATCATTGTCCGAGGTATCACCAGTCACGCCAACCGCACCGACAATCTCTCCTTTGCGGTCACGCAGAAGAATGCCCCCCGGAACCGGAACGACCTGCCCTCCATAGACGCCGTTCACAGCGGCCATAAAATAGGCTTGTGCCTCGGCCCGCTGCATCTGCGCGGTGCCTGCCATGCCCAGCATTACCGAGCCATAGGCTTTACCATGAGCAATCGCAAAACGACCGGGGGCCGCGCCGTCCTCACGCTCAAAAGAAATCACGTGACCGCCTGCGTCCAGAACGACGACGGACAGAGGCTTCAGCTCCATCTCGCGGCCTTTTTCCAGTGTTTTGCGAATGATTGTGCGGGCTTTGCGCAAAGTAATTGCCATGTTCTGTCCTCTCTGTGTGGGATTAAAGGCTGGCTTTCAGCTCAAGACGACGCGCGTGCAGGACCGGCTCGGTATAACCCGAGGGCTGGATGCACCCCTTGAATACCAGATCGCACGCTGCCTGAAAGGCGATACCGTCGAAGCCCGGTGCCATCGGTGAATACGACGGGTCGTTTTCATTCTGACGATCCACCACGGTGGCCATCTTGCGCATCGCCGCCATCACTTGTTCCTCCGAGACAATGTCGTGATGCAGCCAGTTGGCCAGCGCCTGGCTGGAAATCCGGCAGGTCGCGCGATCCTCCATCAAACCGATATCGTTGATGTCCGGCACTTTCGAGCACCCCACGCCCTGATCGACCCAGCGCACCACATAGCCCAGAATACCCTGCGCGTTGTTTTCGATTTCCCTTGTGATCTCGTCATCACCAAGGTTGCGACCGCCCAGCAACGGTATGGTCAGCAGGTCATCAAGCGAACCCCGCGCGCCGTCAGCAGCCAATTCGCCCTGACGGGCCAGAACATCGATCTTGTGGTAATGCGTCGCGTGCAGGGTCGCGGCGGTCGGTGAAGGCACCCAAGCGCAGGTGGCGCCCGATTGCGGGTGGCCGATCTTGGCGTCCAGCATGTCGCCCATCCGGTCGGGCATCGCCCACATCCCTTTGCCGATCTGCGCCTTGCCCTTCAGACCGCAGGCCAGACCGATATCGACGTTGCGATCCTCATAAGACGCAATCCACGGCGTGTTCTTGATGTCACCCTTGGGCAACATCGGGCCTGCTTCCATCGAGGTATGAATCTCATCCCCCGTCCGATCCAGGAAACCGGTATTGATGAAGGCCACGCGCGATTTTGCGGCGCGGATACATTCCTTGAGGTTGGCCGAGGTGCGGCGTTCCTCATCCATGATGCCCAGCTTAACGGTGTTGCGCGGCAGGCCGAGGATGTCTTCGACCATGTCGAATATCTCGACCGAGAACGCCACTTCTTCCGGCCCGTGCATCTTGGGCTTTACCACGTAGACCGACCCGGTGACCGAGTTTCCGCCTTCGCGAGCCAAATCGTGCATGGCGATCAGAGTGGTGCAGAGCGCATCCATCAGGCCCTCACCGATCTCATTGCCATCGGCGTCCAGAACGGCGGGGTTAGTCATCAGGTGGCCGACATTGCGCACCAGCATCAACGAACGGCCTTTCAGCGTGGCTTGATTGCCGCTGGCGGTGATGTAGTCCACGTCGCCTGCCAGTTTTCTGGTGAAGGTGTTGCCGCCCTTGGTGACCTCTTCGGTCAGGTCGCCTTTCATCAGGCCCAGCCAGTTGCTATAGGCCACCACCTTGTCTTCGGCATCGACACAGGCAACCGAATCCTCGCAATCCATAATTGTGGACAGGGCCGACTCCAGTCTGACATCCGCGATTCCCGCCGGGTCGGTCGCACCGATGGGTGTCGATCTGTCGATCACAATTTCAGCATGAAGGCCATTCTTTTCTAAGAAGACAGAAGTTGGTGAAGCCGGGTCACCTTTGTAACCCACAAAGCGGCCCGTTCCGTGCATTTGCGATCCATACATGTACGCTCTTTCACCGTCGTCCAGTGTTGCAACGAGGTTTCCGTCTTCAACAGCAATGCCAACGACACTTGTCCAATCATCGATTGCTGGCGTGCAAAAGAAGCCCAGATGATACTTTGCCCAGGCAATCACGCGTGCACCGCGCTCCGCGTCATAGCCTCCGCCTGCTGGTAAATCGCCCATCGCGTCGGTACCGTAAAGCGCATCATACAGGCTGCCCCAGCGGGCATTGGCGGCGTTCAAGGCAAAGCGCGCGTTGGTGATCGGCACGACCAGTTGCGGACCGGGGGTCAGGGCAATCTCGGGATCAACATCAGCGGTTTCGATCTGGAAGGCATCGCCTTCCTCGACCAGATAGCCAATCTCGCGCAGAAAGTCCCGGTAGGCGATGGCGTCATGCGTCTGCCCTTTGCGGTCCAGATGCCAGGCATCGATCTGTCCCTGCATCTTTTCCCGTTTTGCCAGCAGCGCACGGTTCTTTGGGCCCAATTCGGCGACCATCTGCGCAAGACCGTTCCAAAAAGCTTCGGACGAAACGCCCGTTCCCGGCAACACCTGCCCCTCTATGAACTCGGCCAAAACCGTATCGACCTTAAGTCCACTCCATGTTTGCCTGCTGCTCATGCCTCTAATCCTCGTTTGTACGCCACTGTATACGCGCCTCAATTAGGTCGGATGTTTCCGATAGGCAACACGTCTTGACCCGTTGCGGAGGTGATCCGTTGGGTCACGTGTGAACCATCACGTATTTGATGGACGATTGAACAAGCCGCTTCACACCGCTTGCAGCCCGTCGTCGCAGCCCATAACGTCGCGCCAGACACGAACCGATGCGAGGCCCCCGATGCGTGACGCCGCCCCTACCACGATCTACCTAAAAGATTACACGCCCTTTGGGTTTCTGGTGGACAGTGTACATCTGACCTTTGATCTGGCCGATCACGCAACCCGAGTGACTTCTCGCATCGCATTTACGCCGAACCCCGATGCGACGGACCGGGCTTTCTTTCTGCATGGTGAAGACTTGGCCCTGATCCGGGCTGTCATCGATGGGGTCGAGATCACCCCCGAGGTGACAGACAAGGGCCTGACCGCTGATGTCCCCGATGCGCCCTTCATCTGGGAGGCTGTCGTCGAGATCGACCCTGGCAACAATACCGCGCTTGAGGGGTTGTATATGTCGAACGGCATGTACTGCACTCAATGTGAGGCTGAGGGCTTCCGCAAGATCACCTATTACCCCGACCGTCCCGATGTGATGTCCACCTTCACTGTGCGCATAAACGGCGACCTGCCGGTGCTGCTGTCCAACGGCAACCCCATGGGCCAGGGCGAAGGCTGGGCCGAATGGACGGATCCGTGGCCCAAACCCGCCTACCTGTTTGCGCTGGTTGCCGGAGACCTCACCGCTCATCCCGACCAGTTCACCACCATGTCGGGCCGCGACGTGGAATTGAACCTGTGGGTGCGCCCGGGCGACGAGGGCAAATGCGCCTTCGGCATGGAGGCGCTGAAGAAGTCGATGAAATGGGATGAGGACGTCTACGGCCGCGAATACGATCTGGACGTGTTCAACATCGTGGCTGTGGATGACTTCAACATGGGCGCGATGGAAAACAAGGGGTTGAACATATTCAACTCGTCCGCTGTTCTGGCCAGCCCCGAAACGTCAACCGATGCCAATTTCGAACGGATTGAGGCGATCATCGCGCATGAGTATTTCCACAACTGGACCGGCAACCGCATAACCTGCCGCGACTGGTTCCAGCTGTGCCTGAAAGAGGGCCTGACGGTGTTCCGCGACGCGCAGTTCACCTCTGACATGCGCTCGGCCCCGGTGAAACGCATCCAAGACGCCATCGACCTGCGAGCCCGGCAATTCCCCGAGGATAACGGACCGCTTTCGCACCCAGTACGCCCCGAAAGCTTTCAGGAAATCAACAACTTCTACACTGCCACCGTTTATGAAAAAGGCGCCGAAGTGATCGGGATGCTGAAACGGCTGGTGGGGGATGAGGCCTACGCGCAGGCGCTGGACCTATACTTCGACCGTCATGACGGGCAGGCCTGCACCATCGAAGACTGGATCAAGGTGTTCGAGGATACGACGGGCCGCGATCTGTCCCAGTTCAAACGCTGGTATAGCCAATCCGGTACGCCGCGCGTGGCCGTGGCCGAGGAGTACGCGGACGGCACCTACACCCTGACCCTGTCACAGCGCACCGAGCCGACCCCCGGCCAGGCCGAAAAACTGCCTCAGGTGATCCCGGTTGCTGTTGGCCTGCTAGGCCCCAACGGGGATGAGGTCCGCGCGACCGAAATTCTGGAACTGACCGAGTCCGAACAGAGCTTTCAGTTCCCCGGGTTGGCCGCCAAGCCGGTGGCCTCGATCCTTCGCGGTTTTTCGGCGCCGGTCATTCTGGAGCACGACCACACGGATGCCGAGCGCGCCTTTCTGCTGGCCCACGACACCGACCCGTTCAACCGCTGGCAGGCCGGACGGTCGCTGGCAGAGGACACGCTGCTGCGCATGATCCGCGACGATAACGTACCCGGGACCGACTATCTGGACGGCATACTGGCCGTACTGCGCGACGGCGATCTGGACCCGGCCTATCGCTCGCTGATGCTGGGCCTGCCGACGCAATCCGAACTGGCCGCCGCGCTGTTCGAAGCCGGAGAGACCCCCGATCCGATGGCGATCTGGAGGGCAGTGGAAACGCTGCGGCAGGCGACAGCGCAACATGTGCAGGACCTGTTGCCACGGCTGCACAGTGAGACCGTGGTCGACGCGCCATTCCTGCCCAATGCCGAGCAGGCGGGCAAACGCGCGCTTGCCGGCGCGGTGTTGTATCTGACATCGCGGCTGGATGGTGGCGCCAAGGCCATCGATGAGTACGCGTCCGCCAACAACATGACCCACCAGTTGACCGCCCTCTCGTGCCTGTTGCGCGCGGGGACAGGGCAGCAGGAATTGGCTGCATTCTATGATCAGTGGCAGCATGATCGGCTGGTGATGGACAAGTGGTTCGGCCTTCAGGTGACCACAGCCGACCCTGAGGCCGCAGCGGGCATCGCTCAGGCACTGACCGAGCACGCAGATTTCAACTGGAAGAACCCCAACCGCTTCCGCGCGGTCATGGGGGCGCTGGCCATGAACCACGCCGGTTTCCATCATGCGGACGGGGCCGGGTATGCCTTGCTGGCGGACTGGCTGATCCGGCTGGATCCGGTAAACCCGCAGACAACGGCGCGGATGTGTACGGCTTTCCAGACTTGGAAACGCTATGACACTGACCGTCAGGCCCTGATCCGAACTCAGCTGACCCGCATCGGCGACACGCCGGACCTGTCGCGGGATACCACGGAAATGGTGACGCGAATCCTCGGCGCATGACCCCGTTCACCTTCACGCGCCACAACCGGACACCGCGCACGGTCCTGATCCTGACCTGTGTCTACGCGGCGCTTGCGGTTCTGCGGATCCTTTTCGATGCGGCGTGGTGGCTGGTCGGACTACTGGCCCTGTCTACTCTGCCCGCCCTGTGGGACATCGTGCATGGAACATGTGCGGGCATGACGCTGGATAACGACCGGATAGGGTGGTTCTCGGGCAATCGCGAAGCCGAGGTACCTTTGACTGATATCGACTACATCCGCTTCGATACCCGCTGGGACTTTTCGGTGCGCGTCTCGCTGGTTCTGGCGTCGGGCAAGCGAATTCGGCTGCCAGACGAATCCACACCACCCCACAAAGAGCTTGAAACCGCCCTGCAAAAGGCCGGTTTCCGGGTTGAGCGGCATCATTTCAACGTTTTCTGAAACAATGTGCCCCAAAGGAGACCATTCCACCGGCACTGCCCCTCACATCCTGCAAAAAGCTTGAATTTGAGGTGAATTTCAGTCAAAATCCCTAGTCAGCTTACCTGTTTGTTTCGGTTTCGAGTTTTGCCATGTTTCGGTTTCTAAGGGCACGTAAGGCCCGTTCTTCTTTACCTTCCCGTCAGTTCACGCAGGACATGCGCGCAGCGGATTGCGCCGTGGCAGCTGGTCTGCCGGACAAAGGGCAATTGAACATTCCGCTGGCACGGACCTGTGCTGGGGACCTGATAGGCCATGAAACCATTAGACTTGGGCGCAAGCTGGCCAGACAGGACCGCTGGGCCGAGTTGTCCCGACAAATACGCGCTGCAGACGAAACCCGCAAAACGGCACCCGACGGGATGCCCATTGCGGATTTGCTGGCCTTTGGCGCCCGCTCCGACGTTGTTCTGGCGGTGGAACACGCCCTGTCTGACGGCGCCGCTCTGTCCGAATATGACCTTCTTGGCGGCATCTCCGAGCTGGAAGACGAAATGCGCGCGCATCCCGAAGATCCGATGATCGCACTTGTGGTCGCGCTAACGCATATTGACTTGGCTTGGGCGTGGCGCGGGACTGCAACGGATGCCACGTTGCCTCCGCTGCACCGGTCGCGCTGTGCGGCGCATTTCGACCGGGCCGCAGCGCTATTGCCGAAATGCCGCGCGGCCGCGCCGGACAGCCCAGTGGTTGCCGCAGCCCGTTGCGCCCTGCTGGCCGGTCAGCGGAAAACCGACCTTCGCGTGGCGGAAGAATACGAACGTCTGATCACGCTGGATCCGAATAACCAGCGTCATATGCGGGCAATGGGCACCCATCTTCTGCCGCGCTGGTTCGGCAGCTACGAAGAGCTTGAGGTTCAGGCACTTCGTAATGCGGCCCGCACCCGCGACGTCTGGGGGGCCGGCGGTTATACCTGGGTCCAGTTTGACGCCATCGCCTTGGATGAAGAGGCCTGCGCACGCCTGGATGTCGAGTACTTTCTGGAAGGTTTGAATGACATTCTGCACCGCCGTCCGGATCAGCAGACAGTCAACATGCTGTCGGCCTATTGCGCCACCACGATTCAGAACGGGTTGGGCCTGAACGAACAGGCCGATCTGGTGCGTTCGCAAATTCACGACGCCGCAAACTGGCTGATCCGCGACCACATGACCGAATTGCACCCGCTGATCTGGGCGCATGCTGCGAGCGGTTTCAACAATTCAGTTCGCATCAACTCGGCCGAACGGTTTGCGGCACGCGGTCAACGCCAAGCCTTGCGCGCCATCGGCGATCTGTTCCGCGACGAGTTGCGAAGCGGCATGGATGTGACGTTCACACCATCGGGCCTGCGCCTGTCTGAGAACTGATTCCCCCTTGCCCCTAGACCGCACCGGGCCTAATACGCAGGCTTAGACTTCTGCGGAAATGAGGCGCGCCATGCTCGACCTGACATACGAAATGCCCAAACCCAAAACCATCGCCGGGGCCAGGCACGATTGGGAACTGGTGATCGGGATGGAGGTGCACGCTCAGGTCTCATCCAATGCCAAACTGTTCTCGGGCGCATCGACTCAATTCGGAGCCGAGCCGAACTCGAACGTGGCCTTTGTGGACGCCGCGATGCCGGGCATGCTGCCGGTTATCAACGAGTTCTGCGTTGAACAGGCGGTTCGTACCGGCCTGGGTTTGAAAGCGGATATCAACCTGAAATCTGCCTTTGACCGCAAGAACTATTTCTACCCTGACCTCCCGCAGGGCTATCAGATCTCGCAGCTCTACCACCCCATCGTGGGCGAAGGTGAAGTGCTGGTTGAGATGGGGGATGGCACTGCACGTATGGTGCGGATCGAGCGCATCCACATGGAGCAGGACGCAGGTAAATCGATCCACGACATGGACCCGCATATGTCCTTTGTCGACCTGAACCGGACGGGTGTCTGCCTGATGGAGATCGTCTCGCGCCCGGATATTCGCGGCCCCGAAGAAGCGGCTGCATATATTGTCAAACTGCGTCAGATTATGCGCTATCTGGGCACCTGCGACGGCAACATGCAAAACGGCAACCTGCGGGCGGACGTGAATGTCTCGATCTGTTTGCCGGGCGCGTACGAAAAGTACCAGGAAACGCAGGACTTTTCGCATCTGGGCACCCGCTGCGAGATCAAGAACATGAACTCCATGCGCTTCATCCAACAGGCGATCGAGGTTGAAGCCCGCCGCCAGATTGCCATTGTCGAAGCCGGAGGCAAGGTCGATCAGGAAACCCGCCTGTACGACCCGGACAAGGGTGAGACTCGCTCAATGCGGTCGAAGGAAGAGGCGCACGACTATCGCTATTTCCCCGACCCCGACCTGCTGCCGCTGGAGATTGAACAGGCATGGGTCGACGACATTGCCGCCAAGCTCCCGGAACTTCCCGACGACAAAAAGGCACGGTTTATCAGTGAATTCGGGCTGACCGACTATGACGCATCGGTTCTAACCGCCGAAGTGGAATCGGCTGCTTATTTCGAAGAAGTTGCCAAGGGGCGCAGCGGCAAGCTGGCTGCGAACTGGGTGATCAACGAACTGTTTGGTCGTCTGAAAAAAGAAGACCACGACATCACCGACTCACCCGTGTCTCCGGCACAGTTGGGCGGGATCATCGACCTGATTTCCTCGGATGCCATCTCGGGCAAGATCGCCAAGGACCTGTTCGAAATCGTTTATACCGAAGGCGGTGACCCAGCGCAGATCGTCGAAGAGCGCGGTATGAAGCAGGTGACCGACACCGGCGCAATCGAGGCTGCATTGGATGAGATTATCGCCGCCAACCCTGCGCAGGTCGAAAAGGCCAAAGTAAACCCGAAACTGGCCGGCTGGTTCGTCGGTCAGGTGATGAAAGCCACCGGCGGCAAGGCCAACCCAAAGGCGGTCAACGAACTGGTCAGCCAAAAGCTGGGTTCGTAAACCGATTAGGGTACGAAATACCGACGGCGGGGTTTGCTCAAAACCCCGCCGTTTTTCTTTTCCGCCTGTTTCCGCGTGAAGATGACTTTCCCAAAATCTCCAGCATGTTAGATTGCCGGGAACCGACCACCAGGAAGATCCGATGCAGCGCTACGAATACAAAGTTGTCCCCGCCCCTCAAAAAGGCATCAAGGCCAAGGGCCAGAAAACCGCAGAGGGCCGGTTTGCCGCTTCAGTTGAACAAGTGTTGAACCAGATGGGCCAAGATGGTTGGGAGTATCAGCGTGCCGAGTTGCTGCCCAGTGAGGAACGCGCGGGCCTGACAAGTTCGACAGTGAACTGGCGTAATGTTTTGGTGTTCCGGCGTGAGATCGAAACTGATCATGTTTCGGCGCGGATGGATGAGAGCATCGCACAGGCAAAGCCCATTCCCGGCCCCCAGACAGTTCAGGCCCTGGCCCCCATTTCGGAAGAAGTAAAAGAGCCTCCTCTCTCTTTGAAAGGGACTGAAAAGGTGACAGAACCGCCCAAAGACGAAAACACGCCCTAGCCGTTTCTCAAACCTCATTTTACAAGAATTTATTAGTTATCGTGAGATCTGTCCTTTTCTTTTCAACGTCACTGTTGACGTTCACCTTGATGGCGCACGCAGCCGTCGCCAACCCCGTCACAGACTTGCAATGCCTTGAAGCTGAATGGTCTGAAAGCACAACCAAACTGCAGGAAAATCGCGCGACGGTCTGGCAATGGTTGCACCGCATTATCAACAGACCCGATCAGGTTGAATGCAGCGACGAAGAATTTGTCAATGCAAACCCTGACTGGCTTACATTGCCCGAGTACTCCTGGACCTGCCTCAACGGTCAATCCAGTCTGACTACGACACTGAATTTTCAATTACCTGACAAAGAACAGCGCGATGCTGCCCGATCCGGATTGATGATTCTGGGCGCGATATACAGCATTTCAAACCCGGAGTTCATAAGTGCTGCGTGAACAGCAACCGCGGACTTTGCGCAGAGGTTTGCAGAAACACTTGAGGAACTTGAGGCTGCGGGCATCGACATAACGATTCATCCCGAACCCGAAAACTCTGTGTCTACAAAGACAGATTCGGAAGAGACCGTTTCGATAGGCGATTTGTTGGCAAATACACTTCCTTTGCAAAACAGGTGGGGATTGACCGCCAACCTCGTCTGGACGCCAGCCTCGTTTCAAATCCCGGAAGTCGCGGATGATCTGGCCGGAGCGCTTTATCTCGGAGAGATGCGGACCCGGATCGGGAACGTGCAACACATAGAGTACATCTTGCGAAGCCTAGAAAAAGCGAAGGGCCATCCCGGTATCGCTATGCAGAATGCCTCGGCGGCTCATGCAAGCGTTGTTGCAACAACCGAGCAGAAAGCAGACATCTGGGCTGCGGAGAACCTCGACGTCGCGACGCGGAACTTTCGCCTTTTCGGCGAGAAGGTAGATATACGGCAGCGCGACGCGAAAAGCATTTCGGTAATCGACGTACGCTCGTGGTCAAAAACACCAGAAGCCGATTGGCAAAGCACTTCAGATGCGCAGATCGTCGAAGGCGTGAATGAGCTGGTGTTCTATTTTGAACCACAGCCAGAGTTCGAACGACAAAAAAAACGTGAACAGCGATTGCAGGATCACCAAAACCTTCCCATGCCCGCCGTTCAAGAAAACCAATACCATTCAGGATTTTCTTTCAGACGACTGGACCGAGGCCTGCGGGAAAGCAGAGGGGTGCCAAATTACATCCCTCCGCTGGATCAACCACCACGTGGCGATACGGACACGTTTGCGTGCGAGAAACGCCGGTGCCGCATATTTTTCCCGATTTGCGGCAAAGATGTTCACCCTAAGAACCAAAGCATTGCTGACCGCCTTTGAACCCGACCCTGGATTTGATCCCGGGCAAGCCTGCAGGTAGCTAGGCCGATTGGCCGTTCAGACCCCGATATCCAGCGCCAGCGCATGGATGCGCGGCACGATATCGCCCAGCGCCTTGTGGACTGCGCGATGGCTAACGACACGCGATTGTCCCTCGAAAGCGCTGGAGCGGATACGGACGTTGAAATGGCTTTCACCACCATCCTGATAACCCGCGTGACCGCGGTGGCTTTCGCTGTCGTCGATGACTTCAAGCTCATGCGGATCAAAGGCCGCCTGCAGGCGAGTTCGGATTTCGTCAGTCACAGTCATTTTTTCGCTCAGCGGTAAAAATTTTACCGCCCCCCTCTTCTACTTTCGGCTGCTTAGATTAAACTGCTGCCTCCGAGTCGAGAAGATGCGTTCTTAAGGATCACAGCATGACGAAATCAGACCCTTTCGGATTCGATATGTCCGTTTCCAGCGCCAAGAAAAAGAACCCGCGCGGGCGTCGGGGGATGTCGGGCGCGTCTGAGACCTCGGTGCGCATCTGCGACCATCCCGACTGTAATGAGGCGGGCAAGTTTCGCGCGCCCAAAGCGCCGGATGTCCTGGATGATTTCTATTGGTTCTGCCAGCAGCACGTGCGCGAGTATAACCAGAAATGGAATTTCTTCGACGGCACCACCGAAGCCGAGCTGAACGCGCAGCGATCCAAGGACAAGGTGTGGGAGCGTGAGACCAAGCCCATGGGCGATCCCGAGGCGCGCGCCTGGGCACGTCTGGGCATCGAGGACCCGCATCAGGTACTAGGTGCAAACGCCACCAAGAATCCTGGCCGTACCGCGGGCGGTGGTGGCCGTCGTCTGCCCCCAACCGAGCGCCGCGCGATCGAGATCCTTGAGGCCAAGGACAGCTGGACCAAGGCCGAGGTGCGCAAGGCTTACAAGAAGCTGATCAAGGTGCTGCACCCTGACATGAACGGTGGTGACCGGTCGCAGGAAGAACAGCTGCAGGAGGTCGTCTGGGCCTGGGATCAGATCAAGGACAGCCGGAATTTCAAGTAAGTCTGCCTTAGTGGGTTAGTCTTTTTCAGCGATCTCAATGATCCGTAGAAGACTTGCCGTACCTTCCAGCACCGCAAAACCGGTATCTGCCTTTTCCGCCAGAGACAGGCTGGACCAAGTGCGCCCGGAATACTCGCCCTTCAGGATAACAGCGTCAGCATCGCCGGTTTCGACGTCCAGCGTCATGCTCAGTTCTTCGGTTTCCATCTGCAACGCGGAAGCACCGTGAGTTAACTGGCGCAGTGCTTCGGTCCTTTCCGCCTGCAATTCTGCAATGCGGGCACCACGCTCGGCTTCGTTCAAAGCGTAAGCAGCATCCATTTCCTTTCGCCATGCGCGCATGGCGGCCAGAACTGCCCCACCGGCCGTAATCGGCAGTAGCGGTGGGCACAGCACACCGACGACCACACCCAGGCCGACCCCCGCACCTAACCCGTGTTTCAACGCCTGCCCACCGGCATTCAAACGCATGGAAATCGGAGCCGATATGGTATCAGACAGCGTTCCCGCTATGGATTTGCGTAGGTTCCCAATCAGTGCCGACGCTGATGCCGCGCGGGTCAGCGTGCCGGATACACCGTTTTGCAGACCGCCCATTACATCGGGTATCGCGTTTGACCTCGACTTAGCATTAATCCACGCGCTTTCTGAAGCTGCAGCTATACTGTCTAAGGCCCGCACGAAACGAGACGCCTTTTCGTACGGCTGAGTGGGTGGCAGTGCATATTCCGAAAGCACCTCCAATTCAACTCTTGCTGCGGTCAGCTTGGTACGTTCGACGCGATCGCGAGCCACTTTCGCAAGCTGCGCGGACCTGTGGATTGAAGTAAGAATCTGGTGCTTTTCTTCGTCAGAGACGGTGTCCATCTGGTCAATTTCTTGCAGCATCAACATGATCGCCACAAAACTGGGCACATGAACGATGTGAAACGCTCTGTTAAGCCGCCAATCCTGTGGCTCGGCGTCCAGAGTATTTGCCAGATACTCCAGATCGCTGCCGAGATTTCCAGCGGCTCGCCGGAACTCCCGGTCGGAGTCGGAGCGGGTTTGAACAAGGACGGACAGGTATTGCAGGTTTTCAAACTTTTCCTGATCGGTCGACAACTGTTTCAATACTCTAATTCTCGCAACTAATAGTCAGATCCGCCCGGTCAGTTTAGCGCCGGAAGAATTGGTCTGCGAGCGCATATTGATTGACTGTACGGCATTTCTCAAACAATTCAGGCAGGTCTTGTCTGAGGCGAGGACCCATCCTTAAACTGTTACAAATCCCCGTTTCGCCATGTTCCATGAGTGGGCTCTTTTGCCCACATCCAACTTGTGATCTTTCCCCAATGGAACGCGATATAAAACAATTCATTTCCCTCGTACATGCGAATGCTCTGTTGGTTGCCATCACTCCGGCCCTACTACTTAGCGGATACCTCGCCCTGAACCTGCGTCTACCGCATCTGGGTCTGTGGCCCAGCGCCAGCCGCTGGCGGCATCACATGGCCTTTGGTCTGTTCCGGCTGTTCTGCGGAGCCACCATTGCTTTCGCCATGTCCGAGGTCTGGATGAATGGCTGGGGTCACTGGCTGCGGTACGTGATCGGTGTTCCGGTGATGTTGCTGTCTTTCGGGATCACGCTGTGGGGATATCGCTTTCTGGGCCTCGACAACACCTACTGCGACTGCGACGGGTTGGTGACCGGCGGGATGTATGCCTATTCGCGCAACCCGCAATATGTGACCTCGGTGCTGACTACGGTGGGGCTGGGCATCTCCAGCGGATCGTGGGTGACTCTGGCGCTGGCGGCTGCGCTGTTCGTGATCTATTTCCTGTTCGTCCTGAACGAGGAACGCTGGCTGCTGCAGGGCTATGGGCAGGCGTTCCAGGACTACATGCAATCCACGCCGCGTTTTGTCGATGAGCGCAGCCTGATCCGGGTGCGGGACGCGATTCTCGATTGATCAAAGCGCGCGGATAAGGCCAGTTTCAAAGAAAGATTTGCCGAAGCCGCGGCACGCACGGCTTTCCCTTGCCCTTGCTCGCAATATGTTGCACCACACACGGGTTCAAACCCGGCAATACGGGCCAAAGGATAAGGACGACGCGCATGGCTGACGGATCGATTGATATCAACGCAAAACCCACCGAGGATATCTCGGTCCGTGAGGTGTTTGGCATTGACAGCAACATGGCGGTTAAGGGCTTTGCCGAGCGCAGCGATCGGGTGCCGGTGATCGACCATACCTACAAGTTCGACCCCGAGACCACGCTGGCGATTCTGGCAGGCTTTACTCATAACCGCCGGGTGATGATTCAGGGCTACCACGGCACCGGCAAATCGACCCATATCGAACAGGTCGCTGCCCGTCTGAACTGGCCTGCCGTGCGCGTGAACCTGGATAGCCATATCAGCCGGATCGACCTGATCGGTAAGGACGCCATCAAGCTGCGCGACGGCAAGCAGGTCACCGAATTCCACGAAGGCATCTTGCCCTGGGCGCTGCGCAACCCCGTCGCCATCGTGTTCGACGAATATGACGCAGGCCGTGCAGACGTGATGTTCGTGATCCAACGCGTGTTGGAGCATGACGGCAAGCTGACCCTGCTGGACCAGAATGAGATTATCACACCGAACCCGAACTTCCGCCTATTTGCCACCGCAAACACCGTGGGTCTGGGCGATACGACCGGGCTCTATCACGGCACGCAACAGATCAACCAGGCACAGATGGACCGCTGGTCGCTGGTATCGACGCTGAACTATCTCAGCCACGATGCAGAGACGATGATCGTTCTGTCCAAGGCGCCACACTATAACACCGAGAAGGGTCGCAAGACCGTCAGCCAGATGGTCACCGTCGCTGACCTGACTCGGACCGCCTTCATGAACGGCGACCTGTCCACGGTGATGAGCCCTCGAACCGTGATCAACTGGGCGCAGAACGCCGAGATTTTCCGCGACATAGGTTACGCCTTCCGCCTGTCCTTCCTGAACAAATGCGACGAGTTGGAACGCCAGACTGTTGCCGAGTTCTATCAGCGCTGCTTTGACGAAGAGCTGCCCGAAAGTGCCGCAAGCGCAAGCCTGGGCTAAGACGTGCATTTTGCCGAGCAAAAATGCGTGTTCATTCACGTCCCGAAAACCGGGGGAAACTTCTTTACGCGGTGCTTCCTTCGGTTTTCCGACGACGCGATCGTCACCAGTGGGCATCAGGACGGCACAGACCGATTTGAACTGAATGGCGAGGCGACCAAGTCCAAGCACCAAACACTGGCAGAGTACAGTGACCTGATCGGCCCGGCCTTTTCAGGCTATACTGCTTATGCCTTTGCCCGGCCTCCGGTAGAGCGGATGATCTCACTGTATTATTCTCCCCACCGCTGGATGCGCGAACAGGAGGACGGCGGCTTTGGTCTCGACGCCCGCAACGAACCTATCGATTTGCGGGAATTTGAAGCGCTTGTGTCGTCCAATCATTCCATCTCGGATCTGCTCGACACCCAGAATATCCCGGCGCGCCTGATGCTCAATACCAGTGCCTTGCACACCTCCGGAGCACGTGTTTCGCTGCTGAATTTTGCAAATCTGCAAAGTGGGCTGAAAAGGTTCGGGCGGAAAAATGGGTTCGATCTATCCGACATTCCTGCCGATAAGGTGAATTCGAGCGCCGTCAACAATCCGATTGCACTGAATGCCGGTCAAATGGACCGTTTGGCGGAAACCGTTCTGGATTCGCACCACCGCAAAGATCAGGAATTCTTTCCTGCGACTGGCCTGAAAGGCGTGCTGGACAGCGTTTCAAGGTGGTTCAACCTGTACGCATAGGCGCAAACGCGACTGTTCGGCGCGGCACCCCTTTTATGTGGTGTTCTCACAACCGGCTGAGTTATTACACGCAAGCGTTTCTGTATACAAACATTGCACGTTAGACATTCGAAGCATGTCATTTTCATAGTAGTTTTAGTTGCCTCTGCCGTGGCACTGACTATTGCAATGCCGTCGCAGGCGCTTCCCGCCGGGACATCAAATCGCGTCGCGTTGGTTGCCATCTGGTCCGGAAAGCCCGAGGCACCGGCCACACGCCAATGCACCCAGATGAACGAACAGGCCGCGTCGGTTACCGATCCGCAGCGGAAATTCGACCTTTTGCCGGACACAATTCCCCCTCCCCCCCCGGCGCCTGTCCGGAGGGGTTGAGGCAAATCTGTCCCGGCGCTGGCCCGTGCGGTGCTGGGTCGAGGTGGCCTATCTGCTGGCCGACATGGACTACAGCATTGACGACCGGGCTGCCGCAAGGGTGGAACGATAGCCTGCGCGTCGAGTTTCCGAATGCCGCAAGGTTTTGCTGTGAACACCGCTCTGGTTTCATGGGAAAACGGGCTTGGCCCTATGGCCAAGCCCCCGGAATGGCTCTAGGTTGCCCGAACAGAACAAGTCCGGACCTGCCACCGATGAGCAAACCCAACGACAACCCCGCCGATCCGTTCAAGAAAGCCTTGGCCGAAGCCACCAAGGTGATGGCAGACGACCCGGAACTGAACGTCTCTTACACGGTCGATCCTTCGGGACTGGCGGGTGAATCGATGCGCCTGCCGCAGGTCAGCCGCCGGATGACACGCGAAGAAGTTTTACTGGCGCGCGGGACAGCGGATGCCTTGGCGTTACAGCGACGGTATCACGATGACGCGACCCATGCGCGCTATGCACCTCCGGGCGATATGGCGCGAGACCTCTATGAAGCGATGGAGGTTGCCCGATGCGAAGCGATGGGTGCGCGGGACATGCCCGGCACGGCCAGCAATATCGACGTCAAGATCGGGCACGAGGCACTGCGTCGCGGCTATGACCAATGCAAACAGCCTGCGGATGCGCCTCTGGCTGTCGCAGCAGGTTATTTGATCCGCCATCTGGCCACCGGGCGCGACCTGCCACCGGCGGCCGAAAATATCATGAACCTGTGGCGCGGGTTCATCGAGGAACAGGCTGGCGGGACGCTGGAAAACCTTGATGATATCCTCTCGGATCAGGCCGAATTTGCCAAGTTCGCTCGCCAGATGATCAAAGATCTGGGCTATGGTGACCAGCTGGGCGATGATCCGGATGAACTGGACGACGAACAGGAAGATCAGGCCGAGGACAACGCCGAGGAGCAACCCGATCCCGACAGTACCGGGCAGGACGATCAGGACGAACAGGACGCCGACGCGACCCCTGAGCAGACGCAGGAAGAACAGCAGGACCAGTCTCAGGCTCAGGTCTCGATGGATGAAATGGCCGAGGATGAGATGGGCGATGAGGCGGAGATGCCCGAAGGTGAGGCTCCGCTGGAGCCACCTGCCCCGCCGCCCGCATCCGAGGCCGATCCAGATTACAAGGTGTACCTGAACACCTATGACGAGGAAATCGCCGCCGAGGATCTGGCCGAGCCGGCCGAATTGGAACGGCTGCGCGCCTATCTGGATCAACAGTTGGAGCCGCTTAAGGGCGCGGTCAGCCGACTGGCCAACAAGTTGCAGCGCCGCCTGCAGGCGCAACAGAACCGCAGCTGGGAGTTCGACCGCGAAGAAGGCATTCTGGATGCAGGCCGTTTGGCACGCGTAGTGGCGAACCCGACCACGCCGCTGAGCTTCAAGGTCGAGAAGGACACCGAGTTCCGCGATACGGTGGTGACGCTGTTGCTGGACAACTCGGGTTCGATGCGCGGACGTCCGATTTCGATCGCTGCGATCTGTGCCGACGTTCTCGCGCGGACGCTGGAGCGCTGCAACGTGAAGGTAGAAATTCTGGGCTTTACCACCCGTGCATGGAAAGGCGGTCAAGCGCGTGAAGCATGGCTGAACGATGGTCGCCCGCAACAGCCGGGGCGTCTGAATGATCTGCGGCACATCATCTACAAGGGCGCCGATGCGCCGTGGCGGCGGGCGCGGCCCAATCTCGGTTTGATGATGAAAGAGGGCTTGCTGAAAGAAAACATCGACGGCGAGGCGCTCGAATGGGCACATCGCCGAATGTCGGCCAGGCGCGAGCAGCGCAAAATCCTGATGGTGATTTCCGATGGTGCGCCGGTTGATGATTCAACGCTCAGCGTCAACCCCGCGAACTATCTGGAAAAACACCTGCGCGATGTGATCGCCATGGTCGAAAAACGCAAGGTGGTGGAACTTCTGGCCATCGGGATCGGCCACGACGTGACCCGCTACTATGATCGAGCGGTGACGATCACGGATGTGGAGCAACTGGCGGGTGCAATGACCGAGCAATTGGCAGCGCTGTTCGACAGCGACCCGCGGGCACGGGCCCGGGTGATGGGAATGAAGAAGGCCAGCTAGGGCTGGTCTTGCCTCCGGCGGCAGTAATTTCCAAAAAAGGGGGTCGGCCCGATTTGGGAGAGGTAGGAAATGATTCAGTCCTTTGAAGTCACCGCGCGTCCGGAACAGGGGCCGCCACGGTTGGCTGCGCTGCGCAAGGAAATCGTGCGCGAAGGGTTGGACGGGTTCCTGATCCCACGTTCGGATGCGCATCAAGGCGAATACGTGGCGCCGCGGGATGAACGGTTGGCCTGGCTGACTGGGTTCACCGGATCGGCAGGATTTTGCGCCGTTTTGGCGGACATAGCAGGGGTGTTCGTGGATGGCCGTTATCGGACGCAGGTGAAGGTTCAGGTCGCGTCGGAGTATACACCCGTACCTTGGCCCGAAGTCAGCCTGAGCGCATGGCTGAAAGAGCAACTTCCGAACGGCGGCAAGGTGGGCTTTGATCCCTGGCTCCACGCTGCAGGTCAGATCGACAGCGTCCAGAAAGAGCTGGAAGGCACCGGGATTGAACTGCTGCGCTGTGACAATCTGGTGGACCGGG
This sequence comes from Ruegeria sp. AD11(2025), assembly GCF_056542405.1. NCBI lineage: Bacteria > Pseudomonadati > Pseudomonadota > Alphaproteobacteria > Rhodobacterales > Roseobacteraceae > Ruegeria > Ruegeria sp. AD11(2025). Next base: position 22,263 of record NZ_JBQFZU010000009.1, on the reverse strand, counting down.
TGTGGGCAAACCAGCCCGCACCGCCGATAAATCCGGTCAAGGCGCATCCGATCGAATTTGCCGGGGAATCAGCGGACAACAAGATCGCTCGTCTGGCCGAGGCGTTGCGCGAAGCCGACTGCACCGCGGCCACAATCACATTGCCGGATTCGATCATGTGGCTGCTGAACATTCGCGGCTCGGATATCGGATATAACCCGGTGGCGCATGGTTTTGCCATTTTGCACGCCAACAGGATGGTAGACCTGTTCATGACCGAAGAAAAACTGACGGTCGCTATGGGTAATCAAGTTCGGGTCCACGCACCGGACACGTTTCTGGCAGCCGTCGAAGCGCTGGAAGGCAAGGTTCAGGTCGATCTGAGTACTTTGCCTCAGGCGGTTGCGGACGTGTTGAAGGGCCGAATGCTCGATGGCGGCGATCCCTGCGCCCTGCCCAAGGCCCGCAAGAATGCCGCCGAAATCGCGGGCAGCGCCGAGGCGCATCTGCGCGACGCGGTGGCCGTGATCGAAACTCTGTGCTGGATGGACGCACAAGCGCCCGGCACACTGACCGAAACGCAGGTGGTCACCCGGCTTGAGGAAAACCGCCGCAAGGACAACGCGCTGCAGGATATTTCATTCGATACGATTGCAGGCACCGGACCAAATGGCGCGATCATGCATTACCGCGTGACCGAAGAGACCGACAGCCGCCTTGAGGACGGGCACATTCTGGTGCTCGATAGCGGCGGACAATATCTGGACGGCACGACAGACATCACCCGCACAATTGCGATTGGCAAGGTCGGTGACGAGGAAAAGTCCTGCTTCACCCGCGTGTTAAAGGGCATGATTAACCTGTCCATGCTGCGCTGGCCCGTCGGACTGGCCGGGCGCGATATCGAATGCATCGCCCGCACACCGCTTTGGGCTGCAGGACAGGATTTCAACCACGGAGTCGGGCATGGGGTCGGTGCATACCTGAGCGTTCACGAAGGTCCGCAACGCCTGTCAAAGGTCAGCCATGTGCCGCTGCAACCGGGCATGATCCTGTCGAATGAGCCGGGATACTACCGCGAAGGTGCGTTTGGCATCCGCATCGAAAACCTTGTCGTCGTGCAAGAGGCTCCGGCCCTGCCCGGCGGTGACGATGAACGCGCAATGCTAAACTGGCGCACGCTGACCTATGTGCCAATCGACCGGCGGTTGATTGTGATCGACATGCTGACAACGGCAGAGCGCGACTGGCTGAATGCGTATCACCGCGACGTTGCGGAAAAGATCCGGCCAAGGCTGGGCGACGACGCCCAAGTGTGGTTGGATGCCGCAACCGCGCCGGTCTGACACCGGACTGTTACATATACCGGGCAGAGGAGTGGCCCAAGAAAGACGAGGAAATTGGAATGGTTGAGATCACAATCCGCAAACTACCGGGCAAATGGAGTGTACGTTCGGGCGGCGCCGTACTGGGTGAAAGCACCGGCGCTCTGGAATTGTCGGAAGGGGACCTGACTCCGGTGATCTATTTCCCCCGTTCGGACATCGCGATGGCGTTTCTGGACGTGACCGACAAGGTCACGCATTGCCCGCATAAAGGCGACGCGACGCATTTTTCGATCGTCAACAAATCCTCGGTGACCGAGAACGCGGCCTGGAGCTTTGAGAATCCGTCGCCTACCATGGCCGAAATCAAGGACTATGTGGCCTTTTATCCGGTCGAGTCTGTAAAGGTTGAGCAAATCTAGATCATCCCGCCCCTCCGGGAATTTTGGGGTCAGATCGGTCAATTCTTAAAAAAGCACTGGCCCGCAAGCCAGTGCTTTTTTTGTTTCTGGATGTTGGTCCCGGTCTTTCTCACTCTGCCTGTCGACGCAAGGAGATCAGAATGTCCACGATCGCGTCGATCACTTCGGGATCATCCAAGGCAGGGTTCGGCATGGAAGTCTCCCCAGCCACGGATTGCGGATCGCTAAGGAAGGCTACAAGCTGACTCCGGTCCCACTCTCCGCCCACTGCAGACAGCGATTGCGAGTAGTCGAAATCCGCCAGGCCTGCGACCTTGCGTCCGTAAACCTCACCCAGAGACGGGGCGCTGGCACTGGGCAGCACACCGAAACCGTGGCATTCAGCGCAGCCTTCCAACGCGGTTTCGACAGCCTCGGCCTTGTGTTTGGACAGATCGAGGTTTCCGATTTTCGAAACGGCAAACTGATAGCTGGGATCAAACTCGCCGACAGTAAGGTGCAGCACCTTTTTCTGATCCGTCCACAGAACAATCGCGTCACCGTGTTGATGGACATACCGAATACGAAAACCCAGCGGGATGCGCTCATCAAACAGGATGCTATCGCCTTTCGTGCGGATACGGAAAAGGCTGTTGCCAGCCAGTGAGCCAGCGATTAGATCGCCGTCCCATGCGGGATGAAAATTCTCAATGGGTGCCAGCGAGCTGACAGCGACGGATGGCAACCAGGAATAAGCCGGTAGTTCGAATTCAGGGTGGCGCCCGTAATCCAGCGTGTCGGGCAGCGGCAACCGGTTATATCGCGTCCCCAACGAGACCTGCGGCCAGCCGTAGTCATTGCCTTCACGAATGAGGTTCAGCTCATCTCCACCGCGCCGACCATGTTCAACCGCCCACAACTTGCCCTCGGCATCAAAGGCAATGCCCTGCATGTTCGAATGACCCTGGCTAACAATATGGTTTTCGCCGGTTTCCAGATCGATTGCGATCACTTTGCCATACATCTGCTCGGGGTCTTGAGACAGTGGCACGGGCGCATATATCCCATCCTGAGCATAGTCACCGGCCGCCAGATAAAGCGTTCCGGTTTCGTCAACACGAAAACGTCCCCCGGCCATGTGCCCCTGAATGGCGCGGCCGTTCGGGCTTGGCGCAAGGCAGGGCTCTGTTGAAAATACAAGGCTCCAGTCATCTGCTCCGATCGATAGATCCGCAGCAGCAGTACCGTTCAAATCCGCCCGTGCGATCGAAGTTCGGTAGCAGTTTTGTCCTTCGACCCATTCGGTAAACGAAACGAGTAGAACACCATCGACAACGTCAACATCGTTATAGCGAAAGAAAAAGTGGGCGAAGTTGTAGCTTGGATTCGCGGCCTCGAAATCCAGCATGGCCTTCCACCCGTTGGGTGGGGGGGCAATGTCCAATTTGCTGGCCTCATCCCCGCTTACTTCGAAGAACCCGCCCTCATGCGTCATCAAAAGCAGATCGTTGCCCAGGCTGGCCAGGGCACCGCCGCCTCCGGCGCGTTCTACCGGGACGTCCAGCGCGCGCATGTTCAGCGCGGTGAAAATGGTCTCAACCTGCATGGTCTGATCGTCGGCCCAGACTGGCGCGGTATGCGCCACGCCACCATGGCTTTTGCGCAATTCTTCAATCTCAAGGACCAGCAAAACAACCGCAACAGCCAAGGCCACCATGACGATTGGGCTAGTCAAAACCCGTTTTACAAAATTCATTCCCTGACCTCATGTTGTTTTTCGTTGGCCGACGTGCGAGAAAGTACTGCTGGAGCACATAGAAACTGGATTTCCTGGCAGTATCAACCCGGCTAGCCGTTTCCAACGGCCGAGATCGGCAAATGTGGTTCACGGGTCCTTTTGGCAACTGGCAGGTACCGCGAATGAGCTTACGAGTTCACGCGGCTGTTGAGTGCATGTGAGCGGTAGACCGTGCAGAATACGCGTGCTCACCACCGGAGGATGCCATGTCGATCACTCGCCGCCGTTTTGCTGGACTGTTGGGGGCAGTCGCGCTGCCCAACGCACTTTGGGCGCAACAGGATCCTGTGCTAGAGGCCGTCAGGACCACGCTTTACGGCAGCAACGCAGAATTCAAGCAGGGCATGGCCTTTCTGGTGCAGCGCGGCGACCCGGACGTAGTTCCCGCCCTGCTGACCGGAATGCGCTATGGCCGACGGCGCAGCGCCGAGATCGCCAAGGTCATACAAACCCTGACCGGGGAAAGTATCGGCGCCGACTGGTTCGTCTGGATGTTGTGGCAGGAACGGAACCCGCAGCTTGTCCCCCACCCGTCATTGATCCCGTTCAAGCGTGAAGTTTTGCTGGGGATCGACCAGAACTTCGACGATTTCCTGCGCCCCGAATACCTGCAGCGGGACAAGATGAAAATCCGGTTGGAAGAGATCGCCTGGGGAGGCGTGAGCAAGGATGGTATCCCGTCGCTGGACAACCCGACGCTGATACAAGCCGCGCAGGCCAATTACCTGAAAGATGACGATCTGGTTTTTGGGATCTCAATCAACGGAGATGAGCGCGCCTACCCGCTGCGCATCATGGGCTGGCACGAAATGTTCAATGAGGTGATCGGCGGCGTGCCTGTCGCGCTAGCCTATTGCACATTGTGCGGCTCGGGCATTCTGTTCGAAACGCAGGTTTCGGGGCGGCGAAAGCCATTGATCTTCGGTTCGTCGGGGTTCCTGTATCGCTCGAACAAGCTGATGTTTGACCGTGAGACGCATTCGCTGTGGAACCAGTATACCGGCAAGCCCGTCGTGGGTCCGCTGGTCGACAGCGGGATCGAACTGAAACAGCGCCCAGTGGTGATTACCACGTGGGAAAGCTGGAAGGCCTCGCATCCCGGCACTCGCGTTCTTTCGTTGAACACCGGGCATCGGCGCAACTATGGCTCGGGGGTGGTGTATCGTGAGTATTTCGCCTCGCCCGAGTTGATGTTCCCCGCGCTGGTCGATCAATCCTCGCATCGGCAAAAGGACTACGTCTTTGCCATCCGCCAGTTCGGTGCGGCGCGAGCCTGGCCGCTGGAGGCGTTCAGCAGAACCCGGGTGATCAATGACGCGATTGCCAAACACCCTCTGGTTCTGATCGGTAATGCTGACAAGCGCACCGTTCGCGCCTATGAGAGGAAATCACACCAGTTCAAAGCCTCGGACGGCGGGCTGGTGGATCAGACCGGCCGGAAATGGCTTCTGACCGAAGAGGCCCTGATCGGGCCGGACGGCACCCGATTGCTGCGGGTCGCGGGTCATATCTCGTACTGGTTCGCCTGGGACAACTATCTTGGCGATGTGTCGACGGTGTATCGCGACTAGGAGTGTTCTTCGGCGGCAGTCGCCGCCAGCGCTCGGTTATAGGCCTTGAGCGCATCGATGTGATAGAGCGCACCCACAGGGCTTTCGCTGCCATCTTCCTCCAAGGTCACAACCGGAATGCAGGGGATCTCGTCGCGATCGAAAAAGGGCATCGCCGCCTCCAACGTAGCGCTGGCCTGCACGCAAAGGCCCTGCTCGATCAGTTCCAGCGCCTCGTCCCTGGTGATTGACTTCGCATCTCCGATAGGCCGCATCACCGCCCCGGCGCGCAGCATCGCCAGCAGGTAGGCCTGCGGTCCTGCGGCCAAATGCACGTCGCGGCGTTCCAGCTGGGTCAGAAAAAAAGACCGATCCACAAGGCGCGAGGCCAGCGCCGTGGACATCGAAACCGAGACCATCACGGCGAGACCGATCTGCCAATCACCGGTCAGCTCAAAGACGATCATGGTGGTGGAAATCGGTGCGCCCAACACGGCGGCGGCCACGGCCCCCATTCCGGCAAAAGCATAGAGCGTATGGGTCCCGGATACATCTGGCAGCAGCCCCGTGGCGATGAGGCCAAAGGCCAGCCCGGTCAGCGCCCCGATCATCAGCGAGGGCGAGAAAACCCCACCTCCCATTCGCCCACCCATGGTGATCGCCAAAGCGATTGTCTTGATTACCGCAAACAGGATTGCGACAGTCAGAGTCAGATCGCCCGCCAAGGCGCGGATCGTCGTCTCGTACCCGACGCCTATGATATGTGGGAACCAAATCGCCAGAAGGCCCAGCATTGCCCCAGATACCGCTGGCCGCAGCCAACGCGGTAAGGACAGGCGGTTTTGGATATGGGTGCCGATATCCTCGGCAAAGAAGATCGACCGCATCAGCAGTAAGGAAACCAGCCCGCAGATGAGGCCGAGGATCAGGAAAGCGGGTAGCTCCACATAAAACTGCAATGACCCGGGGGTATCCAGAACGAATTCAGTTACGTCGCCATATTCCAGCCGGTTGATCACTGTACCTGCAACCGAGGCGATAACGATGGGCGCAAAGGCGTGCACGGCAAAGTGGCGCAGCACCACCTCAAGCGCGAACAAAGCGCCTGCGATGGGCGAATTGAAGCTGGCCGAAACCGCCGCCGCCACAGCGCAGCCAAGCAGATCACGCCCGGTGATTCCATCGGCGTGGATTCGGTCGCTTACCCAGGTCGAGATCACCCCGGCCATGTGCACCACCGGCCCCTCTCGCCCGGACGAACCGCCGGTGCTGAGTGTGATCAGCGAGGCAAGGAAGGACGCGATCCCCGCCTTACCCTCAACCCGGCCATTTGTCAGCGCAGCGCCCTCGATAACGTCCGCAACCGAGCGCACCCGCCCGTCATCGGTGAACTTGTGCAGGATCAGCCCCACGATCAGCCCGCCGACAATGGGGGTGATCAGGATCAGAAACCATGGCAGTTTCTCGGCATGGCTGTGCAGCAGCAGGATGTCCTCGGTATCATAGACATAGGCCTGCAGCGCTCGGATCGCCTTGCGAAACCCCAGCGCCATGAACCCGGCGGCGACCCCGATGGCCAGCGCTATGAACCAGAACTGAATCTGGCTGGGTCCGCGCCGCCGCATAACGCGCCAAGCATCCTTCATCGCGGCCAGAGCCTGATTGAGCTGGTTGCGCAAGACGGTTCGGGTCGATTGGGTCATTGGCCCTCGGGGATCAAGTCTTATCCCTTACTAAGCTACGGGGCGCCCTTATAAAAGTGGGATCGCGACGGTTTGAGAACCGGAAAGCGGCAGAAATTTCTCAGGCATCCAGCAAGGCACGGGCTGCGGCGCGGGCCTCGTCGGTGATGGTGTCTCCGGCCACCATGCGGGCGATCTCATCCACGCGGTCGGGATCGGCCAGCGGGATGACTGTGGACAGAGTCTGCCCGTCCATGACCTGTTTTTGCACCCGCCAATGATGCGCCGCACGTGCGGCCACCTGCGGCGAGTGTGTCACCACCAGCACCTGCCCCCCTTGCGCCAGCGACGCCAAACGCCGTCCCACCGCGTCGGCCGTCGCCCCGCCGACGCCTCGGTCAATTTCGTCAAAGATCATGGTGCGTGCGCTGTCGTCACCCGTCAGACAGACCTTGAGCGCCAACAGGAAACGGCTGAGTTCGCCTCCCGAGGCGATCTTGTTCAGCGGCCCGGACGGTGCACCGGGGTTGGTGGCGACGGTAAATGCCACCGCATCTGTGCCTTCAGGGCCAGGATCAGCGACAGTGATTTCGGTCTGAAACACCGCGCGTTCCATTTTCAGCGGTGCAAGTTCGGCCATCACCGCAGCATCCAGCTGTCCGGCAGCCTGCTGCCGCGTGGCGCTGAGCACCGCGGCGGCGTTGTCATAGGCGACCTGAGCGCCCTCGACCGCGGCCCGCTGTTCGGCCAGATCGGCATCGCCCGCGTCCAAACGGTTCAGCCGGTCACGCAGCGTATCAGCAAATGCCCCCAGATCGTCCGGGGTCACATTATGCTTGCGCGCCAGCGCGCGGATGGCGAACAGGCGCTCTTCGGCGGCCTCAAGCTCTGCCGGGTTGAAATCCAGCGCCTGAAGGCAGGCATTCACGCCATCCTGCGCCTCACCCAATTCGATCAGGGCACGGCCAAGCGCGGCGATGGGCTCCTCAAGCTGCCCGCCCGCATTGTCCGACACACCTTCCAACCAACGAACAGCGTCGGACATGGACCCTTCGGCGCCGTCTCCGCCCAGCAGATCAAAAGCACGAGCCACGTCGTCGCGAATACGTACAGCCCCCTGCATCATCCGGCGACGTGCGTCCAGTTCGGCATCCTCACCCGGCTGCGGATCCAGCTTGTCCAGTTCGGCGACCGCGTGCCGTAAGAATTCCTCTTCGGCGCGCATGGCGGCGAGGGTCGCCTCGGTCTTTGCCAGAGCTTTTCGCATGCCGGACATTTCGGTCCACGCGACACGTACAGCCGTCAGATGATCCCCCGCCCCGGCATAATCATCCAGCATGGCACGGTGCCCGCGCGGGTTCAGCAACCCGCGATCATCATGCTGACCATGCAGTTCGATCAAAGTCTCGGACAGCGCCCGCAGCACCTCACCGGAACAACGCCGGTCATTGACCCAAGCGGTCTTGCGACCTTCGGCGGTGTTGATGCGGCGCAGGATCAGCTCCTCGCCTCCGGGGAAGCCAGCTTCGGCCAGAACCGCATGGGCAGGGTGATCTGGGCCGAGTTCAAATTCGGCAACAACTTCGCCCTGAGCCGCCCCCTGACGGACAAGTTCGGCCCGCCCACGCCAGCCCAACACGAAACCCAGCGAATCCAGCAGGATCGACTTGCCCGCACCGGTTTCCCCGGTCAAAGCGTTTAAACCCGACTGAAACGTCAGTTCCAGCCGGTCGATGATCAGCATATCGCGGATATCAAGGGCGCGCAGCATCGGGTCTCAGCGTCCCACGCCTGTAGCCATGGCGATTACAACCACTCACCTTTGATCGTCTGGCGGTAGATCTGGCTGAGCCAGTTGTTGCCGCGGCTCTTCAGCTCCAACCCGCGCGAGGTCAGCAGCTTGTAGCCCGCATCGTACCATTCGGACGACTGGTAGTTGTAACCCAAAATAGCCCCAGCCGACTGCGCCTCATCTACCAGACCCAGCGACAGATACGCCTCGATCAGACGATAGAGCGCCTCGGCGGTGTGGGTGGTGGTCTGGAAATCCTCGACCACCACGCGGAATCGGTTGATGGCCGCAGTATAATGGTCCTGACGAAGGTAATAGCGCCCGATCTCCATCTCTTTGCCAGCCAGGTGGTCAAAGGCCAGATCGAACTTCAGCACGGCCGAGGTAGCATATTCGCTGTCCGGATAGACCTCGATCACCGTCCGCAACGACTGCAACGCCTGAAAGGTCAAGCCCTGGTCGCGCCCGACCTCATCAATCTGGTCATAGTAGCTGAGCGCCAGAAGGTACTGCGCATATGCCGCGTCTTCATCCGTCGGGTAAAAGTCGATATAGCGCTGCGCGGCAGCGCGGCTTTCTTCGTAATTCTTGTCCGTGTGGAACGAAAACGCCTGCATGATCAACGCGCGTTTGGCCCAGTCGGAATAAGGATACAGACGCTCCACTTCCGAGAAATACCACGCCGCATCGTCCGAGCGATTCTGCGACAGCTCAAACTCACCACGTGTGAAAATCTGTTCTGGCGTAAAGCCTTCCAGGTTCTGATTGCGGTCTGCGCCACTGTCGCCGCAGGCCGTCAAAACTGCTGTCAGAAGAATCGCGCCCGCGAACCTGACTGCCGCTTTGGTGCCAACCATTCCGCCTATCCTTGTCGTATTGCTTATCGGGGTAAGCCCCGGATTGGGCTTCGGTTTAGCACATATAATTCCGGGGCAAAACGCCTTAGTACACCCGCTGGCGGAATTGTCGACAGAGGTGATCTAATCAGGCAACTTCGGGAATTTCGTCCCAGACAAGGCCCTGCCCCGGCAGGCGCGCGGCCTGTTCTGGGGTGCACAGCACCGGGCGTACCGCACCGGGTGTTTCGAACAGCTTGCGAAGCAGCGTGTTTGTCATGGCATGGCCGGACTTGTCACCGGTGAAGTGGCCCAGAATCGGACCACCCGCCAGATAGAGGTCACCCAGAGCGTCCAGCATCTTGTGGCGCACCGCCTCATCCGCGTGGCGGAAACCGCCCGGGGTCAGCACTTCGTTACCCTGTACGACGACGGCGTTTTCCAAGGTACCACCCAGGGCAAGGCCGTTTTCACGCATCGCTTCGACATCCGTACGGCGGCAGAAGGTGCGGCAATCGCTGAGTTCACGTGCGAAAGAGCCGTTGCGCATGTCCAGACGCTTGGTTTGACTGCCAATCGCGCTGTCCTCGAAATCGATGTGGAAGTCGATGATCAAACCGTCCGCAGGTGCAATCGACGCGCTTGCGCCTTCGCGCGATGCGGTTACCGGCTTGAGAACTTCGAAGGCCAGAACCGGGCTGGCCTGACGGCGTACACCCTTGGCCATGATGCCGCGCACGAAATCGATCGACGAGCCGTCCATGATCGGAACCTCGGGACCATCGATCTCGATCAGCGCGTTATGAACGCCACATCCGGCCAGCGCGGCCATGATATGCTCGACAGTCGACACCGAGACGTTTGCTTCATTTACCAGACGGGTGCACAGTGGCGTGCGCTCTACCACGTCATAGATCGCAGGGATCAACGCATTGCCCAGCTCGATATCCGTCCGTTTGAACCAGATGCCGTGACCGGCAGCTGCCGGCTTCAGGACCATCGTCGCAGGCTTGCCGCTGTGCAGCCCAACGCCTGTAAACGTGATCGGAGATTTGAGCGTATGTTGCAAGGTGAACCTCGGTGAGTGGTTTCCGGCCTTTCTGGCCCGTGTTGGACATTCAACTAAGGAAGGTCGGGAAAAGGCTCAACTCACTCTTTGTAACTGAATGAAACATGAATGTAACAGATCGGCAAATCCCTGCTTACATACGGACAAGCCCATGTATTTAAAAATAAAAGGGCCGCCAAACGGCGACCCTTTTTAGGTACATTGTTACCGGGTTCAGTTAGCCTGACGGCGCAGGAACGCGGGAATTTCGATCCGATCCTGCTCGGGGTCGGCCTCGTCATGCGCAGGTGCCGTAGCGTCAGCCTGGCGCATCGGAGGCTGCTGGCGCACCGGTTGGGCCGGGGTATCGGCGGCGTGGCCGGTCATCCGGTCGATCAGGCGGTTAAAGCCGAACCGGGGACGATCATGTGCATCCGCCTGCGGCGTCGCTGCCGGTTGCGGGGTCTGCGGACGGGGCGCGGGATGGCCACGCGCGGCCGCTGGGATATTCTGAACGGCGGCCTGCAGACGCTGCAGTGCCTCGGGCGACGGTGTGCCGGCCGCGGCCTGCGGCTGCGGTGCAACAAAGCTCTCGGGCGCAGGCTCAACCGGCTCGGGGGCCGGTTCAAATTCGGCCACGCGCGGCTGATATGCCGGGGGCGGCAAACCGTCATCGTCCTGCTCTGCCCGCGGCTGGAATTGCTGCTGCGCCGGTTCCTCGGCAGTTTCGAACAGCGAGGGTTCGCGGTTGACTTCAGGCTGCGGCGCAGGCTCGGCCACTTCAGCCACTGCCGCGGGGGCCTCGTCCTGCCGCGACTCTTCTGCCGAAACGGTGCGGGTCAGCGGAGCCGACATGGGGCGGCGCGCAACCGGTACGTCTTCGCTTTTCTCGCTGGCGTCGATGCCGGTGGCCACAACCGATACACGCATTCCGCCTTCCATCGCAGTATCCAGGGTTGAACCGACGATGATGTTGGCTTCGGGGTCCACTTCCTCGCGGATGCGGTTGGCGGCTTCGTCCAGTTCGAACAGCGTCAGGTCATGGGAACCGGTGATGTTGATCAACACGCCTTTGGCGCCCTTGAGGCTGATTTCGTCCAGCAGCGGGTTGGCGATCGCCTTCTCGGCCGCCTGAACCGCGCGATCTTCGCCGGTGGCCTCACCAGTACCCATCATCGCCTTGCCCATCTCGTCCATCACGGCGCGGACATCGGCAAAGTCGAGGTTGATCAGGCCGGGACGCACCATCAGGTCGGTCACGCCCTTAACGCCCTGATACAGAACGTCATCCGCCATCGAGAACGCCTCTGTAAAGGTGGTTTTCTCGTTAGCCAGACGGAACAGGTTCTGGTTCGGAATGATGATCAGAGTGTCAACGACCTTTTGCAGCGATTCAACACCGTCTTCGGCCTGCCGCATCCGCTTGGCACCCTCAAACTGGAAAGGTTTGGTGACAACGCCGACAGTCAGTACGCCCAGTTCCCGCGCGGCCTGCGCGATGATCGGAGCCGCTCCCGTTCCGGTACCACCGCCCATACCGGCGGTGATAAAGCACATATGCGCACCAGCCAGATGATCGACGATTTGTTCGATGCTTTCTTCGGCGGCTGCGGCACCTACGGCGGGCCGCGCACCAGCACCCAAACCTTCGGTGACTTTCACGCCCAATTGCACCCGCGCAGACGACTGGCTTTGCTGCAGCGCTTGCGCGTCGGTGTTGGCGACAACGAAATCGACGCCGTCCAGCTGTTTTTCAATCATGTTGTTAACGGCGTTTCCGCCCGCACCGCCAACGCCAAATACTGTAATCCGAGGCTTCAGTTCGTCGTGCCCGGGCATCGAAAGATTCAATGTCATGCTCTGTCCGCCTGTTTTTTTGACCCGCCAAAGCGGTGTTTTTCTTACCTATCCGCTTACAATCCTACCGATCCAAACCGCAAAGGTCACGCCAAAAATCGCCAAATTCCACAAAATATGGAGGAAATATGGCGGCAATTAGCGGTATTTCGCATTGAACGCCAGATGTTGCGAAATAATCTCAACCCACCACAACGCAAGCGACACATGCGTCGTAGCCAACATGCACGTCACTTAGGGTTTCGACCGATTTTCAAGATGCGGAAAACTGCTCAGGTCCTGCCGCGGGGCCTCTGACGGGCCTTGTGGATATCTTGCGGCATAAAACTGAGGGCCGCAACCCATTTCTTTAGCTAATAGGGACACTTGGACAATTCAGCCCGTCCTCGGTGATGCTGCGCACCTCTTGAATCTCGCGGCGGCTGAAACTGGCCAGTCGAACCATCAGGCGGTCTTGATGCAGAAAGGGCCACCAGCAAACCGGCACGTCATCAGGATCGTCATCGTACAAAAAGCAGATCTGGCCGTTCGGCGTGGTGATTTGCCCGTAAACGCAACCCCGCCCCTCCATCCGCCAAACGGACAATGTGGGGCTGAGGAATTCCTCGGTACCCACCAGAAAACCGCTGGGATAGTCGACGAATGTGACCGTCTTGCCTTGGACCGCAGCCAGGAAGGTTTCAGGCGTGATGCGGGTCTGGGCATGCGCAGCGAACGGGGCTAGGGCGATCAACGCCGCGACCCCTGCCCGATTACCAATTGTCACGGAACCAGCGCATTGCACGCTTGAAGGGTCGCGCGGCATAGGTGTCGACCGGGATTTCGAAATCCCACCATTCGTCCTGCGGATGCGCGGCGAACAGGCTTAGCCCCACAGCCGATGAGAACCCCGGCCCGGTTGCCGACTGCGGCAAGCCGTGAACACGCAACGGGCGGCCAAGACGGACACGCTGGCCCAATATACGGGTCGCAAGGCCATCAAGCCCCATGATCTGACTACCCCCGCCGGTCAGCACGATCTGCTGGCTGGGCATATGCTCGAACCCGGCCGCATCCAGACGCACGCGCACTTCTTCCAAGATCTCTTCCACGCGCGGACGCATGATACCGATCAGTTCGGCCCGGCTGACGGTGCGGCGGTCATGCTCCCAATCGCCGGTATCGCCTCTGATATCAATAAGATCCCGATCATCGGCCCCGGTTGCGTGAACGCCACCGTTGAAGGTCTTGATCCGTTCGGCCACAGCCGCCGGGACGCCCAGCCCCATCGAGATATCAGCAGTCACGTGATCCCCACCCATACGCACGCAATCAGCATAGATCATGTGTTTCTTCATGAAGATCGAAACGCTGGTCGTACCACCACCCATATCGATACAGGCCGCGCCCAATTCCTGCTCATCCTCGACCAGCGCGGAAATGCCCGACACATAGGCCGAGTTTGCAATCCCCGCCAATTCCAGATCGCAGCGTTTGATGCAGCGCACGATATTTTGGATCGCGACCGCGTCGACGGTCAGCATGTGCATGTCGACTGCCAGCGACTGCCCCATCTGCCCACGCGGGTCGATCAGGCCCGAGCGGTTATCGAGCGCGAAATTCACCGGCTGGGCGTGCAGCACTTCACGACCTGCGCCGTAGTCCGGCACGTCGCAGGCGTTCAGCACGCGGCCGACCTCGGCCTCGGAAACCACTTGTCCTTCCAAATCGACCTGCGCGTCCAGACCGTACGAACGCGGATTTGCACCCGAGAAACTGGCGATCACGTGATCCACCCGGATATCAGCCATCTTCTGAGCCGCCTGCAGAGCCGTCCGGATCGCGCGTTCGGTCTCCTGCATGGCGGTGACTTCGCCAAACTGTACGCCGCGCGACCGCGTAGTCGCTGCGCCGATCACCCGGAACCCGGTCTGACCGGCCAGAGACCCAATGCTGTTATCCTCACTCAGCCGTCCGGTGCCGTCGAACCGCAGCACAAGGCAGGCGATCTTGGAACTGCCAACATCCAGAATGGCGACAACACCGCGTTGCATCGCCTGTCTGCGCATCTGCCGCATGGCCCGTTGGGACTGATAAAGATCGGTCATCATGGTCGTTACTGCCCGTTACCCACTGTCACTTTTGTATTCCACCAGTCTTCGCTGGCGGCTTTGGTCATTCTGATGGTCGGACGCTGCCCAAGGCGCATATCCACCACCGCCACATCACGTTCTAAAAGATCCTGCACTTCGTTCACCGCCAGCACGCGCTCTAGCGCGCGCACGGGGCGCTCGGTTGGCAGCATGATGCGTTGGCCGCGATCCAGAACCAGATCCCAGCGGCGCTCGCCGATCCGCACCAGGCCCCGCACCCTGGTGCCAAGGCTGCGTGCGGTTGTCATCAGTTGCAGCGCTTCACCTACATGAGCATCCGCACCCTTGCCCGCAATCAGCGGCAGGTCAGAGTGATCCTTGCGCGACGCGATCCGCTCAACATGCGCGCCGGTTTCGTCCAGCAATTCGATCCCACTGCGTGTACGCCAGACGATGACCGGCTGCCGCTCGACCACATCGACCTGAAGAATGCCGCCAGGGCGGACGCGGACCGAGGCGGATTTGACCGGATCCAACCCGGTGATCGTGTCGCGGATCTGTTCGACATCCAGATCCCAGGAACTCATCGGGAAATCCAGCGGCACAACCTCGCGGATATCTTCGGACAGGTTGGTGCCTGCGCCATCGATGGCCATCAGATTGACAATGAATTCCGGGCGCTGCTGGATCGAGGTCTTGATGTCGTTGACATAGGCAACCACGGCCTCGCGCCGGTCTTCTGCGCTGAAGTACAGCCCGATGGCGGCACAGACCGCCGCAATCGGCAGCCCGACCTTCAGCCCGCGCCTAACACCCGGCGTCAGCATCCAACGTTGAAGGCGATAGCTCAAACGCGACGGGGCCGGATCGAACCGCTGCGATTTACGCCCGAACAGCTTTGCCCCGCGCAGGCGCAGTTTCGGCTCGACATCGTGATGGGCACCTGACGCGAAATCGGCATCCGGCCCGGCCAGCGGTTTCGAGCGATGGATCACCGGCGCGCGGGTGGCTCTCAGCGGTTGCACGAGGCGTCCTCCACCATCCAGGCGCAAAGCTGACCAAAAGTCATGCCGCGATGCTCGGCTTGTTCTGGCACCAGCGAGGTCGGCGTCATGCCGGGCTGCGTGTTGGTTTCCAACAGGAACAACCCATCGGCCCCCATACTGTCATCCCAGCGGAAATCGGTTCGGGAAACGCCCTTGCACCCAAGCGCCCTGTGGGCGCGCAGCGCGTAGTCCATGCAGAGGTCAAAGATGTCCTGTGGGATTTCAGCGGGCAGCACATGCCACGAGCCACCGGGCTTGTACTTGGCGTCATAGTCGTACCAGCCGCCATCGGTCATGATCTCGGTCACCGTCAGGGCACGGTCACCCATCACGGTCACGGTCAACTCGCGGCCAGCAATGTACTTCTCGACCATCACATGCTCGGGCATCTCGTCCGACAGCTGCGGCGGACCGTTCGAGCCTTCGTGAACGATATAGATACCAACGCTGGACCCTTCGTTGTTCGGCTTGGCCACGTAAGGCGGTTCCATCACGTGGACCTTGATTACTTCGACCTTGGGCACGATCACGCTGAGAACAACGGGCAGGCCTTCGACCTGAAACACCTCTTTGCTGCGTTGCTTGTCCATTGCCAATGCCGAGGCCAGCACACCGGAATGCGTATACGGGATGCGCATCCATTCCAGCAGGCCCTGTACACAGCCATCTTCACCCCAGCGGCCATGCAGAGCGTTGAAAACTACATCCGGCTTGATGTCCAAAAGGCGCGCGTGGAGATCGGGACCTGCGTCCAGCTCAACCACTTCAAAGCCTTCTCCCCTTAGGGCGGCCGCGCATTCGCGCCCAGAGCTGAGAGACACCTCGCGTTCCGCCGAGGGGCCACCCATCAATACCGCCACTTTGGGGTTTGTCCTGCTCGACAGTCCCACTTCGTGCGCCTCAATGTCCCCGGACCTTATAGGGTGGTCCGTACTGCGTTATGCCTTTGATCCGTCGCCTGATTTTGCCTGTTATGGTCTGACGGTTGGGGCTTTATTCTTTCAGCGGATCACCGACCCGCATGATTTCCCACTCTAACGTTATGCCGCTTGTTTCGTAAACCTTTTTTCGCACCTCTTCACCCAGACCTTCAAGGTCGGCGGCTGTGGCGGTGCCGGTATTGATCAGGAAATTCGAGTGCTTCGGGCTCATCTGAGCCCCGCCCAGCGTCGCTCCGCGCATTCCCGCGTCGTCGATCACCTTCCAGGCCTTGAGGTCATGTACATCATCCGCCCGCCCGGTCGATGAAAACCCGGCCGGGTTTCGGAACGTCGACCCGGCGCTGCGGTCCTTGGTGGGTTGAGTCTCGTCGCGTTTCTGCAACTGCGCCGTCATGCGGTCGTGCAGGTCCTGCGGGTCACCCGCGGGGCCTTCGAACGTCGCCGAAACCAATACCGCCCCTTCGGGCAGGTCGGATTGCCGGTAGCGAAAGTTCAGGTCGTCAGGGGTCAAGTCAACCAACTCTCCCTGCCGCGTGACGATGGTGGCCTTGCGCAGCACGTCAGCGGTGTAGCTACCGTAACAACCGGCGTTCATCCGCACCGCGCCGCCGATCGAGCCGGGAATGGTGCGCAGGAAAGTCAGGTCCACGCCCCCATCCGCCGCCTTGCGCGCTACATGCGCATCAAGCGCGGCTGCGCCTGCGGTAACCGTGTTACCCTCAACCGTGATACCGTTGAACCCGCGCCCCAGCCGGATCACCACGGCGCGCAGACCACCATCCCGCACGATCAGGTTCGATCCGACGCCCATCGGGAAAACCGGGGCCTCTGCGGGTAGATCACGCAGGAAACACTGCAGGTCCTCGATATCCGCGGGCTGAAACAGGTAGTCTGCCGGCCCGCCAACACGCAGCCAGGTCAGGTCGTTCAGAGATCGGGCCCGCGTCAGGCGCCCCCTGACTTCGGTCAAATTGATCATGTGTTTGCTCTTGCAGCCAGGCTACGCCCACCGACCCCGCCCACTATGACCGCCAAAAGGAAGGGCAGGACCGCTCCGGTCAGCCAGATGAAGGGCCCAAAGGCCTGTTCCTCTTCGCCAGTGCCGACGCCTGCCAGCATTACAATCAAAACCAGCGAAACGACAGAAGTCAGCCCGATCAGCAACAACAGACCCCTGAGGCCGATCCAGCGCCCCGCAACAAAGCCTGCCACGGCCCCAAGGACCAGCGTGATCAGTGGCAGATAAGCAAATGTGGCGATGTCGACCATGGGGGCCTCCTGAAAGCGGTCGTTACTTGTTGGTCGCCTTCATGCCCTGCATTTTCGCCTTTGTCCAACGGGTCAGGTAAATAACCGGCCAGCGCAGCACCGACATGCCCATCGCCAGAACCAGCAGCCCGACCCACGGGCCGTTCTGCAAAGTGACATAGCCCAATATCGGGATACCAACCGCAACCAGGATATAGGCGCGCGTCCAGTGATTGTCTTTGCTTGGGAGCATCGCCAGCACATTTGCGGCAATCCCCCACAGCGCGGCAAGGGCGATGGACCAGTTCATTCCTCGATCTCCCTACCCGACCACCGGCGCCAGTAATACCGGATTGGGTTACGGAACATGGACACAAAGCCGGCGAAGGCCAGTACCGAGAGGAACCAGCCATAGTCGTATCCCAGCCAAACGATTAAGACAGGCGCAGAGATCAGCAACACAATTCCCGGAGGAAACTGCAACCGCATCGGCAACATGGCCACGATTGTCGCGGCCACGACCCACATGGATGCGAACACAACTGAATACACCTGCTGCCCCTCCGAGGACGTTGCGACGCTACACTTTAAAGTTGCGTCACCCAAAAGTCCATTGCGTCAAACTGCTTGTTTTTGCTGCAGCCGCGCAGGCAACCCATGGGCCCAGGTACTGATCGTCCCGGCGCCCAGACAAACGACCATGTCACCGGGACGAGCCTGCTCGCGGACCAATCGTTCCAGATCGCTTTCATCCAACAGCGCGCGGGCGTGGCGGTGGCCGTGACGGATCAAACCTTGGACCAGATCGTCGCGGGATGCGCCTTCAATCGGGTCTTCTCCGGCGGCGAAGATTTCGGCGATGGCCACCACGTCTGCATCATTGAAACAGGTGCAGAAGTCGTCAAAAAGGTTGGACAGCCGAGAGTAGCGGTGCGGTTGATGCACCGCGATGACACGGCCCTCGGTCGCCTGACGCGCGGCTTTCAGCACGGCGGTTATTTCAACCGGGTGATGGCCGTAATCGTCGATGATGGTGACACCATCAACTTCGCCCACCTTGGTAAACCGGCGATTCACACCGCCGAAATTGGCCAAAGCATCGCGGATCTCTGAGGCTTTCATACCCAGATGACGGGCTACCGCAGCCGCGGACAGCGCGTTCGAGACGTTGTGATCGCCCGGCATCGGCAGGGTACAACCTTCAATCACCGTGTCTTCGTATTGCAGGTGGATGTCGAAATGGGCAACGCCGCCCTTATAGGTCAGATTCACCGCCCGCACATCAGCCTGAGCGTTAAAGCCATAGGTGCGCACGCGGCGGTCGGTGATGCGGCCCACCAGTGTTTGCACTTCGGCATGGTCGGTACAGCACACGGCCAAACCGTAGAAAGGCAGGTTCGAGACGAACTCATAGAACCCGTCGCGCAGTTTGTCGAAATCGCCCCAGTGCTCCATATGCTCGGGGTCGATATTGGTAACGATGGCAATAGTCGCGGGCAGACGGTTGAACGAGCCGTCGGATTCGTCGGCCTCGACCACCATCCATTCGCCCTGCCCCATCCGCGCGTTCGAGCCGTAGGCGTGGATGATCCCGCCATTGATCACGGTCGGGTCAAAGTCACCCGCCACCATCAACTCGGCCATCATCGTGGTCGTGGTGGTCTTACCGTGGGTTCCGGCGATGGCGATGTTTGATCTCAGCCGCATCAGCTCGGCCAGCATGTCGGCGCGGCGGACAACCGGCAGACCTTGCGCGCGGGCACCGTCCAGTTCCGGGTTGCCGGGTTTAATCGCGGTCGACACCACAACAACGGCAGCGTTTTCCAGATTTTCCGCACGTTGCCCCACGAAAATCTCGGCCCCCAAACCTGCCAGACGATCGGTGATCTTCGAGGCTTTCAGGTCTGACCCCTGAACCCGGTAACCCAAGTTCAGCAGCACCTCGGCAATCCCCGACATCCCGATCCCTCCGATCCCAACGAAGTGGATCGGCCCTACGTCTTGCGGCAGTTTGGTTGCTGGATTCATGCGGTCTCCTTCTGCGCCAGGTCTTCGACGAGGTGCACCAGACGCTCGGTCGCATCCGGCGCGCCGGTCGAGAGGGCGGCATGGGCCATCTTTTGTGCGGCTTCGGGGTTTGTCAGAACTGCGGTGATTTGCTCGGTCAACGCGGAAACGTCAAGCAGGTTTTCAGGAATCATGATCGCCCCGCCCGCTTGTACCAGCCCTCGTGCGTTGGCGGTCTGGTGGTCGCCTGCGGCCGCAGCATAGGGGACCAGGATCGAAGGCCGCCCGATCACCGAGATATCGGCGACACTGGACGCGCCCGAGCGGCTGATGACCAACTGCGCGTCGGACATACGCCGGGGGACATCCTGAAAGAATGGTTTAACCTCGGCTCGGATGCCATGATCGGCGTAGAAGGCGGTGACCCGCTCTCCGTCCTCGTCACGCGCCTGATGAGCGACGCGGATATGGCTGCGAAGTTCGTCCGGCAAAGCAGCGATCGCGCCCGGCACCACATCGCTGAGGATGCGCGCGCCCTGCGAGCCGCCCATTACCAAGACAGACATCGGGTATTCGCCCGGCGGGATATAGCCAGCCGCTGCGCGCTCCAACACGGCGGCACGAACCGGATTACCGGTATGGATGCCCTTCGCGCCCTCAGGCAGGTCGGTTGGCCAGATGCCGCAGGCCACCTGAGATACGCGGGTCGCAAACAGCTGGTTCACCCGCCCCAGAATACCGTTCTGCTCATGAATCATGCGCGGGATCTTCAACATCATCGCCGCGCCCAGCGCCGGGATCGAGGGGTAGCCGCCAAAGCCCACCACTACGTCCGGCCGGTCGCGCATCATCTGAAACGCCATGCTGGTAACGCCAGTGGCAACCTTGGGCCCTACCAGAGCTTTCGCAGCCAGACCGCCCCGGGCAAAGGTGGCCGAGGAGGCCTTGACTATCTCGGTCGTATGCGGAAAGCCGCTAGTATACCGCGCGCCGCGTGCATCGGTGGACAGGCGAACACGCCAGCCTTTGTGCAACATCGCTTCGGCCAGCGCCTGCGCCGGGAACATATGGCCTCCGGTGCCGCCCGCCGCAATCAGTAGATAGGGTTTGGTCATCAACCTCGTCCGCGCAGAATATCGCCAAGCTCGCCCTGTGGGCGGGTTCGGGTAAACGCCAAAAGCATCCCGACTGCAATGCCACCCGCAATCAGCGACGAACCACCATAGCTGACAAACGGTAACGTCATGCCCTTGGCGGGCAGCAGGCGCACCGCAACACCCATGTTGATCATCGCTTGCACGCCGAAGATGCACGCCAGACCGGTGCCCGCCAGACGGATGAACATGTCGCGCTCCTTCATCAGCCGCAGCAACGAGCGCACCACGATGATCGAATACAGCGCGATGATGATCAACACCAGAATCAGGCCGAATTCCTCGGCCGCGACGGCGATAATGAAATCCGTATGCGCATCGGGCAAAGACCACTTCACCTGCCCCTCGCCCACACCCACGCCGAACAGACCACCCTCGCGGATGGCGTTGGTGGCATAACCGATCTGAGTGGTCGGATCGACCTCTTGGTTCAGAAACCCATCAATCCGCCGGGCGAAGTGTTCCGAATTGGAATAGGCCAGCATACCACCCAGCACCACCGCGCCGGCCATGCCAACCAGCAGCAGCATCGGCGCGCCGGCGACGAAATACATAACGCCCCAGCCGAACAGGATCAGACAGGCTTGTCCGAAATCCGGCTGCAACACCAGCATCCCGACAATGGCCATGCACAACGCAAAGGACCACAACCGTCCCGGAGGGCCATTGATCTCCTGGGACGCGGCCAGCAGCCATGCAGCCACCACGCCAAAGCCGGGCTTCAGAAATTCGGAGGGCTGCAGCGAGGCAAACCCCAGCGAGTACCAGCGCACCGCGCCCTTGCCGAAATCGGTGCCGAATACCGGCAGGAAGGCAAGCGCCACGAACGCGCCTAGAAAGCCCAGCACCGCCAGACGCCGCACCAGCGTCGGCGACATCATCGAAGTCAGCAGCATCGCAATCAGCGCCAGCCCACCGAACAGGGCCTGCCGCTCGACATAGTGGAACGGATCAAACCCATTGCGACCGGCCAGCGGCGGTGACGAGGCCAACCCCAGCAACAATCCGATGACAAACAGGATCAAAACGCAGGACATCGTCCAGCGATCGATTGTCCGCCACCACTTTGGTAGAATCGGTTCGCCGCGCTGGTCCTGGACCGCGCCATACACCATCTCAGTCATGAGATACCGCCACTCTCTGCCTCGTTAACGCCCCGTTTTCGGGGTCTGATTGAGACTCTACAGGGATTTTGGCGTTTGGGCTAGCAGAATGACGGGCCGACCAACGAAATCGGCACAATGGACCGGTTCTTCCGGCAAAGTGCCCGGTCGTTGAACTTTCGGGTTACCTAAGCGACCAGATCATAGTGCTTGATCAATCGTGCTTCGACCAATTCAGCTTCGGCAGGATCAATGTGGGGGCTGTTGTAGTCTTCACCGACAAAAGCTTTAAGCGCGTCTAGGCTTTCCCAAATCATCACGAAACTGAATTCTCTAGGCTCAGGACCCATTGATTTCCGTATAGCGGCGTGATTCACGGTTCGAAAACGAGCGGTGAACATGTCTGATCTTTTCTGGCTTACAG